>JAVMKH010000016.1:0-41501 GCA_031732935.1 Candidatus Contendibacter sp.
GGAGGTGACCCTGGCCAAGGTGCGGCGCGAGCGGATGGGCCATATCGAACTGGCCTCGCCGGTGGCGCACATCTGGTTCTTGAAATCGCTGCCGTCGCGGATCGGACTGTTGCTGGACATGACCTTGCGTGATATCGAGCGGGTGCTGTACTTCGAGTCCTACGTGGTGATCGATTCCGGCATGACCTCGTTGGAAAAAGGCCAGATGCTGACCGACGAAGCCTACCTGGACGCGGTCGAGCAGTACGGCGACGACTTCGACGCCCGGATGGGAGCCGAGGCGATTTACCAGTTGCTGCACGGTTTGGATCTGAAACAACTCGTCGTCGATTTGCGCCGGGATATCCTGGAGTGTGGTTCCGAAACCAAGCTCAAACGACTGTCCAAGCGGCTCAAGCTGGTGGAATCCTTCCTCCACTCCGGCAACAAGCCGGAATGGATGGTGTTGACCGTGCTGCCGGTACTGCCGCCGGATCTGCGGCCGCTGGTGCCGCTGGACGGCGGGCGCTTCGCCACCTCCGATCTCAACGATCTCTACCGACGGGTGATCAACCGCAACAACCGGCTCAAGCGGTTGCTGGAACTGTCGGCTCCCGACATCATCGTCCGCAACGAAAAGCGGATGTTGCAGGAAGCGGTGGATTCACTGCTGGACAACGGCCGACGTGGCCGGGCGATCACCGGCAGCAACAAGCGCCCGCTGAAATCGCTGGCCGATATGATCAAGGGCAAGCAGGGCCGGTTCCGCCAGAATCTGCTGGGCAAGCGGGTGGACTACTCCGGCCGCTCGGTGATCGTGGTCGGTCCCACCCTCCGCCTGCATCAGTGCGGTCTGCCCAAGAAGATGGCGCTGGAGCTGTTCAAGCCGTTCATCTTCAGCAAGCTGCAATACAAGGATATGGCCACCACCATCAAGGCGGCCAAGAAGATGGTCGAGCGCGAGGAACCGGTGGTCTGGGACATCCTGGAAGAAGTGATCCGTGAACATCCCGTGATGCTCAACCGCGCGCCCACGTTGCACCGCCTCGGCATCCAGGCCTTCGAACCGGTGCTGATCGAGGGCAAGGCGATTCAATTGCATCCGCTGGTTTGCACCGCCTTCAACGCCGATTTCGACGGCGACCAGATGGCGGTGCATGTCCCGCTGTCCATCGAGGCGCAGTTGGAAGCGCGGGCGCTGATGATGTCCTCCAACAACATTCTCAGCCCAGCCAATGGCGACCCGATCATCGTGCCCTCGCAGGACGTGGTGCTGGGGCTGTATTACCTGACCCGCGAACGGATTAATGTGCCGGGCGAGGGCATGGTGTTCGCCGATGTCCGCGAGGTTCACCGCGCCTACGAGAACCGGCTGGTGGATTTGCACGCCCGCATCGAGGTACGCCTGCCGTGCAAGGAAATCAACGCCACCGGCCAGGCTCGCCAAGCGTTGGCGCGGGTCAAGACCACAGTGGGGCGGGCGCTGTTGTCCGAGATTCTGCCCCAGGGTCTGCCCTTCGCGCTGATCAATCAGGTCTTGACCAAGAAGACCGTCTCTCGGCTGATCAACGAGTGCTACCGGCGGTTGGGATTGAAGGATACGGTGATCTTCGCCGACCAACTGATGTACACCGGTTTCCACTACGCCACCCGCTCGGGTTCCTCGATCGGGTTCGAGGATTTCCGGATTCCCACCAAGAAAACGGCGTTGTTGGAGAAGGCCGAGCAGGAAGTCAAGGAAATCGACGAGCAGTACGCCAACGGTCTGGTCACCAAGGGCGAGCGTTACAACAAGGTGGTGGATATCTGGTCGCGCACCAACGACCAGGTGGCCAAGGCGATGATGGACAACCTCGGTAGCGAACTGGTGGTCGATCGCGAGGGCCAGACCGTCCGCCAGCCGACCTTCAACGCGGTGTTCATGATGGCCGATTCCGGGGCGCGCGGCTCGGCGGCGCAGATTCGCCAGTTGGCCGGCATGCGCGGGCTGATGGCCAAGCCGGACGGTTCGATCATCGAAACCCCGATCAAGGCCAACTTCCGTGAGGGACTGAGCGTTTTGGAGTATTTCATCTCCACGCACGGTGCCCGCAAGGGGTTGGCCGATACCGCGCTCAAGACCGCCAATTCGGGTTATCTGACCCGGCGGCTGGTGGACGTGGCCCAGGATATGGTGGTGACCGAGCCCGACTGCGGTTCCCAGGAAGGGGTGTGGATGACGCCGGTGGTTGAGGAAGGCGATATCAAGGAACCGCTGCGTGATCGAGTGCTGGGTCGGGTGGCGGCCCGCGATGTGTTCGTGCCGGGCGGCGACGATGTCGCCATCCCCGCCGGCACCCTGCTGGACGAGCAGTGGGTGGCAAAGTTGGACGCGTTGCATATCGACCAGATTCTGGTGCGTTCGGCCATCACCTGCCGAACTCGTTACGGAGTCTGCGCGGCTTGCTATGGTCGCGACCTGGCGCGCGGTCACCGAGTCAATATCGGTGAGGCGGTCGGCGTGATCGCCGCTCAGTCCATCGGCGAACCGGGCACCCAATTGACCATGCGCACCTTCCACATTGGGGGCGCGGCTTCCCGCACCACGGTGGTCAACAGCGTGCAAGTCAAATCCCGGGGCAAGCTGCGACTGCATCGGATGAAAGTGGCGCAGCGGCGGGATGGCCATTGGGTGGCGGTATCGCGCTCGGGCGAAATTACCCTGGTGGATGATCAAGGCCGCGAGCGGGAGCGTTATAAGGTCCCCTATGGTGCCGAACTGTCGGCGGTGGACGACAGTCTGGTGGAGGCCGGCCAGGTCATCGCCCGTTGGGATCCGTATACCCATCCGATCGTGACCGAGGTCGCGGGGCTCGTCCATTTTGCCGAATTCGAGGAAGGCATCACCGTGCAACGACACGCCGACGAGATCACCGGCCTGTCCAGCCTGGTGGTGATGGATCCCAAGCAACGCGGTGCTCTGGGCAAGGACAAACGGCCGCTGGTGCGGCTGACGGATGGATACGGCAACGACCTGTTCATCCCCGGTACCAGTACCCTGGCGCAGTATCCGCTGCCGGCCGGAGCCATCGTCAGTCTGGCCGACGGCGCCGAAGTGGCGGTTGGCGACGTTGTCGCCCGCATTCCCCAGGAATCCTCCAAGACCCGCGATATCACCGGCGGTCTGCCACGGGTCGCCGACCTGTTCGAGGCGCGTAAACCCAAGGAACCGGCGATTCTGGCCGAGAAGTCCGGCATCATCGAGTTCGGCAAGGAAACCAAGGGCAAGCAGCGGTTGGTGATCCGCGACAAGGGCGGCGATATCCTGTACGAGGAACTGATTCCCAAATGGCGGCATGTCGGCGTGTTCGACGGCGAGCATGTCGAGCAGGGCGAAGTGATCGCCGACGGCGAGCCCAACCCACATGATATCTTGCGGTTGCTGGGAGTGCAGGAGCTGGCCGCCTATCTGATCAAGGAAATCCAGGATGTCTACCGGGTGCAGGGTGTGAAGATCAACGACAAGCACATCGAGGTGATCATCCGCCAGATGTTGCGCAAGGTTGAGATTCTCCACTCGGGCGATACGCCGTTCATTCCGGGCGAACAGGTCGAGCGGCCCCGGGTGTTGGAGGAAAACGACCGGGCTCATACCGAGGGTCGGATGCCGGCGCTCTGGCAACCGTTGTTGCTGGGCATCACCAAGGCGTCGCTGGCGACCGAATCGTTCATTTCCGCCGCCTCGTTCCAAGAAACCACCCGGGTGCTGACCGAGGCGGCGGTGCGCGGCCTGCGCGACGACCTGCGCGGCTTGAAGGAAAATGTCATCGTCGGCCGGCTGATTCCAGCGGGTACCGGTCTGGCCTATCATCTGCAACGGCGACATAACTGGGTGCCCAGCCAGCCAGCTGGCGGTACCGGGCACTTGTTCGAGAGCAGCGAGTCAGAGATCAAGGCCATCGCCGAGGACAAGAACGATGATGGCGAGGATCTGGTGGCCACGGAATGAGGGCGTGATCGGGTAACGAGCTTCCTGTTCGGTGGAGGCGGGGACGCGCGGCGCCACCCGCCTTTTTCATTCAGCCGCGCGGATACGGATGCGCCAATCCCATGACCGTCCTGCTGGAAACCCACAATCTGATCAAATGCTTTCGCGGCGTGGAGGCTGTGAACGGCATCGACTTGGCGTTGCCGGCCGGGTGTTGTTTCGGTCTGCTCGGTCCCAACGGCGCGGGCAAGACCACCACGGTCGAATTGCTGGAGGGCATCCAGGAGCCCACCAGTGGTTTGATCCGCTACCGGGGCGAGCCGCTCGGTCCCCAATTCCGCCAGGACATCGGCATCATGTTTCAGTCCACGGCCTTGCAGGACTACGTGACTGGCCGGGAAAATCTGCGGATGTTCGCCAGTTTCTACCATCGTACTCTGCCGCTGGGCGAACTAATCGAAGCCTGCGCGCTGGGCGAGTTTCTGGATCGTGACACGCGCAAGCTGTCCGGTGGTCAGCGCCAGCGGCTGTTGCTGGCCATCGCCCTGGTCAACGATCCGGAACTGATTTTTCTGGACGAACCCACCACCGGCCTCGACCCGCAGGCCCGCCGCAACTTTTGGGAACTGATCCATCGGATCAAGGCGCGCGGCAAGACCATTCTGTTAACCACGCATTACATGGAGGAGGCCTATCACCTGTGTGATGAGGTTGCCATCATGGATCATGGCCGGATCATCGCTCAGGGCGCTCCGCGCGAGTTGCTGGCTGCGCACTTCGACGATGTGGTGCTGCAACTGCCCCTGGCGGATTTTCCCGATCCCGCGCCGCAGCTGACGCTGACCGTGATGCGGAGCCGGGAAGCGGTGGAAATTCTGACCCGCGATGTCAATGCGGCCATCCGGGAGTTATTGGCCCGGAATATCTCGCTGGCGCGGTTACAAATCCGGCCGCGCACCCTGGAGGATTTGTTTCTGGAACTGACGGGACAGGAACTGCGGGCATGAATTTCAAGCGTTTCTGGGCCGTTTTCGTTTGCCGCAACCGCGAGTTCCTGCGTGACCGCTCCACCCTGACCTGGAATTTGCTGTTTCCCATTTCCCTGATTGCTGGTTTTGCTGTCGCATTTTCCGGACCAGGGCTGGCGCTCTACAAGGTGGGTGTATTGGGCGACACCGCTGGTAGGGGCGCGAGTGCCTTTTTCAACACCCGCTATATCCAGTTCATCCCGATCATCGATTTGGCCGCCGCCTTGCCCAAGGTCGAACGCCACCAACTGGACATGCTAGTCGACTTGGCCGGGCGGCGTTATTGGATCAATGACGAGTCCCCCAAGGGCTACATGTTGGAGCGGGTACTGCGCGGTTCCGATGCGACCGCCGCGTTCGACAAACAGACCGTGAGCGGGCGGGCCATCCGCTACGTGGACTGGATCGCGCCGGGCATCCTGGCGATGAACATGATGTTCAGTTGCCTGTTCGGGGTCGGCTACGTCATTGTCCGTTACCGGAAAAACGGGATGCTGAAGCGGTTGAAAGCCACGCCGTTGACACCGGTGGAGTTTCTATCGGCCCAGGTCGTCTCGCGGCTTTGGCTGATTCTGGCCACCACCGCGTTGGTGTTCGCCGGAACCGATGGGGTGATCGGTCTCCCGATGCACGGTTCCTACTTCGATTTGGGCATCGTGTTTTTGGTGGGGGCGATCAGCCTGATCAGTCTGGGATTGATCGTTGCCGCCCGTACCACCAGCGAGGAAGTTGCCGCCGGTATCTTGAACGTTCTCAGTTGGCCGATGACGTTCTTATCCGGAGTATGGTTTTCGTTGGAAGGTGTTCATCCAGTCCTGCAACAGTGCGCGCAACTGGCGCCATTGACGCACATCATCGACGCGGCGCGAGCGATCATGATCGACGGGGCCGGCTTGGCGGCAATCTCCGGACATCTGCTAGCGCTGAGCGCCATGAGCATCGGCTTCATGGCGGTGGGGACTTGGGCATTTCGGTGGGAGTGATCGACTTGCTGAACCTTTCCCGTCATCCGAACTTGTCCGCGCTCGGGACTGTCGGCGTGACCAGATCATCAGCCATGCACAGTCCCGTCGCGTGAAAAATTAGGTTGCCGCGCATGACCATAAGCTTTGTACTATATGTTGTACTTTACTTCTGTCGGTCGTTCATTTCCTTTTCAATGAAAGGGGGTTAGAGGTAACTCATTGGTATCGCTACCATTCTCCACTCCCTATTTTCCCCGTTGGAGGAGGAGTTTGAACGCTTCCAATTTTTGGAATACAGAATGGCCTTTCCCAGCGTTTCATCATCCAGCCAGCCCGAAACAACCTTTGCGACGGACCCAATCGCCTCGCGTTCCGCCGTTGGATTACGACTGACGTCAACCCGGACAACCTTTCTGGGGCTGTTTCTGCCACTATTCATACTGGCTAGCCTGATAGCCTGGCTGTTTCTGAACATGGAGCAAGCCAACCGTCGCCGTATCCTGGAAACCGATATTCACAACCGCATGGCGCTACAGGCGCGCATCATTCAATTGACCTTCAACGCTATTGTGAGCGATCTACTGTTCCTCTCCGAACTGGATGAACTCCATCACCTGCTGGATCGCGACGGCTTCAATACCAAGGTAGCGTTGGCGGCGGAACTGCTGCATCTCGCCAGTCGCAAGGGTATCTACGACCAGGTGCGTTATCTGGATGAAACTGGGATGGAAGTCGTGCGGATCAATTTCAACAAGGGTCAACCTGGCATCGTTCTGGATGGCGAACTGCAAAATAAAGCTAACCGCCCCTATTTCAACGACGCTTTCGAGTTGCCGCGCGGCGCCGTCTCGGTCTCACCCCTCGACCTCAACATCGAACAAAACCAAATCGAACAACCCCTCAAGCCTGTGATCTACTTCAGTACGCCCGTGTTCGACCAGCAGGGCCAAAAGCGTGGGATCGTGGTGCTCAACTATCTAGCTTCCTACCTCCTTGCTGACTTCAAGGCCATGGCCGCGGACCTAGCCGGAGAAATGCATCTGCTCAACCGAGATGGTTACTGGTTCGTGCATCCCGATGTTACCCAGGAATGGGGTTTCATGTATGAAGAGCGGCGCGGCGTGACCTTTGCTAACGCTTTTCCGGAGGCTTGGCGCCAAATCCAGGGTCAACCCAAGGGCCAGTTTTTCACCTCCCAAGGTGTCTTTACCTTTGCCACTATCTTTCCGTTAGGACAGAGATTCCATTCCAGCAATGGTCCAAGCTCGGTTTCGCTAGCCAACGCCCACCCAGTTCAGGCCGACGATTATCGATGGACGGTGGTTTCCTTCGTCCCCGCTGATCATCCCTTTCCCACCGCGCGGGAAATCCGCTATTGGGTGTTCGGCTCCTATGGGGGGGTAGTATTAGTGTTCGGTATTGGCGCATGGTTACTCGCACTCTCGCGCAGCCGCCTGCACGGTAGCGTGGCGGCGCTCGACGCCAAGGTGCGAGAGCTGGAGGAAACCCGTCGCGGATTGGTGCAAAGTGAGAAAATGGCTTCGCTGGGCCGTATGGTGGCGGGCTTTGCCCATGAGATCAACACCCCGATCGGAGTGGCTGTTGGAGCTTCCTCTCACATGGCGGAGACGGTGAAAGAAATGGAGATATTGGTTCAGGCTGATGAGGTGCGCGAAGAAGATCTTATCACTAGTCTTGATACCATCCGTGCCGCCGCTACTCTCATCCTGAGTAATCTGCATCGCGCCGCGCGACTGATGCAAAGCTTCAAGCGTACTTCGGTGGATCAGGCGTCGGAACGGGCGCGGCGCTTCAAGATGGCGGAGATGGTGGATGACGTACTAAACAGCCTGCACAGTACCTTCAAACACACCGCCATCCATTTCACCGTGGATTGTCCGCCAGATTTGGTAATTTATGGCAAACCGGGAGTTTATGCCCAGATTCTCACCAACCTGTTGATGAACAGCTACATCCACGCCTTCGCTGAGGGGAGCGAGGCTGGAACAATCCGCGTCTGGGTGCGGCAAGTACCGGAAAAGAAGCTATGCTGGGTATTTGAGGATACCGGGCGCGGTATGGATGAAGCAACCCAGCAAAGGATATTTGAGCCGTTTTTCTCCACCCGGCGCCAGCACGGCGGGACTGGGTTGGGGCTTTATATTTGTCATAATCTTGTTACGGCTGAACTTAAGGGCACGATCGAGTGCTGGAGCAGCCCGGGTGAAGGTACCCGTTGGACTATCGAACATCCCTTGTCGGAAAACGCTACCGAGGGAGCGTCCGCATGAAAATCATCAGAAAGACTTCCGTGGCGCTAGATGCTGCCCAAGCACTCGGGGTCACGCCGCTAGCGAGACCGAAGCCATCCTGGAAAGTCCTGGTGGTGGATGATGAGGAAGACATTCACACGCTTACCGAACTCAATCTCAAAAATTTTACCTACAGTGGCCAGAGCTTGCACCTGCTCAAAGCGTGTTCCGCCAGCGAGGCCAAAGCTATCCTGGACACGGAGAGCGGTGTGGCGTTGGCCCTCATCGACGTAGTGATGGAAAGCGACGACGCCGGTCTCAAGCTGGTCGATCATATCCGTAACGAGCGGGGCGATCACCTGATGCGGCTGCACATCCGTACCGGTCAGCCGGGCGCCGCTCCCGAGCGTTATGTAATCGACCACTTCGACATTGATGGTTACACCGATAAGACCGAGATCACTGCCCAGCGGCTCTATACCCTGGTGCGTACTGGCATCAAGTCCTATCAGGACTTGCGTATTATCGACCTGAACCGGACTGGCCTGTCCTACGTGTTGGCGGCTACCCAGGACATGTACGGTTTCCGCCAGGAGTCAGTTGAAAAATTCTTCCAGGGTGTGCTTACTCAGGTGATCGGGCTGCTCAGATTGGGGGAAAGCGGCCTGATTGCCACGATTGAAGGCATGATCGTCACCATTGAGGGCGAACAAATCGAGGTTCAGGCTGGCACCGGCGAATTTAACGGTGGCGGGAACCCTTCCGGGTGGGAACGGGTGGAAGAGATCAGTCACCGCTGCGGCGAGGCCCTCGTGCAGGGTAACCTTCCCAGGGGACTGCCTCCCGACTCCCTGATCATTCCCCTGAAAATCAAGGAGCGGCCGGTAGGCTTTATTTACCTTGAACACACCCAGCACCTGAGCGCCAACGACCACAATTTGCTCAGCGTGTTGGCCAACCAGTGCGCCAGCGCCCTGGAAAACCTGCGCTTGCACCTTGAACTTACCCAGTCCTACAGCCACATTATTGATATTCTGGCCCGTGTCGCCGAGTACAAGGATTCCGCCACCGGCGACCATATCAACCGTATCGCCCGCCTTGTTGAACTTATCGCTTTGGAAATGGGCTACGGCCAGAAGGAGGCCTGCCGCCTAGGCCAGGCCAGTCGCCTGCACGACGTGGGTAAAGTAGGCATTCCCGACCATATCCTGCAAAAACCCGGCCGCCTGACCGATGAAGAATTCTCCGTCATCAAGACCCACACCCAAATCGGCGCCACCCTGCTCCAACAGGACCGATGGTTGGCGCTGTCCATGCAAATTGCCAGCAGCCATCACGAACGCTGGGACGGAGGCGGCTATCCTGCGGGGCTGAAGGGCGAGGAGATTCCCCTGTCCACCCGGATCGTTTCCGTGGCGGATGTTTACGACGCCCTGGCGCATAGCCGTCCTTACAAAGAAGCCTGGCCCATTGCGGACGCGGCAGCCTACATCGAATCCGAAAGGGGTAAACAATTCGATCCGGCGGTCGTCGACGCTTTTCTGCGGATATTCCGGCGGGGTGAGTGGCCGCTAGGCTCTCGCGCTGAACCTGGTCCATAGAAATTGCCATCACTAACTGGGTGGTCGGTCCCGTCGGTGGGGATGTCCACCACTGTCATGGGGAACGTCGGCCATGATGGGTCAATACTCGTTCAACCGCGCCATGCGCTCCTGGTAGCGGGCGCGCAGGCAACGCACATCGGCCCCGCAACTGTCGCGGGCGACCAGCCAGGAACGTTGATCATCGCGCAGGTGGGCAGCCTGGCGCGGCGGCAAGCGGTCAAGCAAGGAGCGATAGGTCACCGCCAGATCCTCATCCATGCGATTGAGGCTGGGGTTGTCGCATACCGCGATTTCGGCGGCGGTGCTGGCGCGGGTGCAGTCGTAACTGGCGGCGAGCGTGGCCAGGGGCAACAGACCAACGCAACACAGGGTCAGGGACAAAGGCTTGAGCACGGCGGTTTCTCCGGGTTGAGGATTCGCCTATAGCATTACCCGCCGCTCGCCCGCTCGCAAGCCGCGTTGCAGCGAAGCGGCGAACCGCGCCAGGGAGGATGCGGTCAAACTCGCCGCTCGTTCCCTGCTCCCGGAGAATGCTCATGTCGTGGTTGCGCCGTTCCGTTCAAATGCCTCGCCCGGAGGATGCGCCGCCGGGCCGTTCCACGCCGTTGTCCATGCCAACCCATCATTATGTCAATGATCATCCCCTCCAACCGCCGTTTCCCGTCGGCATGGAACAGGCGCTGTTCGGCCTCGGTTGCTTCTGGGGCGCGGAGCGGAAGCTCTGGACCCAAACCGGGGTTTACAGCACCGCGGTCGGTTACGCCGGCGGCTTTACCCCCAATCCCACCTACGAGGAAGTTTGCGGCGGCCTGACCGGTCACGCCGAGGTGGTGTTGGTGGTCTTTGATCCCGCCGTCGTCACCTACGCGCATTTGCTCAAGGTGTTCTGGGAGTCGCACGATCCCACCCAGGGCATGCGCCAGGGTAACGATGTCGGCACGCAATATCGCTCGGTCATCTACGTTTATGATGCTGCTCAGCGCGCCGCTGCCCTGGCCAGCCGGGACGTTTATCAACAGGCATTGACCACCGCCGGTCACGGCCGGATCACCACCGAGATCGCCGACGCGCCGCCGTTCTACCACGCCGAGGGCTATCACCAGCAGTATCTGGCGAAGAACCCTGGTGGTTACTGCGGGTTGGGCGGCGCCGGCATCGCTTGCCCCGAGGGATGGGCAGCGTGACGGTCGCGGTGTTGCCCACCGGCGCCAGTGGAGAAACCCACGACATCGCCGAACGGACCTTCCGGTTACGCGGCCTGCTGATCGGCACGGCGGTCGGCGACGCGCTGGGCTTGCCGGCCGAGGGTTTGTCCCGCCGACGCGCGCGGCGCTTTTATAACAGCGGCTGGCGGCACCGACTGGCGTTCGGGCACGGCATGATCAGCGACGATACCGAGCATACGATCTTCGTCGCCCAGAGCCTGCTATGTCATCCCGATTCACCGGAGCGGTTCGCCCGCCGCCTGGGCTGGTGTTTGCGCGGTTGGCTGCTGTCCTTGCCCGCCGGCATTGGTTTCGCCACGCTGCGGGCAATTCTCAAGCTGTGGCTGGGTTTTTCGCCCGCGCATAGCGGCGTCCGGTCCGCCGGCAACGGTCCGGCGATGCGGGTGGCGATCATCGGCGCGTTCTTCGCCGCCGATCCTCGGCGACGGGCGGCCTTCATCGCTGCCTCGACCCGGATCACCCACACTGATCCGAAAGCCCTAATCGGCGCGACCGCCATCGCCGAACTGGCGGCCTGGATCGTGCGCGACCGACTGACCCAATCTCCCTCCCTGGATGCGTTCATCACCCTGCTCCGCGCCTGTGGTCCGGACGACCGCGATTGGCAAACCCTGATGGACGCCATGGACCACGCCGCGCGGGAAAATCGCACCGTCGCGGAACTGGCGGATCGACTCGGATTGGGGAAGGGCGTGACGGGCTACATTTACCACACCGTTCCCATCGCGGCCTATGCCTGGTTTCGGCACGGTGGCGATTACCGGCAAACCTTGTCGACGGTGCTCGATTGCGGTGGCGACACCGATACCGTCGGCGCGATTGCTGGCGCGTTGGCGGGCGCGACGGTCGGAGAACCGGGAATTCTGGAACCCTGGCGGACAGGTATCACCGATTGGCCGCGTTCGCTGGGGTTGCTGCGCGTCCTGGCCGAGCGGTTGGTGACTGTCGCGGCCAGCGGTCAGCTCACCGAGCCAGTACGTTACTTCTGGCCGGCGATTCCGGCGCGCAATCTGGCCTTCCTGCTGATCGTGCTGGCGCACGGTTTTCGACGGTTGTTGCCGCCGTATTGAGCGGTCGATTCGTCGGCGGAATTGCGCTGGTGGGAGCGCTAGGCGCTCCGGCCGTTCTGGTATATGCTACGCTGCACTGCAACATCGCTTACCCAGAAAGGCACGGCCATGACCACCGCCATTCTCGTCGTCCCCACCGAGCAACGGGTTGGGTTGACCACCGTCGCCCTCGGTCTGGTGCATGCGCTCGACCGTGAGGGCATCCCCGTCGGCTTCTGTAAACCGATCAGCCAGCCGCACGCCACCGACACTGGGCCGGAGCGCTCGACCCGACTGGCCCGCACTGTCACCAGCCTGACCCCGCCCGAACCGATTCCAGTGGCCGAGGCCGAGAACCTGCTGGGCCATGGCCGGGAAAATATCCTGCTGGAAGAAGTGATCGCCCGCTACGAACAGGCCGCCCAGCACGCCGCCATCGTCGTGGTCGAGGGTCTGGTCGATACCGAGGAACAACCCTACGGTACTCATCTCAATGCCAGAATGGCGCAAAGCCTGGACGCCAAGGTCATCATTGTCGCCGCGCCCGGCCACGACACGCCGCGCCAGGTGGCCGATGCCGTGGAAGTGGTGGCCCGCGCCTACGGTGGCATTCACCACGAGCGAATGCTGGGCTGCATTATCAATCTGTTGGACGCCCCCGTGGACCCGGCTGGCCACATCCGCTTCGATTTCAGCCGCGCCGAAAACGGTTCCAGCGTCAGCCACGAGGCCGACTTTCGAGCCGAATGCGTTCGCCACTGGCCGGAAACCTTCAAGTTGATCGGCTGCATTCCCTGGCAACGCGAACTGATCGCGCCGCGAGTGCGGGATATCATGCACATGATCGACGCCCAGGCGATCAACGAGGGTCAGTTGGACCGGCGCGTCACCCATGTGGCGCTGGGCGCCCGCACCCTGGCCAACAGTTGTCAGGAGTTGCGGCCCGGGGCATTGGTGATCACGCCCGGCGACCGCGACGACCTGCTGCTGGCGGTCTGCATGGCGACCATCAGCGGTACCCGCCTCGCGGCCATCCTGTTGACTGGCGGCCTCAAGCCCGACCCACGCATTTGGAAACTATGCGGGCCGGCGCTCGACGCTGGCCTGCCGGTGCTGACCATTCCCTACACCACCATGCAGTCGGTGTTGTACCTGCCCTACATCAACCTGGAAATACCCATCGACGATCGCGACCGCATGCAGCGCGCCACCGAGGCGGTGGCTTCGCACATCAGCCTGGACTGGAAGGAGCCGCTGCTGACCGCCCTCGCCGAGCGTCGGTTGAGTCCGCCGGCGTTCCGGCACATGCTGGTGGAGCGCGCCCGCCGCGCCAACCAGCGAATCATCCTGCCCGAGGGCAACGAACCGCGCACCATTGAGGCGGCAATCATCTGCCATCAGCGTGGTATCGCCCGCTGCGTGCTGATGGGCGACGCCGGGCGCATGCGCCGGCTGTCGGCACGACGCGGCATGACCATCCCGCCAGACATCGAGATCATCGACCCGACCCAGATCGACCGGCGTTACATCGACGCCATGGTGGAATTGCGCGGACACAAGGGATTGACGCCGGGACTGGCCGAGGAGCAATTGCACGATGCCGTGGTGCTGGGCACCGTGATGCTGTACCTGGGCGAGGTGGACGGGCTGGTGTCCGGCGCGGTGCATACCACCGCCAACACCATTCGTCCGGCCCTGCAATTGATCAAGACCGCACCCGGCGTCCGGCTAGTTTCGTCGATCTTCTTTATGTGCCTGCCGGAACAGGTGCTGGTTTACGGCGACTGCGCCATCAATATCGACCCCAGCGCCGAGGAACTGGCCGATATCGCCATCCAGAGCGCCGATTCGGCCCAGGCCTTCGGAATCGCGCCACGGGTGGCGATGCTGAGCTATAGCACCGGCGCCTCTGGCAGTGGCAGCGACGTGGAAAAAGTCAAGGAGGCGACCCGGCTGGCCCGCGAGCGGCGCCCCGATCTGTTGATCGACGGCCCCCTGCAATACGACGCGGCGACCATCAAGGAAGTGGCGCAAAGCAAGGCCCCGGATAGCCGAGTGGCGGGCCGAGCCACCGTGTTCATCTTTCCGGACCTGAATACCGGCAACACCACCTACAAGGCAGTGCAGCGCAGCGCCGAGGTGATCAGCATCGGACCGATGCTGCAAGGTTTGAACAAGCCGGTCAATGATCTGTCGCGCGGGGCGCTGGTGGAAGACATCGTGTTCACCGTCGCCCTGACCGCGATTCAGGCCGAACAGGCCCGCGAGCGGGAACGCGGCTCGCGTTGATCAGATCCGCTCGAAAGTTTCCACCCGCGCCGGTGGTAGGTTACCCCAAACAATCTTGCTGGACAGCCGCCGAAAGCCGAGCAAGAGGCGGGTGTGGGTGCCTCGCAGGTCGTAGGTGAACTGCACCAGCAGGCTACCGGGTTCAAGCAGGGTTTCAAACTGCTGAGCGACAGCTCGGGTGGTGGCTGGATGCAGGGAGCGCAGCGGCAAGCTGGACACGATGCTGTTCAAACGCGGCCGGGGGTGGCCCAGTAGATGGCCCAGTTGAGCGGCATCGCCCTGAATGACGCGCAGTTGTGGGAAGCGTTGGCGCAAATGATGGGCCAGTGTCGGCGAGCGTTCCACCACCATCAGCCTCCAGGGCGGCACGCCGTGCTTGAGCAGGGCGGCGGTGACCGCGCCGGTCCCTCCCCCTAGTTCGATCACCAGTCCGTCCCGTTCCAGCGGCACGCGCGCCGCCATGCCACTCGCCAGCGCGGGGGCGCTGGGACAGGCCGCGCCCATGGCCCGTGGGTTGGCCCAGATTTCCCGGGTAAACAAGGCCAGCGAGGCGGCGCCAGGGTTGCGCAGAAAAACCTTGACCAAATGTTTCATTATCCTACCTGATCGTGGAAGCTGTTCAACAGCGACGCCAGGATGACCGCGGGCGGGCATTATAATTCCTCTCGTCGCCCGGCGGGCGGCAGTCCAGAAAGTCGGCGGGGGAAACCAGGGGGGTACGAAGGGAGTCCACGGCGCGCGGCAACCGCCGCGCTTCGAACCACTTAGGAAGCGCGCAATGGTTCCTGCTCGGCCTCAAACAACACCGAAGCCAGCTTGTGCAGACCCTCTTCCTCGGCCAGTTCCGAGATTTCCTCCAGGCGGGCGCCCTGGTCGATGGCGGCGGCGGTTTTGCTGGAGCGGGGCAGATCTTCCCGGAAAGATCGAAGCATTTGCGCGATGTTCTTCATTTCCACTGAATGAACTCCTGGCGACTGATGATGGGTGATCGAGCGAACGGGCCGGAAGTCTATTATGCCGACGGCCAAAAGCCAATCGTACCAAGGAGGGCCAAGCTCAATAGGCCTCGAATTCGAACCGAGCCGCGCCGATCGTTAACACGTCGCCCGTTTCCAGGGCCAGCACCTCGTTGGTCGCCAGGCCGTGACAACCGACCTGGATCGAACCTGGCCCCGCCAGGTTCTGAATCCAGTACATGCCTTCACGGAATAGTAGCTCGGCGTGGAGCGGCGCCACTCCAGCAGCGGTGATGGGCAGGCCGGCCTGCGGGGAACTGCCCAGCGACAGCCACTTGGGCACGTAATAGTGGACGACCTGCCGGCTGGCCTCGTCGTCGCGTTCGAACCGCGCGTGTAGGAGGGTTCCTGGATTGCCGACGCCATTGATCTCGGCGATCCGGTCCTGGATCGATACCAGATTGGCGTAACGGTTTCTCAGTATGGCCCGCACGTCCTCGTTGCTAGTTTGCTGGTCACGCTGGTGCAGGACGTCGACCAGATCGAGCAGATAATGGCCAAACTTGTCGCGTGGCTCCTGGGGATCCCAGTCCAGGGTCGGGTCGTGCTCTCCATGGCGATCCCAGGCCAGCGTCAGCTTGAGGTGATACAAATCGCAGATATCTAGATTGTCGTTCGCTTCCAGCAGGCGCCATTGACCGCGCGTCAGCCGTTGGCCGTTCTGGCCGGTGTAGGTTCGATCCTGGTCGCTGGCCGGCATTAGCGCCAACTGGTCGCCCAGGGCGCAAATCACGGCGTGCAAGCGGGAGATTCGGGTGTATTCCGGGATGAAACCCAGGGCAAAATCGCCAAAACCCGCGCCTGTGCTGGGGTTGTAGCGCCCTAGGATGATGAAGGGGCGCGACACCAATTCGATCCGCGCCGGCGCCTGGGTGGGATCGGCGGCCAGCAGCAACGCCCGGCTAAGCGCTGTGCCGCGACCGAGCGCTTGATGAGTGGCGGCGACCGATGCCCGTAGGCGGTGGGTGCGTTCGTCGTCGACCGTCAATTCAAGTGGCAATGTGAAGCTCGGATCGCCGGTCGCCCCGACCAGGGTGACGGTATCGGTTCGCGACTCAGGAGTATCCAGCCAGAATTGCTCGCGCCCTGGGGCGAGCGTGACCTCCTGGCCGACGCCCCAAGCGGTCTCGCTCCGACGTGGCGGAGCCAGGCGGATTTCGTCCGGGCCGCGATAGGCATGCCAGGTTCCCCGGTGGTCGAGCAGATCGAGTTCCATCTGCAGCGTGGCCGGCTTCGGTTCGGCCCGCGTCAGCCGGTAATCCAGATACACCGGCTGGGCGTCCCGGCCATCGAGCAAGCGCAGGGAAAGCATCCGACCGCCGTTGACAAATTCCAGATCGGTGCTGTGCAGCCGCATGCGGATTTCCCGGTACAGCCACCAACTGGGGTTGATCAGTAGGATGCCCAGGGTGCCGCCGGGTTCCGGCCCAGCATGCGGGGTGATGCTCAGGGCCACCAGTATCGGCTGTTGGGTTTCGGCCAGCCGCGCCATCCGCTGTTCGTAGTGGGTCAGCCACGCGGGAGGAGCGTTGCGCGCCAGCCACTGATAGCGGTGGCGAAATCCGCGAAGAACTTCGCGATCGCGCGTGTTTTTGCGATCCTGTTTCGCGACGATTTCATCGAGCAATTGCAGGAATGCGCGCAGGGGGGGCAGGAGCGCTGGCGCGGAGGCGGGTTTGGCCGGTGGGGGCGCGGGGGCAGGGGTGGGAGGGGATTGAACGGGTGGGGGCGCGGGGGTGGAATCGGCGTTCGCGGCCATGCCCGCCGATTGCGAGGCGCCTGCTTGGATCGGGGCGGTTTTCGCCGGTCTGGTGGGGGCGAGGGCAACGGTTTGTTCGGCGGCGGACGCCTCGTCCAAAGTAAAATCGAAGTTGAAATCCAGCGCCGTCCCGGCTAGGTCGAATTCGTCGCTGGAGCCGGGCGTGACGGGCGGCGCGGGTGCGGAGTCGCTGAGAAAACAGCTTCGCGCGGCTTCGTCCACCATCGTCGGCGTGAGTTCGCCGGCCTGCAAGCTGGCCAGCAGCAGGATCGTGTCGCACAACAAGGCGATGGTCCGCGGCACGCCCTGGCTGTAGTGAGCAATCCGTTCAATCACGGCTGGCGATAGCCGATCGTCGGCGTGGCCGGCGACCTCAAACTGGTGGGCGATGAACAAGCCCGTTTCCATCTGGCTCAATTGTTCGAGGCGGCAATGGATCTGGAGGGATTTTTGGAGCGGGCGTAGCTCGGGTTGACGCAGCTTGCCCTCGATCTCCGGCAGCCCCGCCAGCACGACCTGTGGACGCTGGTCGGCCTCGACCGCCGACTCCTCCACGAACTTCCATAGTCGCTGCAAGGCGTCGATGCGCAGGTGATGGGCGTCGTCGATCAGCAGGGCGACCGCCTGGCCCCGGCCGGCGTGTACGGCCAGCGCGTCGCGTAATCGCTGGCTTTGCCGCTCGACATCCAATTCGTCGCCTGACAATCCCAGATTGGCGCACAGATAATTGAGGATATCGGGAAAATCGAGCTGAGGATTGCCGAGCAGGATGAAGCGGATGTCGCCGGCTTCCGCCATGCAACGGTGCAGGAGCAAGGTTTTGCCGAGTCCGGTCTCGCTGGTCAACAGCAGGAGTCCCCGCCGGGTCCGGATGCCCCGCAGAAGAGTGGCGCAAGCGGTGTCAAAGTCCGCGTTGCGATAAAACCCGCGCGAATCTTTCAGGCTAAACGATTTGCCGTCAAATCCAAGATGGTTGGTATGCATCATTCCCTCCTTGCCGCTAGCCGCCGTTGCTCATTTTACGGCCCGCGGATGAATCTCGACAGTCCCCGATGCGCGCCGAGCGGTTCTGACCCGTGGTTGCGAGAAGCATCGCTTGGACGGTTATCGCCCGAATTTCATGAGCTTCTTCGTCGGGTTGCTATACTGCTTCAATTCGCGCGCTTCGCCCGCGCGACTGTTTCCACATTATTTTAGAACAATAGCCGCCAGTTATTCGCCGCATGGCCGAGGATTCGCGCACCCCCCCCCAGTCTCCCGTCCCCGCGGCGCCGGGTTCAGGCGCTATTCCACCCTCGCTGTTTCAACCGCTGGCGCGCTACCGACGGTTGTTGTGGCGCTGGCTGCGGATCAATGGGGAAGGGTGCGGGTTGCTGGCCGGTGGGCTGGTAGCCTATGCGCGCGCTCTGCCGCCGGTGGGGCGCGGGGGATGGTTGCTCCGGCGGGCGGCGGCGCTGGCGGCGCGCGGATTGGACCCGGCGCTGGTCGGTTTGCCGTTCCCCGTCCAACTGCGCCTCCGGCTGGAGCGGCTCGGTCCCACCTATATCAAGCTGGGCCAGATCATGGCGGTGCGCGAGGACATGTTGCCGCGCGTCGTCACCGATGAGTTGAAAAACCTGTTCGACCAGGTTCCCGCCGCGCCCTTTCCGGCGATTCGCGCGGTGATCGAGGCCGAGCTGGGGCAACCGCTGGCGGCGTTGTTCGCCCACGTCGAGGAGCAACCGCTCGGTTCCGCCTCGCTGGCGCAGGTGCATCGCGCCACGACCCGCGCTGGCCAGGCGGTGGTGATCAAGGTGCTCAAGCCCGGCGCGCGCGAGACGGTGCTGGCTGATCTGGTGTTGCTGCGTCTGCTCGGCGGCGTGCTGAACCGGCTGATTCCCCATTACCAGCCAGCCGCCATCATCGGGGAATTCCGCGTCTATACCGTCCGCGAGTTGGACCTGAACAGCGAGGCGGACAACGGCGAAACCTTCGCCGCGCATTTTCACGACCTGCCGGCCATCGTGTTTCCGCGCATGATGCGGGAACTGAGCAGCGCCAGCGTGCTGACCATGGAGTATCTGGAGGGTTTCAAACCCGGCGAGCCGGCGACCTTCGAACTGGAAGAAGCGGCACGGACGCGGGTGGTCAAGCTGGGCGCGCTGGCGATTTTGCGGATGCTGTACCGGGACGGGTTCTTTCACGCCGACTTGCACGCTGGCAACCTGCTAATCCTGCCGGGTCCGGAGGTTCGGGTGGGATTCGTGGATCTGGGCATGGTCGGCCGGTTCGAGGACCAGACCCGGCGGCGGTTGCTGTATTACTACCATGCCTTGGTCAACGGCGATGTCGAAAAGGCCGCCTGGCATCTGAGCGGCATCGCCGACCTTGGGCCGGGTGGCAACCCGGCTGAATTTCGGCGGGCGGTGGTCGAGCTGTCGCGACGCTTCCTGCTGCGCGCCCGCCATGGCGATTTCAGTATCGCCCGGCTGATTCTGAAGTCGATGCGGCTGGGCAGTCGCTATCGGATGTATTTTCGGGTGGATCTGGTGTTGATGGTCAAGGCGCTGGTCACATTCGAGGGTGTTGGGCGGATGGTGGACCCCGATCTGGATGTAGTCGCGCTGTCGAGGCTGTACATTGGGCGCATTTTCCGCGAGCAGTTCCAGGTGAGGCGCCTGGCGCGGGAGTTATGGCGCAACGGTCCGGAACTGCTCGATCTGGCTGGGCGGCTGCCGGAATTGCTGGCTCGGTCGTCCCGCGCGCTTGACCGCCCGGACCCGGCGCCGACCGCCAGTCCGCTGGTTGGGCTACGCGGGGCCATTCTGGGCGCCGCTTGCGTTCTCGGCGGGGTGCTGATCCTGCTTCAGTCGGACGCCTGGTTGCTAGGCGGGGGGTTGCTGTTGGCGGGGCTCTGGTGTCATGGGCGCGGCGGGTAAGTGGAGGGAAAGGTTGAACGAAAGATTGAGCGCGACAATTTTCCACATTTATTAACAGTTAATTATCCCTTATAATTCGACGACAAATAATAACGAACGATGGCTACAGCCGCTGTTGTGCCTACACGCAGGAGAGAGCTTTGATGAAACACTCTTATCACTTATTGCCATTGCACCGCCTAGACCGGGGAATTCGCCATGCTCAACCCAAGCAGCGGTTACCTCGACGCATCACCACCGACGACCCCGCGTTGTCGGTGATGACCGACCTCTGCCAGGTGACTGCCGTTACCACTGAACTATCGACCCCTCTTGGCAAGGCGCTGGATATCATGGTCAAGCGCGGAGTGCGTGTCCTCTTGGTCGTCGGCGCCGACGACAATATCCTCGGATTGATTACCAGCCGCGACGTCGATGGAGAAAAGGTCAACCGAATTCTGGCCAAGACCGACTGTACCCGAGAGGACCTGTTCGTCTCCGACGTCATGACCCTTCGAGCGAAACTGGAAGTATTGATGATGGAAGACATACTGGACGCACGGGTGGGCGATATCATCGCGACCCTGCGAAAGGTCAACCGTCAGCACGCTTTGGTATTGGATACCGATCCCGAAACCGAAATACCGACGGTGCGCGGCATTTTCTCGCTTTCGGAGATCGGCTCACGGCTGGGATTAGACATCAATCGATCGCGGCAGCCAACGACCTATGCCGAGTTGGAGAAAGCGGGGGCCGCGTTGTAACCGCCGCTCTGGCAAGCGGCGCCAATTCCATGCATGACAACTACTTAACGATCGTTAACTTAGCTGCATAGAATTTCCAGCCAAATATCCGTGGGGCGATCGGTCGGTCGCCCTTTGTTGTTTGGGGCGCTGAAAACCTTTTGACCGAGAGCCTCATTGGTTCGACCGATGCAAATGCGCGTAAGGCGGCAGACTTTGCACCCGCCGATCCTCGACCGGGCCGCCAACAGTGAAGTGATAAAGCGATTGCCACGCTAGACCGTCCAGCCTCAGTAATTGGTGCATGGCGTCGTCGAAGAAACAGCCGATGCCGGTAGCGCGGATGCCGGCGGCTTCCGCTTCCAGGTAGAGGATCTGCCCCAGTAGGCCGGTTTCCCAGAACAGCTCCCGGTACGCCCACGGTTTGCCTTGGAGCGGACCGGCAAACTCGGTCAGAAAGCCGACCGCGAAGCAAGAATCGGCGGCGATATCCTGATGGCAGGAAATCACCCGCGCCGCGTTGCGAGCATCGCCCACGGTGAGCCGGTACAGCGGCAAATGTTCCGGCGCTGATTCGACTTGCGACCACTCCCATTCACCGTGCAACGCGCCGCGCAATTTCGGTAGTACCTCCGCCGTCCGTGCCAGCAAATAGAGGCCGGGCGATACACCTTCGATCCGATGGGCGAACAGCAGCGGATGCACGCGCGGCGGCCACGGCCAGGTATCGAGCGGCGGTACGTTCGGACGCGGCAGCAGTGCGTCCAGCATCCCGAACCAGCGTTCGGCGGGTAGGGGGGTCACGCCGTCGAACGCCACCGCGCTGCGCCGTTGGCGAATCAACGTCACGGCACTGACTTGGCAGCCAGACTGGGCCAGGGGTGGGCGCGGGGGGGGTTGGAGGGCAGGCGATGGAATTGCGTTGGGTCGATGGGTGGCCTGATCGATCTCCTCGATACCTTGCCAATCGCGCTGGGCATGGCTCAACCGGTTGGCGTGACCGGTGAAGGAGAGGCCACGGGCTAGCATGCCGGGCGACAAATCCATCGGCGACAGTTCGGGTCCCACCCACAGCGCGACCTCCGGATTTTCGGGTTCGGCGTTGGCGAAATCCTCCGCCCGATCTAGTCCCAGCAAGGCCGCCAGTTCAGCGTCGCTCCAGTCGGCGAGCCACCGAGCCCGCCAGCCCAGCGCGGCGGCGGCGTAGGCGACGGCGGCGATGGCGTGACCGCAATCGTGCTGGCAATAGCGGTAGGCTCGTAGACCGTATTTCCAAGCCTCACGCCAGTGAATACCGGTCAGCGCCAGTACCACCCCGCCATGTAGTCCGTGGCCCCAGGTGGAGTGAATCGGCGTGGCGCGCTGTTCGAGCACGTGATCGTGACTCAGATAGTGGTGGACACCGGCGCTCAGGCCGGGTAGGGCGGCGCAGACCAGATAACCCTCGGTCGGATGTAGGTTGCCACTGGACGGATTGCAGCGCAGCGCCCAGCGCGAGCCACCATGCTGTTTCCAGGCTGACAGTCCCAAGGACAGTTCGAATAGCACCGCCAGTGAATCGCGTTCGAGGGGGTAGGGGGTTGGCCGTTCGCCTCGGCGCACCAATTCGAACGGGGTCGGCAAGGTATCAGCCCGCAGCGGTAGTTCAAGGCGCGATGCTCCGGCATAGCGGCGAAACGGATCGGGTTGGTTGGCCCAATCAAGCCCCCCCGGACCGGGCGCGTAGCGGTTCAGGTGATGCTTGCTCGCCTGGTGGTAGGCGATGACTTGCGCGAGGGGAGCGGTATCGAGGCGGTCGGGTTTCATGGAAAGCACGCTTGAAAGACGTTTATGGATGAAACAGTATTTTGCCTCAAAACGAAAATCGCCGACGCCACCCCTGGAGAGCCATCATGTCCTTGCCCCCATTGCCTCGTCCTCAACGTGCCTGGACAGTGCCCGGCTGGTTGAAAAAGCCGTTCATTCCCGTCGTTATCCTGGTCGGGTTGCTGCTCTGGCTTGGCTTGTTCGTGGTCGAGCCCACCGAAATGGCCGGCGTGCGTCGCTTTGGCGAGGTGACCACCCGCGAACCCTACGGTCCGGGTATCCATCTGAAATGGCCGCTGATCGATCGGGTGGATCGCTTGCAGGTGTCGCTCGACATCCTGCAAGTGCAGAACCTGACCATGTACACCGTGGACAACCAGTGGGTGAAAATCTCGGTGGGCCTAACCTATCGGATTCCCCCGGCGGCGGTATTCCGTCTGTTGTACCAGGTGGGGCGCTCGGGCAATTTTAGCATTCGCGAAAACGTGGAGCCGATCATCGCCGACCGGGCTATGCGGGTGTTTGCCCGCCGCAACACCATCAAGATTTCCGAGGAACGCGAGGCTATCGCCAACGAGATTCGCCAGGCGGTCAGCACCCGGTTGGCGGAACTGTTTGGCCTGGAAGTAGTGGACCTGCAAATCGCCAAGATCGAGTACAGCCCGACGTTCGTCGCCAGCGTCGAGGCGGCGGTGAAGGCCAAGAACGACGCCGTGGCGGCCGAGAACACGGTCAATCGCATCCGCTTCGAGGCGGATCAGATGCGAGTGCGCGCCCAGGGCGAGGCTGATGCGGCGGCGATCCAGGCGGAGGGGCAGAAGCGGGCGGCGGTCATCCGCGCCCAGGGCGAGGCCGAGGCGGTGCGGATCATCGGCGAGGCCCAGGCGGCCAGCCTGCAAATTCGGGGCGCGGCGGTCACGGCTCATCCCGATGTGGTGTCACTGGTCGCGGCGGATCGCTGGAACGGCGTGGTCCCGCAAACCCTGCTGGGCGAGCATGGCGCCGTGCCCTTTCTGAATCTTGACAGCCCAGCTTTACCAGCGCGGAAGGCACCCGGCGCGGCGGACAAGGCGCCCTGACTCCCGCTACGTTGTTGGGCCTATGTGAGGACCCGTGACTGGAAAGATGATCTACAAGGGGTGTGGTTATGGACCTCGATTTTCAGCGAATTGTTCCCCGATGTGGAGGTCAGCGTGAGGCATTTGAAGAACTCTGCTGTCAACTCGCTCATTGGTCAGTTCCAAAGGAAGCGCCTTACGTACGACTACATGGGGCGGGTGGCGATGGAGGAGTTGAGTGTTTTTCTGACCTTACTGATGGTAGTCGAGTGGGCTGGCAGGCGAAATATGTATTTGACATAGGGGCTCTCCTCACGCAGGCCACTGGATCGCTAACTACTGCTCTTAATATTCACCCCAAGCTGACTCAATATATAGTCTGTTTCCCCTTCGATTTGACAGGACCGACGGGGCGGAAGGGATTGAGTGGACAGGAGAAATTTGACAACTGGCGAAAGGAACATGAGAAGAAGGCCAGTGCAAAAGCTCGTCCTCTAACCATTGAGGCTTGGCCTGCATACAAACTCAGAGAGCTATTGCTGGAATACGATGCATCTGGAGGTGTCCGAGAATTCTTCTTCAATCAACGAATCCTAACCAGCGAATGGTTTTCAGAGCATCTCGGATTGGCCAAGAGAACTGCCGGACCCCGATACACGCCTGAATTGAATGTCAAAACAGAGTTGTGGAAATGGTTCGGGGCATTTGGACACACTGCCGTATGGTCTGATGAGTTCAAGAGTAAAATCCGTGTATGTTGGAAGGCAAATGAGCGGTTGGTTTCGGCTCTACGCAGGGTTGAGTCTGACAGAATGTCACCAGCATGGCCGGAGGAATCACGTGAAGCAGTACAATCTTTGACGGCAAACACGGAAGAGCTTTTGAACGAATGCGACCGTCTGGTGACAATAGATGATCAAGGTCTCTACAAAGACTGTTGTACTAGAATTGGCAGCCTCTTAGACAGTTTTGAATCTACTGAATCCCATTTGGTCAAGGATCTTGAAGCAAAGCACGGGAAGGGAAAGGCTGACTCACCAGGTTTTCGCCAATTCATGGCTGAATACATGGTTTCCTTCCCTGCAGCCAATTTGGACTACACACGAGAAGCAATAACTGCCCTCACTGGCCTGCGTGAGTGGCTCCTCTCGCCCGCTTGCTCCCTGGCGTACGAGTCGGTGTTTGTGCTATCAGGTATTGCAGGATCAGGCAAAACACATGGAATATGTGATGCTGCGGATTACCGCCTTGGCCAGAAACTCCTTACGTGCATCACTTTTGGACATGAGTTCAGAGGTGAACCTGATCCCTGGACGAGGATTTTGGAGACTCTCGGGCTGTCTGTCACACTTGGAATGAATGGCCTTCTAGATGCATTGAATGCCGCTGGTGAAGCATCTGGCTCAGCACTCATCCTATACATAGATGCGATCAATGAAACCCGGCCTTTGCGATACTGGAGAGATCGGCTATCGGCGGTCTCGCAAGCAATTCATCTTAGACCGTTTTTGCGTCTATGCGTTACCTGTAGAACTTCGTTTCTATCGTATTGCCTTCCTGATCAACATAACCTGCCAGTCGTAGAACACACGGGATTTGCAGGCATAGAACGTGACGCATGTCAGGCGTTTTTCCGATATTATGGGCTTGAGCCACCAATTTCACCCATCCTGCAACCTGAGTTCTCCAACCCGCTCTACCTTCGGTTGGTTTGCGAAACACTACAATCTCGTGGACTTCGTCGTATGCCATCTGGCTGGCACGGACTAGCACCAACCATCCGTGCATTCCTTGGCGAAAAAGAACGCCAGTTTTCGGCAGAGTACGAAACCAGTCAGGGTGCAAATATTGTTAGCGGAGCCCTTATGGCCATTGTCCGCGCGATCGTTGAGAACGGGGAATCAGCTCTTTCATGGACCCAAGCACAACGGGTAGTCTCTGAAGCAAGACCTCAGGCGAGTACATTGCCAGTTCTTGAATGGCTTGTGCGTGCGGACTTGCTGGTGGAAGATGCGCCGACCAGAGACGATTTACTTGGTGATGAGAGTGTCGTCCGGCCAGCGTTTGAGCGCCTCGGAGATTTCCTTGTCGCTGCAGAGTTGCTCGAAAAAAGCAGTCAGACGGGACTTGAGGCGGCATGTCAACCGGGGGGACTCCTCCGTAATCTGTTTAAGGATTATGATGCCTTGGAACAGCACAGTGGTATCCTTGCTGCGCTCTCTATCCTTATTGCAGAGAAGAATCCTGGAGTAGAATTCTCTGAATGTGTGGATGACGAGTCCATACGAAACTCATTGGTGCGAATTGTAGTTCGATCTTTCCCTTCAAGGGACCCAAGTTCCTTCACCGCCTCGTCAGGCTTATTGGCGCGAGAATCACTGGGATGGGCGGATTTCTCGTTTGAAGCTATGGACTCCTTGCTAGCCATATCGTGGCAACCGTCCGCTATCGATGCAATTTGGCTTGACAAACTCTTGAAGCAGCAACTTTTGGCAAGGCGTGACGCCTACTGGTGTGGTTACCTTCACGACCGATTTGAGTCGCATAGTATGGTACGTCGCTTGATAAACGCTGCATTTGAACTGCCATTAGATCACCTCGAACATGACATTGCTGAACGATGGTGTACGATGATCCTATGGTTTACTGCAGCAGCTGATCGTCGGGTAAAAGACTGGGCAACGCGTGCTTCAACAGCTATTCTAAGTGCTCAGCCGCAAGTTCTACCACATGTATTGAAGCGATTCCTGGTCTGTGATGACGACGAAGTTCGAGAGCGAACTCTTCTGAGTTGCTATGGCGCACTGATTTTTTCTAGAGATGCTTATATAGTTCAACAAGTCACGGCCTCACTGCAGGAAACCTACCGTTCTGAACCTAGAGCATTTGATAATGCATTGATTCGGGATCAGATTAGATGCATCAGCGAACTAGCTATCGAGCTTAACGTTCTCCCCCAAGGCTGTGATTCTCTCTTGACTATGCAACCAATTGATTCCGAATGGCCTCAGCAGTTGCCCTCGAATGACCAAATAGAAGCGTGGGGGAATCTATTACATTTCAGACCTGATGAGTTCTTCAGCGATTTCTTTAAGTATTCGATGAACTGTCTTCGTCCTTGGGTACACTCTTTCTCCAAGAAAGATATGGGTGCGTGGATTCTCCAGAGAGTAGTTCGCGACTTTGGCTATGAAGGTTCAGGGTGTGAAAGATACGATGGCTATATGCTTGGTAAGCATGGTGGTGGTAGGGGCAAGCCAACATGGGCTGAAAGAATTGGTAAGAAATATCAATGGGTTGGAATGTATCAATTGGCTTCACGGCTACACGATCACATAAAACGGGAACAGGACAGTTGGGAACCGGCACCGTTGCGGAGTCCGTTCATCCTGCTTGAGGAGCGAAAACTCGATCCCACGTTGCCCCATAGAATTGCTGGTAGCGACCGAAATCATAATGCTTGGTGGATTGGAGACTCGGTAAACCTCCAATTGGGGGAGCAGATGTCAGACACGGATTGGGTCAACTTCGAGAGCGACCTTCCTTCATTGGACAAATTGTTATCAACGAAAGAGTGTAGTGGTCAAAGTTGGCTATTGCTAGCTTCTTACCTCTCCTGGGATGATCGACCCGAAGATGCTGATTGTGACCAGCAATACCGCCATGTGTGGATTCATGTTGAGAGTTACTTGGTTACTAAGAATGAAGTTGCTATTGGCTACAACTGCCTTCACCGTCGGAACTTCTTTGGTCAATGGATGAAGCAGGGTGCTTCTTGGCTTTATGGTTTCGCTGGTGAATACCCGTGGGCTACCTCTTTTAACATTGAGACAGATGCGTGGAATAGCATAGGCGGCTTTGGACGACAGAATCCCCCTGTTGTTTATACACCTGCCTGGAATGAGCTCGCTGTGGAATGGGAATATGACGCATCTTTAGGGAAAAGCTTCCATATGCTAATACCTGCCCGTGCTTTTTTCTCTCCTTCTGATCTTTGGTGGAATGGCCTAGATGGATATAGCATCAAGAATGGAAAAAGCGTATTTCGCGATATTTCCGTTTCCGAGGTCGGTCCAAGGGCGCTGATCGCGGACATTGAAGATCTACAAGAACGTCTTGATAGACTTGGGCTCCGGCTCATATGGACTCTTCTTGGTGAGAAGTGGATATTGGGAGGACACCACGATAAAGCAACACCCAGACGCACTTTTAGCCAGATTGCTCGATTGACAGAAGACGGTTCAATCCAGATAGGTGATCGCGTGTTTTTCAATGACTACGACAAGGACACTGGCCCAACAACCGCATCAACCGGACGCCGATAAAGCCTCGCGCCGGTTATGCGGGGCGTTATCCAACTCGGCCATGCGCCCGCAACCAAACCGTGTGTTTTTGGCGCATGTCCGCCAGCACTTCCAAGTCGATCCGGTCGTCGTCGCGGATGCGTTCGTCGTAATTCTCCCAACCCATGAAATCGCGCAGCGCCCGTAGCATCTCCTCGTCGCAAACACCGCTGGCGACACCCTTGTAGAAACCGCGCGCATGGAGGATTTGTTGCAATTCGTTGGCGAGGGCGGTATCGATCCTGACCAATTGGTCAGGATCGCTGCGAAAGTAAGTCAGGCGGTGAATGGCGTACAGCCGTTCCAATTCGGCGACGGGGGTTGGATGGTCGTAAACCGAGATGTCCACGTAGCGGTCATCAAAGCCGCCATAACCGCCGCCGGCCCGCGCAACCTTTAGCGCCGCCGACTGCTGACCACGCCGGTCGCCACCGTTGGCTTGGCCAGCTTGCAAGGCCGTCATCAGCCGTACCGCCAGTGGCCCGGGCGTAGTCTCGAACGTCCGTATCATACTCTCCACCACCCGTGGCCCAGCCAGGGTATTGCCTTGGGCCGCGCAACACTCTCCTCGCAGACCGCCGGCCCAGTCGAAACAATGCGCGCCGGTGAAACTGGCGGCACGACCCTGGGCGTCGATGATGCCGACCTGCCGGTAGTCGCGCTGCGCGTCGGTGCCGGTCAGAATCGCCACCGCCTGTTCGGGCGAAGCGCCGTTTTCCAGCAGAGCCAGCCCGCGTGGGCCATAGCTGGTGTTGCAGTAGGATTGGGTCGCCACCGCCCCGATGCCCGCCTTGGCGAAAGGGATGGAGACACCGACGTTGGGGAATTTGGATTGCACGGCGACGCCCAAATCACCGTTGGCGGGATCGAAGGCGACGATGGAAAAGGTCATGGGGATTTCTCCGTTAAGGTTGGCCTGAATTGAGCGGATGGATGAACCATCATGCCGTTTTATCGCCGCACACCGGACATTCCGGCCAACGTGGAACCTTCAGCATCCGCCATTCCATGCGCGCGGCGTCCAGCAGCAGCAGCCGACCATCGAGCGTCTCGCCGAGTCCGGTCAACACCTTGATCGCTTCCACTGCCTGAAGGCTGCCGATCACGCCAACCACGGGAGCGAGCACGCCGGTTTGCGCGCAGGTTTCGAGATTCGTTTCGGCGTCACGGTACAGACAGCGGTAACAGGCACCTTCCCCGCCCGGTCGCCAGACGAGTAGCTGTCCTTCCAGCCGAATTGCCGCCCCGGACACCAGCGGTACGCCAGCCCGTACGCAGGCGGCATTGATCGCCAAGCGGGTAGGGAGATTGTCGCAAGCGTCCACCACGACATCGGCTTGTTCGACCTGTTGCAATAATTCCGCTTCGTCCAGCGCCCTCGGGATGGGGATTACCTCAATCAGCGGATTGAGTGCCAGTAGGGTATCTCGGGCTGATTCGACCTTGGGTCGGCCAATATCCGCTGTGCGATGGACGATCTGCCGTTGCAGGTTGGAGAGATCCACCCGGTCGAAATCCACCAGGGTCAGCTGCCCCACGCCCGCCGCAGCCAGATACATCGCCACCGCCGAGCCCAGCCCGCCCAGCCCGACGATCAACGCACGGGATTGGCGCACCCGCTCCTGACCCTCGATGTCGAATTCCGGCAGCAGGATTTGCCGGCTATAGCGCAACAGTTCGTCGTCGGTCATGATGGTTTCGGTTTTGGCGGATAAGTGTTGGCGGATAATGATTCGACGATGTCTGATTGTAGTAGGCCGGAGGTTCCATTGAATCACCGTTGCCAGCAAGCTGATAAACTTTGCCCGCCATGCTGACTCTACGCCAACTCTCCCTGCAACGCGGCGGCAAGCCGCTGTTCGACAACGTGTCGCTGACGGTTCATCCTGGCTGGAAGGTCGGGCTGATCGGGGCCAACGGCTGCGGCAAGTCCAGCTTGTTTTCGCTGCTGCGCGACGAACTGCATCCGGATGCCGGCGACATTGATCTCCCGCCGCGCTGGGTCATCGTCCATGTCGCCCAGGAAACCCCGGCATTGCCGATGCCCGCGCTGGATTTCGTGCTGGACGGTGACGCCGAACTGCGCCAGATCGAACGCGACCTGCAAGCTGCTGAGGCCGCCCACGACGGTACACGCCAAGCCGAACTGCACGCCCATTTCGAGGCCATCGACGGTTACAGCGCGCGCGCGCGCGCCGGCAAGCTGATGGCCGGACTCGGTTTCGCCGCCGACCAATTAGAGCGGCCAGTGGCGGAGTTTTCCGGCGGCTGGCGGGTGCGGCTGAATCTGGCGCGTGCGCTGATGTGCCGCTCCGATCTGCTGCTACTGGACGAACCGACCAACCACCTTGATCTTGATGCCGTATTGTGGCTGGAACAATGGCTGCGCGCCTATCCAGGCACCCTGCTGCTGATTTCCCACGACCGCGACGTGCTGGACAATGTTGTCAGCCATATCGCCCACATCGACCAGCGGCGGATCACGCTGTACCCTGGCAACTACGCCGCCTTCGAGGACCAGCGCGCCGCCCGACTGGCCCTGCAACAGGCGGCCTACGAAAAGCAGCAGCGGGAAATCGCCCATCTGGAAAGCTTCATTACCCGCTTCCGCGCCAAGGCCACCAAGGCCCGGCAGGCGCAAAGCCGCATCAAGGCGCTGGAGCGGATGGAGCGAATCGCCGCTGCTCACGTCGATTCGCCCTTTGAATTCAGCTTTGCCGCGCCGGGGCGGCTGCCGAATCCGCTATTGTCGGTCGAAAAAGTTGCCGCCGGTTACAACGGGCGGCGGGTGCTAGACAACATGAATCTGGTCATCGGCCCCGGCACCCGGCTTGGCCTGCTGGGACCAAACGGGGCCGGCAAATCCACGCTGATCAAGCTGTTGGGCGGATTGTTGTCGCCGCTGGCTGGACGGATCGAAATCGGACAAGGGCTGGCTATCGGCTATTTCGCCCAGCATCAGTTGGAACAGTTGCGACCCGACTGGAGCGCGCTGCGGCATCTGCAGCAGTTGGACGAAAGGACCAGCGATCAGTCATTGCGAGACTTCATCGGCGGTTTCGGCTTTGCCGGCGACCGAGCGCTGGACCCGGTCGAACCGTTCTCTGGCGGCGAAAAGGCCCGGCTGGCGCTAGCGCTGCTGGTCTGGCAACGCCCCAACTTGTTGCTGCTAGACGAGCCGACTAACCATCTCGATCTCGACATGCGCCATGCCCTGACTCTGGCCTTGCAGGACTATCAGGGCGCGCTGATCGTGGTCTCTCACGACCGCCATCTGCTGCGCACGGTCACCGACGAGTTTCTGCTGGTCGCGGATGGGCAAGCACGGCCGTTCGACGGCGATCTGGACGACTACCGCGACTGGCTGAGCGAACGCCAGCGCGCCGCCAGCCGGGACGCCGCGCCGCGCGCCACCGGCAACGGCAACAGCGCCGTTGACCGTCGCGAACAGAAACGTCAGGACGCGGAGCGCCGGCAACAGCTCGCGGTCCAGCGCAAACCGCTGGAACGGCGCGTCAGGCAACTGGAACAACGGATGGAAACGCTGCACGCCGAACAGCGAGATTTGCAAACCGCCCTTGCCGATCCGGGCAGCTACGACGACGCTAACAAGAACCGGCTTAAGGAATGGCTGGTGCGCAAGGGTGAAGTGGATCGGGAACTGGCCGTGCTGGAAACGGAGTGGCTGGAAATCCAGGAGACGTTGGAAGCGATCGGGCGCGAAACCTGAGCCGCGCCCGCGAAAACCGCTTACAGCCCGCTCTTCAAGCTGGCCTCGATGAATTCGTCCAGATCGCCGTCCAGAACCGGTTGCGTGTTGCTGGTTTCGACGCCGGTACGCAAATCCTTGATGCGCGACTGGTCCAGCACGTAGGAGCGAATCTGGCTGCCCCAGCCGATGTCGGCCTTGCTGTCCTCCAGCGCCTGGGCCTGGGCGTTACGCTTCTGCAACTCCAGTTCGTAAAGCTTGGATTTGAGCTGCTTCATCGCGGTCGAGCGGTTCTTGTGCTGGGAACGGTCGTTCTGACACTGCACCACGATGCCGGTCGGCAGGTGCGTGATCCGAATCGCTGATTCGGTGCGGTTAACGTGCTGGCCGCCCGCCCCGGAGGCGCGGTACACGTCCACTCGTAAATCCGCCGGGTTGATGTCCACCTCGATGCTGTCGTCCACTTCCGGGGCCACGAACACCGCCGCGAACGAGGTATGCCGGCGGTTGCCGGAATCGAACGGTGACTTGCGCACCAGACGATGCACGCCGGTTTCGGTTCGCAACCAGCCGAACGCATAGTCGCCCTCGAAGCGAACGCTGGCGCTCTTGATACCGGCCACTTCGCCCGGCGAAGCTTCCAGCAGCTCGGTCTTGAACCCCCGCCGCTCGCCCCAGCGCAAGTACATCCGCAGCAGCATCTCGGCCCAATCCTGCGCCTCGGTGCCGCCGGAGCCGGACTGGATGTCCAGAAAGGCATTCCCGGCGTCCAGTTCGCCGGAAAACATCCGCTGAAATTCGAGATCGGCGACCACGCGGGCGTGGGTTTCCAGGTCTCGCGCTACCTCGATCACCGCTGCCTCGTCACCTTCCTCGCCGGCCAGGATCAGCAATTCGGCAACCTCGTTCAAGCCCCGGTCGAGACGCTCCAGCCGATTGACCACGATTTCCAACTGGGCGCGTTCCTTGCCCAACGCCTGCGCTCGTTCGGGGTTGTCCCAGATATCCGGCTCCTGCAATTCGCGGTTGACCTCGTCCAGCCGCTCGCGCTTGGTCTCAAAGTCAAAGATACCCCCTGAGGGACGCGCAGCGTCCCCGGAGGTCGTTGATCCGGTTGAAATAGGGATTGAGTTCCTGCATGGCTTGGGTTATCCGCGGTGGGTGGGCAAGAGGGGAGGGGATTGTAGCGGCGAGATCGCTACAAGTCATCCGCCTATCCTGAGTCGCCACGATTCCAGTAAATTTGATCGGCGCGGAGGTTCGGATATCTCGTGGCGCCTTGCGGTAGTGTTCAAGACTCGGATGTGCTATATTTTAGCCTTGAATTCACTTGAGTATTTTTAATATTTTTAAGAGGTTTCAATATGGTTTTAATCTCCGACAGTCTAATTCCCCGCAGCTTGCTGCGGGGTCGCTTATTTGAGTGGTGTAAAGAGAAGTTTAACTTTGTGATCGAAATCGTCAAATGGGAGCAGGCGTGGCAGATTTAACTTGGCCCAAAAAACTAGCGCCAATGGTTATTAGCTATCCGTTTCTCATCTTTAGCATACTATTTGCGTTATATGCCTATACTGCGCCACGGATAATAGCTCTCTATGACGATGCCAATTTTGTATTAAGCAGTTACTTCTTGGTCCCAGTCTATCCCCCTGGTTACCCAGCTTATGTGCTGCTTGCCCATCCGGCAAGGTATATCCCCATAGGTACAGTTGCCTACCGTTACCATTTATTCAGCGCTTTCTTTGGTGCGCTTACCTGTGTATCTCTCTGGTTTGTGGCCAAAGAATTCAGTAAGCGTCCTACCATCGCTTTCCTCGCAGCCTTGAGTTTTGGGGTGTCGTGTACCTTTTGGGGAGAAGCCATTATTGCCAAGAACTATACTCTTAACACCTTTTTATTTTTTACTCTGTTATGGTTTGCACTTACTACTCACCAACGCCCTAATATCGAAGCTAACAAACATAATAATTTTCTGGCATTAGGAGCGTTTTCTTTTCTCCTTGGGTTGGCATTAAGCAATCACTGGCCATTAATTATACTCTACGGAATCATTTTTCCATATTTTTTTTGGGATAAACGGATTCTCATTATCAAGTATTTTCCATGGTTACTTATCTTCTTGGTCATTGGATTATTGCCGTACCTTTGGATGTGGTGGCGAGGTCAGCAGGATTTGCCGATTAACCCTCACGGACTATTCCCTTTTGAATCACTTAGCGACATTTTCTCATATGTGCGCAGGGAGTCTATTAAGATTGATAATGATCCTCTTTTTACAATAGCCGATAAGGTGCAGTTTGTTACTCTTGTATTGCGGGAATGGATATCTCAATATACCTTGTTGGGTGTACCCTTTATAATGATTGGTTTCTATTACGCTTGGAAACATCAGATTCGTGCTCGTGCAATTATGGTCAATCTGCTGATTAGCATTCTCCTGCCACAAATCATGATGCTGATGATGCTCAATTTTTCTTATACTTTTGTACGAGCCAATGTCTTTAGTGCATATCCAGTCATCAGTTATGGCCTAGCATCAATATTGTTCGCATTTGGTGCTGTAAGCGTATTGGAGTTTATATACGATAAGATAATCTCCAATCGACTACCCCGAATATCATCTTATTACTTCCTAAGTATCAGCTCTGGACTGTTGGTCATGATGATAGCATTGCACAACGTTTGGTTGAATAATCGCAATGAATACCGTTGGCCAGAGAGCTATGCCAAGACCGTATTTTCCCTGATACCACCGAATGCCAGGATATTATGTAGCGAAGAATATGACATTACTGTTTTAGGGTATTATCACCTTGTCGAACAAATGCGACCCGACCTGACTTTTTATAGCCAAGACAATTATTTCAATAATTTGCCATTTGCCAATGAACTTAAACATTATAAGTACCTACAAAGCAATATTGCAATGCGTAAGGAGGCATCTCTTGATAATCTTTTTATGGAGATGCGCACAAAATTTTTCAAACTTATTGAACGCTCAGCGCAACCGTTTATTATACTAAATTCTTCTGAACTGAATAAGCTTTTTGAACATATTTTGCCGCTGGGTGGTCTGCTCTCACAGGTAGGAAAAGACGAAAATGGCAAATATGTGCCGACGTTACTAGCTGATGCACAACAAGTCAAACAACTCAGTATTCTCCTTAATACTCACTATAAAATTACCGACCCATGGACTATTATGGATCGTAGCCGCCATATTCGCACGTTCAATTTTTTAGCCATTTGTTTAAATCTTGAAAAAACCTATAAAGTTAACGTGCCCATGGATCGTGTGGCTCCACTGGAAGCAGCCCTTGGTACTGTGGATGGACTTTTAACGTGCCGTAATGATTTGTCAGCGGCAAAAAAGGTGCTTGAATCAGCTCAACCGTTTTTGAATTCCCAGATTGAGCGATATACGTTGTATGAATACTATAGATATCTAGGTGAGATTGAGTCCCAATTAATTGGCATAACCCCCCGGGCAATTCAGTTTTTTACCCTTGCAGTTATGGTCTATCCACTTGAGAGCAATCTCGCACTTAAGCATTTGCTAAAAATATATGCGTACACAGGCAATGCAGATCAATTCTATAAAATTACAAATACCTATTTAAAAAACAATCGCCCGAAATGGTATCTGGATTTAGAGATACAACTACGCAAATCACGCACTCAATGACGGTAGTGTTCCAGACTTGGATGTGCTATATTTTAGCCTTAAGCTCTCTACGAGTCTATTCCCCGCAACTTGCTGCGTTCTTTGGTGTTTGTCAGGTCCCGCGAGATTATGTTGACATTAGGAGCCGCCGCCTGCTGGAATCGCGACGGTTCTTACACGATCTGATTCTTGCGCTACGGAGGCCCTGATGGAGATTCGCCGGCACGCCAACGCCACCACCACGCCCAAGCAACGGGCCCCCATCCAACGCGCGTCGCGCCCGGCGGCCGAACGGGCGGTGGAGTTGGGTGTGAGCGAAACCACCGTTCGTCGCTGGCGAGCGCGGGACACGGTTCAGGACCGTCCACACGCGCCGCACCGCTTGGCGACGACCTTGAATCCGCTGCAAGAGTTCGTGGGGGTGGAATGGCGCAAACTGCTGTTGCTGTCGCTGGACGACCTGTTGGTGGTGGCTCGCGAGTTCGTCTGTCCCGAGCTGTCGCGCTCGGCCCTGGACCGGTGTCTGCGCCGCCACGGCGTGGCCCGGCTGGCGGACCGGTTGCCCGAGGCGGAAGGCAAACCCCCGTTGCCCAAGACCTTCAAGGCCTACGAGCCTGGGTTCGTGCAGGTGGACATCAAATATCTGCCCCGGATGCCCGACGAGGCCGAACACCGTTACCGGCTCGCCGCCATCGACCGCGCCAGCCGCTGGGTCTATTTCGAGATCCAACCCGACAAAACCGCCGCCACCGCTGCCGGCTTCCTGGAACGCCCGCGTGCCAAGACGCCGTTCGTCATTCGCACCGTGCTGACCGACAACGGGAAAGAATTTACCGACCGCTTTTGCGCTACCGGCGAGCGCGAGCCCACCGGCCAACACGTCTTCGACCAAGCTTGCACCGCTCATGGTATCCAGCACCGACTGATCAAGCCCAAGCACCCGCAAACCAACGGGATGATCGAACGCTTCAACGGTCACGTCGCCGAGGTGTTGAAAACCACAACGTTCATCTCCGCCCGTCACTTGGAAACCACCTTGCAAAAGTATCTTCACCTCTATAATCACGACATCCCACTATAATCACGACATCCCACTATAATCACGACATCCCACAAAAGAATCTCGGGCATGTCACCCCGGTCGCCAAACTGAAGGAGTACTACCACAACAAATCCGCCCTCTTTCAAAAAAGACCGATCAATCATCCGGGACCCGACAGGTATTCACTTGAGTATTTTTAATCTTTTTAAGAGATTTCAGTATGGTTTTAATCCCTGTTCTTTGTCCCCTTTGTGGTCATAATAAAATCTCAAAACGTGGGAAAACAGAGAACAGAAAACAGCGCTACTTTTGTCAGCATCCAGAATGCTCTGTCAAGACATCGTTATTGGCCTCTTTATCAACCGATATGAATTTGGGGTTTTGGTGTGAAATCCATGTCTGGAACACTACCGCTTTAAACTTCCAAGCCACCGGGAAGGTGGGCGATGAAGTCCAGCGCCCGCTCGATCCGCGCCAGGGTTTTGCGCCGGCCCAGCAGTTCCAGCGTGATATCGATCGGCGGTGATATCGCCGTGCCGCACACCGCCACCCGCAGTGGCTGCGCCACCTTGCCCAGCGCCAATCCATTCTCTTCGGCAACCCGATTCACCACCGCATGAATCGACTCGGCCCGCCACTCCGCCAAGGCGGACAGGGTCTGACCCATGGCCCGCAGGGGTATCTCGGCGGCGGCTGTCAGATTCTTGTTAGCCGCCTTGGCGTCGTAGGTTTCGAACTCGTGATAGAGAAAGCTTGCGGCTTGCGCCATCCCTTGCAGGGTGTCGGAACGTTCGCCGAAGGCTTTGACCACTTCGGGCAGGGCGGGTCCTTCGCTAGGATCGATGCCCAACTGGCCGATGTGCCAGCTCAAATGACGGGCGACATACGCCGGTTCCAGGGTTTTCAGATAATGTTTATTCAACCAGATCAGCTTGGAGGGGTTGATCGCCGACGCCGCCTTGTTGCACCCATCAAGATCGAATCGCTCCACCATCTCCTCGAGCGAGAAAATTTCCTGATCGCCGTGCGACCAGCCCAGCCGCACCAGAAAATTCAGCACCGCTTCCGGCAGATAACCCTGGTCGCGATACTCCATGACGCTGGCGGCGCCGTGGCGCTTGGACAGTTTCTGGCCGTCCGGCCCCAGAATCATCGGCACGTGAGCGTAGTGGGGAACCGTCGCGCCCAGCGCCTTGAGAATGTTGATTTGCCGGGGGGTGTTGTTGATATGGTCGTCACCCCGGATCACATGGGTGATGTTCATATCCATGTCGTCCACCACCACGCAGAAGTTGTAGGTTGGGCTGCCATCGGCGCGGGCGATGATGAGGTCGTCCAGTTCGGCGTTCTGAAACACGATGTTACCGCGAATCAAATCCTCGACGATGACCTGACTATTCAGCGGGTTCTTGAATCGCACCACCGGCTCGACACCTTCGCGCGGTGGTCCCCGATAGTCGCGGTAACGGCCGTCGTAACGCGGTTTTTCCTTGCGGGCCATCTGCTCGGCGCGCAGCGCTTCCAGTTCGTCGCGGGTGCAATAGCAGTAGTAGGCGCTGCCTTCCCGCAACAACTGGCGCAGCACGTCCTGGTAACGGTCGAACCGCCGAGTCTGGTAAAACGGCCCCTCGTCGTAATCCAGCCCCAGCCAGTTCATGCCTTCCAAAATGGCGTTCACCGCTTCCGGGGTGGAACGCTCCAGGTCCGTGTCCTCGATGCGCAGGACGAAGGAGCCGCCATGGTGACGGGCATACAACCAGGAAAACAACGCCGTGCGGGCGCCACCGATATGCAGATAGCCCGTGGGACTGGGAGCGAAACGGGTTTTAACCATGTCGGCTTGCCTGGAGGGTGATGGAGAAAAGGAAACTGGGTCAGCCTTTTTTCGGCTTGACCGGTCGCCGCCAGTTGGCGATGTCTCTGCGTGGCGCGCGGGTCAAACACAGACCGCCGTCCGGTACGTCGCGGCTGACCGAGGAACCGGCGCCCACCGTGGCGCCCTTGCCGATCCGCACCGGCGCCACCAGCGAACTGTTGGAACCGATGAAGGCGCCATCGCCGATCACCGTCCGATGCTTGTTGGCGCCGTCGTAATTGCAGGTGATAGTACCGGCCCCGACGTTGACCTCCGCGCCGATCTCGGCGTCGCCGAGATAGGTCAGGTGATTGACCTTGGAACCCAGCCCAATCCGCGTCTTTTTAGTCTCGACAAAATTGCCGATATGCACGCCCGCCGCCAGCAACGAACCTGGCCGCAACCGGGCAAAGGGGCCAATCTGCGATCCAGCTCCCACCTCCGCGCCTTCGATTCGGCAGTGTGACAGAATCTCGACATCGTCGCCGATGATGGCATCGCGCAGCACACAGCACGATCCGATCCGTACCCGGTCACCCAACCGCACCGTGCCTTCGAAAACCACGTTGACATCGATGACCACGTCCTTCCCGGTGGTCAACGTACCGCGCACGTCCACCCGGGCCGGGTCCAGCAAGGTCGCGCCCTCGCGCATCAGTCGTTCGGCCTGGCGGCGCTGGTGGAACCGTTCCAGTTGCGCCAATTGCCCGCGATCGTTGACCCCAAGCACTTGCTCCGGTTCCGCCACCGTGAACGCCTCGATTACCACGCCGTCGCGCACCGCCAGCCCCACCACGTCGGTCAGGTAGTATTCGCCTTGGGCGTTATTGTTGTTGAGTTGGGCGACCCAGCCACGCAGCTTCGCGGTGGCAACCGCCAGAATTCCGGTGTTGATCTCGCGCAAACACCGCTCCTCGGCGGTGGCGTCCTTCTCCTCGACAATGCGGCATACCTGACCCTGTGGATTGCGCACGATGCGGCCATACCCGCTAGGATCGGCCAGTTCGACCGTCAGCAGCGCCAGTTTGCCCTCTTGGGCGGCAGTCACCAGCGGTCGCAAGGTTTCGGCGCGGATCAACGGCACGTCGCCATACAACACCAGCGTCACGCCGGCGGCGTCGAGCAACGGCAGGGCCCGCGCCACCGCGTGACCCGTTCCTAGTTGCTCGGCTTGTTCCACCCATTGCACGCCTCGCTCGTGGATAAAGAGGGTTTTGACCTGCTCGCCGCCGTGACCATGCACCACCAGTCGTGCTGTCGCCTCAAGATCGCCGGCCGTCGCCAATACGTGGGCGAGTAACGGTTTGCCACTCAGCGGATGTAGGACCTTGGGCAAATCCGAAGCCATCCTTTTACCTTTGCCAGCGGCAAGGATCACGACCGAAAGCTGCTGCATGACGGGTACGCCTCTCTGAAAAGACCTTTGCATTATACCGAACCTTCCCAATCCGGACTTCGGGCGGCGGATTCAAAATTCCATTCCCAACCCGGTTGCGCACAAACAAAAAGGCCGTGACACGGGGCCACGGCCTAGCGGGGTCGAGATAATTATTATTGTTAGCCTGGATTAACTTGATTTACGTAGCTTGCGCAGTCTTTCGATCGTTTGCAACTGCGCGATCGCCTCGGCCAGTTCGGCCTTGGCCCGGGCGTATTCGAACTCGCTGCGATGGTCGGCGATCACTTGCTCGGCGCGTTGCTTGGCGGACTGCGCCGCGGCTTCGTCCAAATCCTTGGCTCGTTCCGCCGTGTCGGACAGGATGGTGACGACATGTGGCTGGACTTCCAGCAACCCCCCCGACACATAGAATAACTGCTCCTCGCCACCTAGCAGCCGAACCCGAACCTGGCCGGGTTTCAACCGCGTCAACAACTGACTGTGACGCGGCAAAATGCCCAGCTCGCCCAATTCACCCGGCGCGGTCACCATTTCGGCGGCTCCAGAAAACAATTCCTTCTCCGCGCTGACGATGTCGACATGCAGTGTCATGGCCATGGGTACGTCTCCCGATCGGTTGAAATGGAACGCGGTCCCCGCTGCGGAGACCGCCGCCCCATTACAGCTTGCTGCCCTTTTCCACGGCCTCGTCGATTGAGCCGACCATGTAAAACGCCTGCTCGGGCAGGTGATCGTATTCGCCGGCGACGATGCCCTTGAACGCCGCGATGGTATCCTTGAGCGCAACGTACTTGCCGGGCGAGCCTGTGAAAACTTCGGCCACGAAGAACGGCTGCGACAGGAAGCGCTGGATCTTGCGGGCCCGCGCCACCACCAGCTTGTCTTCGTCGGACAGTTCGTCCATGCCCAGAATGGCGATGATGTCCTTGAGTTCCTTGTAGCGTTGCAGCGTGCTCTGCACGGAGCGAGCGGTATCGTAGTGATCTTGGCCGACCACCAGCGGGTCCAACTGCCGGGAGGTCGAATCCAGCGGGTCCACCGCCGGATAGATGCCCAGCTCGGCGATCTGGCGGGACAGCACCACGGTGGCGTCCAGGTGGGCGAAAGTGGTGGCCGGCGACGGGTCGGTCAGATCGTCGGCGGGCACGTACACCGCCTGAATGGAGGTGATAGAGCCCGCCTTGGTCGAGGTGATGCGCTCTTGCAGCACGCCCATTTCTTCGGCCAGTGTCGGCTGATAGCCCACCGCCGAAGGCATGCGGCCCAACAGCGCGGAACACTCGGTGCCGGCCAGGGTATAACGGTAGATGTTATCCACGAACAGCAGCACGTCGCGACCTTCATCGCGGAAGTTTTCGGCGATGCTTAGACCGGTCAGGGCCACGCGCAGCCGGTTGCCCGGCGGCTCGTTCATCTGGCCGTAGACCAGGGCCACCTTGTCCAGCACGTTCGAATCCTTCATTTCATGATAGAAGTCGTTGCCCTCACGGGTCCGCTCGCCCACGCCGGCGAACACCGAATACCCCGAGTGCTCGATAGCGATGTTGCGGATCAGCTCCATCATGTTAACGGTCTTGCCCACGCCCGCACCGCCGAACAGACCCACCTTGCCACCCTTGGCGAACGGGCAGAGCAAATCGATGACCTTGATGCCGGTTTCCAACAGTTCGGTCGCGCCCGACTGATCCTCGTAGCTGGGTGCCGCCTGATGGATGGCACGATAGCTGTCGGTCTCCACCGGCCCCTTGTGGTCGATGGGCACACCCAGCACGTTCATGATCCGGCCCAAAGTGGGCTTGCCCACCGGCACCGAGATCGGCGCCCCGGTGTTGGAGGCGACCATGTTGCGCT
>JAVMKH010000017.1:0-7846 GCA_031732935.1 Candidatus Contendibacter sp.
GAAGCCGGCCCGGTCGAACGCCGCCGCCATTTCCACCTGGCCGTTGACGCCCTGCTCGCGCAGGATGGCGACCCGAGGCCGGACGCCGGTAGCCAGGAACGGCGCGGCGATATCCTCGGCGGGATCGAAGGTCAGCCGGACGTTCAGCCCCGGATCGGCCGGATCGCAAGCTGCCTCGAACGCCTCGCGGGCGCAATCTGGGTGATCACGCAACGCCTGCATCCGATAGCTGGTTTCCGACCACAGCCGCCGCAGGTCAGCGCGGCTGGCGGCGAACACGGTCTCGCCGGCATGGCGCAAAACCAGCCGATCCTCCCCATTCGGAGCGCCGATCACATGGCTGCACTCGCCCAACCCGACGGCGGCCAGCCGCGCCAGCACCGCGGGGCGGTCCAGTGCCCGCACTTGCAGCACCGCGCCCAGTTCCTCGGCGAACAGCGCCGCCAGTGGTCCTTCATCGTCCAGATCATCCAGCAGCGCCGTCACGCCGCAGCCGCCGGCGAACATCATTTCCACCAGCATCACCAGCAGACCGCCATCGGAACGGTCATGGTAGGCCAGCAGCCGGCCAGCCAAGTTAAGCTTCTGAATCACGGCGAAGAACGCTCTCAGATCGTCCGGCGCGTCCACGTCGGGAACGGCGTCGCCCCACTGGTTGTAAACCTGGGCCAGCACCGAACCGCCCAGGCGATTCCTGCCGCGCCCGAGATCGATGAGGATCAGATCGGTGTCGCCCCGGTCGACGCGCAACTGCGGCGTCAGGGTCCGGCGCGCATCCTGAACCGGCGCGAAGGCGGACACGATCAGCGACAGCGGCGCCACCACGCTCTTGTGCTTGTCGCCTTCTTCCCAGACCGTTTTCATCGACAGCGAATCCTTGCCAACGGGGATGGCGATACCCAGTGCCGGGCACAATTCCATTCCCACGGCTTTGACAGTATCGAACAGCCGCGCATCCTCGCCGGGATGGCCGGCCGCCGCCATCCAGTTGGCCGACAGCTTCACATCGCTGATTTTCTCGATGCACGCGGCGGCGATGTTGGTGATCGCTTCGCCGACCGCCACCCGCCCCGAAGCCGGCGCGTCCAATACCGCCAGCGGTGTGCGTTCGCCCATGGCCATGGCTTCACCGGTATAGGTATCGAAGCTGGTGGTGGTGACCGCGACATCGCTGACCGGGACCTGCCAGGGTCCCACCATCTGATCGCGGCAGACCAGCCCGGTCACGGTGCGGTCGCCGATAGTGATCAGGAAACTCTTGTCGGCCACCGCCGGGAACCGCAGTACCCGCGCCACAGCGTCGGCGACCTTCGCCTCCATTCCTTCTCCCGCCAGCGGGCGCGGGGAGTTGGCGGTTTCGCGACGGACATCACGCAGCATTTTCGGTGGCTTGCCGAACAGCACGTTCATGGGTAAATCGACCGGCCGGTTGGCGAATTGCCGATCACTTAGCACCAATTGCTCTTCGCCGGCGACGCCGCCGATGACCGCATAGGGGCAACGCTCCCGTTCGCACAGCGCTTTGAAAACCGCCAACCCCTCGGCGGCAATGGCCAACACATAACGTTCCTGCGCCTCGTTACACCAAATCTGCATCGGTGCCATGCCAGGATCGTCGTTGGGAATCTCGCGCAACTCGAAGGCGCCACCTCGATTCGCGCCGTGGACGATTTCCGGCACGGCGTTGGACAAGCCGCCCGCGCCCACGTCGTGAATCGACAGAACAGGATTGTTCGCGCCCAGCGCCACGCAGCGGTCGATCACTTCCTGGGCACGGCGCTGGATTTCCGGGTTGCCGCGCTGCACCGAGGCGAAGTCCAATTCCTCGTGGGAACTGCCCGCCGCCATGCTGGACGCCGCGCCTCCCCCCAAGCCAATCAACATCGCCGGCCCGCCCAACACGACGATAGCCGTTCCCGGCGGCAGTTCGGCCTTATGAATATGTGGTTCGCGAATGTTGCCCAGGCCACCCGCGATCATGATCGGCTTGTGATAGCCGCGCCGTTGACCGTCGGGACCGTCCTGTTCGAAGGCGCGAAAATAACCCGCCAGATTCGGGCGGCCAAATTCGTTGTTGAAGGCCGCCGCGCCAATGGGACCTTCCAGCATGATGTCCAGCGCCGCCGCGATGCGGCCCGGCTTGCCATAGTCCAGTTCCCAGGGCTGGACGAAATCGGGAATCCGCAGGTTGGACACGGAAAAGCCGCACAACCCGGCCTTGGGCTTGGCGCCGCGCCCGGTCGCGCCCTCGTCGCGGATTTCGCCACCGGAACCAGTCGCCGCGCCGGGAAAGGGCGAAATCGCGGTCGGGTGGTTGTGCGTCTCCACCTTCATCAGGATGTGAACATCCTCTGGGTGGTAGCGATACTGGCCATCGGCCGGATCGGGGAAAAAGCGCCCAGCGGGAAAACCGGTCATCACCGCCGCGTTGTCGCTGTAAGCCGAGAGCACGCCGTCGGGATGGCGGGCGTGCGTGTGGCGGATCATGGCGAACAGCGAGTGGTCCTGGTGCACGCCGTCCACGATCCAGTCGGCGTTGAAAATCTTGTGTCGGCAGTGTTCGGAATTGGCCTGCGCGAACATCATCAGTTCCACGTCGGTCGGGTTGCGCTCCAGCCGGGTGAAGCTGTCCAGCAGATAATCCATCTCGTCTTCCGATAGGGCTAGTCCCAGTTCGCGGTTGGCGGTCGCCAACGCCACCCTCCCCCCGCCCAGCACGTTCACCGTCGCCAGTGGCGCCGGTTCGGCATGGGCGAACAGCACGGCGGGATCGTCATCCGGCGAGAGCACCACCTCGGTCATCCGGTCGTGCAGCAAGGGTTGCAATACGGCCCGATCACCAGCAGTCAATGGTTGCGCGGCTTCCAGGTAATACGCCACGCCGCGCTCGATCCGGCGAATGTGTTGCAAGCCACAGTTATGGGCAATGTCGGTGGCCTTGGAGGACCAGGGGGAAATCGTGCCAGGCCGGGGAATTACCAGGAAGGTCGACTCGCCGCTCGGACGGGTCTGGGTCGCGGTGGGACCGTAGCGCAGCAATCGATCCAGCACCTCGCGCTCATGGGCGGTCAACGAACCGTCCACGAAATGCGCAAACTCGGCGTGGATGTCAGTAACGGACGGGACCCGCCGACGCAGCGCGGCCAGCAGCTTTTGCCGACGGAACGGCGACAAGGCGGGGCTTCCACGGAAACGCAGCATCGCGAACACTCTCCTGGGTCGGGCGGGAAGCGCGGATGATAGCAAATCCCCTTTGGCCGGTGCCCGAGCCATTGCGCAAAATCACTAGGTCACGGCAAGAGTTTCGGCGCGCGCGCTTCTGGCCGCTTCATGGCTTATCCGTTTTGCTTTGATAAACTCTTGTCCCATGCCAAAAAACTGGGGTAATACCATGCCAATAGCGGCAAAAATCTTTCTGGTCTTGGGCGGCGTTGGGATGTTGCTGGCGGTGGCGCTGGGCGCGTTCGGCGCGCACATCCTGAAAAAAATGCTAGACCCCGAATTCATGGCGGTCTATGAGACCGCCGTGAACTATCATGTTTATCATGCCCTTGGACTGCTGGCGGTCGGCTTGCTGGCATTGCACCTTCCCGACTCGGGAGCGCTGCGCTGGGCGGGCATCCTGATGGCGGCCGGTCTGCTGTTGTTCTCGGGCAGCCTGTACGCCCTAAGCCTGAGCGGTATTCGCGGGTTGGGAGCCATCACTCCACTGGGTGGCGTGGCCTTTCTAGTGGCTTGGTTGTTGCTGGCGGTTGCGGTCATCCGGGCGGATTGAGCCAGGCGGCGGGCGGAAACATCAGCTTAAACAGAGAGGGTATTGTGGAAACGTCTTATGCGTTGGGATTCGATGTCTACGGCACGCTGGTGGATCCACTGGCGATGGCCGAGCCGCTGCGGGCGCTGGTTGGCGAGCAAGCTGGCCGGTTTGCCGAACTGTGGCGCAGCAAACAACTGGAATATTCATTTCGACGCGGCCTGATGCGGCGCTACGCCGATTTCGACGCCTGCACCCGGCAGGCGCTGCGCTACACCCAGCAAGCCCTGCGATGCGAACTGCCGGAATCCGACCAGGACCGGCTGCTGGAAGCCTATTTATACCTGCCGCTGTTCCCGGAAGTGGCCGCCAGCCTGGCCGCAATCAAGGCGCAAGGTCATCGGCTGGTGGCGTTCACCAACGGTGTCGAAGCCAGCATTCGGGCGCTACTGGCCAATGCCGGGGTGTTACCACTATTGGAAGACGTGGTCAGCGTGGACGATTTGCGTACTTTCAAACCCGATCCGGCGGTCTACGAATACCTGGCGCGGCGGACCGGGCGCGCGCCAGCCGAAACCTGGCTGATATCCAGCAACGCCTGGGACGTCATCGGGGCCAAGGCCGCTGGGCTGCGCGCCGCCTGGGTCAAACGCCAGCCGGAGGCGGTGTTCGATCCCTGGGAGGTAGAGCCGGACATGGTGGTGAGCAGTTTGGATCAATTGGCGGCGGGGTTTGCCAGCCCACCGGAATGAGGCTGAAAAGGGAAGCTTCGGCTCCCCTCTCCCTGGCGGGAGAGGGGGGTAAGGTAAGACCCTGTTTCAGGTGATGAACGGCACCAGGATCAGCGAGACGATGGAAAGCAGCTTGATCAGGATGTTCATGGCCGGGCCGCTGGTGTCCTTGAACGGATCGCCCACGGTGTCGCCGATCACCGCCGCCGCGTGAGCGTCGCCGCCCTTGCGTTCACCCTTGATCTGACCGCCTTCGATGGCCTTCTTGGCGTTGTCCCAGGCGCCGCCGGCGTTGGCCATCATCAGCGCCATGACCACGCCGGTCAGCATCGACCCCAGCAACATACCGCCCAGCGCAACCGGCCCGAGGAAGAAGCCGACGATGACCGGCGCCAGCACGGCCAACATCCCTGGCGGGACCATTTCGCGCAGCGCCGCGTCGGTCGAGATCGTCACGCAGCGAGCGGTGTCGGGCTTGGCGGTGCCTTGCAACAGGCCGGGAATCTCGCGGAACTGGCGGCGGATTTCCGTCACCATCTCCATGGCCGCCCGGCCGACCGAACTCATGGTCATCGCCGCGGCCAGCAACACCACCATGCCGCCCAGCAGCACGCCGATCACGACGCGCGGTTCGGTGATGTCCATGATCACGGATTTGCCGACCGCCAGTTCGACCGCTTCCTTATAGGCGACGAACAACGCCAGCGCGGTCAGGGCCGCCGAACCGATGGCAAAGCCCTTGCCAGTGGCGGCGGTGGTGTTGCCGATCGCGTCGAGATGATCGGTGATGGCGCGCACTTCCGGCGGTTGATGGGACATTTCGGCGATACCGCCGGCGTTGTCGGAAATCGGCCCGGAGGCGTCGATGGTCATGGTCACGCCGGCGGTGGCCAGCATCCCCACCGCCGCGATGGCGATGCCATATTGGCCGGCCGTCTGGTGGGCGATAAAAATCGCGGCGACGATCACCAGGATCGGCACCGCGCAACTTTCCATGCCCACCGCCAAGCCGGTGATGATGTTGGTCGCCGGCCCGGTCTTGGAGGCGGTAATGATCTTGGTGACCGGCTTGGACGAGGTGTAATACCAGGCCGCCCGGCCGATGGCGATGCCGGCCAAATTGCCGGCGATGATGGCGAAGAAAACCGGCCAGCCATAGCCGAAGATGGCAATCGTCAACAAGGTCAGCAACAGAAACAGTCCGGCCGCGCTGAATTCGGAAATGGCCAGCGCCCGTTCCGGTCCCTGCTTCCGAAAGGCCGACATGCCGTAGATACCGACCAGCGAGGACACCAAGCCGATGCTGGCCAGCGCCAGCGGCAAGGCCAGCAGCATCGGCCGGCTGACGCCATCGCCGAAGTAATGGGTCAGTTCGCTGGCGGCGGTGGTCGCCGCCAGGGTAATGGCCGCCACGATGGCCCCGACATAGGATTCGTAGATATCCGCGCCCATGCCGGCGATGTCGCCGACATTGTCGCCCACGTTGTCGGCGATGACGCCGGGATTGCGAGGATCGTCCTCGGGAATGCCCGCCTCAACCTTGCCGACTAGATCGGAGCCGACGTCGGCCGCCTTGGTGAAGATGCCGCCACCGACCCGGGCGAACAGGGCAATGGACGAAGCGCCCATCGAGAAGCCCCAGATGGTGGAGGCCGAGTTGGGATCGGTCGCGAAGTTGGCCGACAGGGCGAAGAACAGAATACCCAGGCCCAGCAACCCGAAGCTGGCCACGGCCAAGCCCATGACCGCGCCGCCGTTGAAGGTCATCAGCAAGGCCGCGCCCGCGCCCTGTTCCCGCGCCGCCGCGGTGGTGCGGACGTTGGCCTTGGTGGCCGCCTGCATTCCGACCAGACCGGCCAGCGCCGAGGTCAGCGCGCCCATCAGGAACGCCACGCTGGTACCGAAGCCGTGCTGCATGGACAACAGCATCGCCACCACCAGGGCGAAGATGCCGATCTTGGTGTATTGCGCCCGCAAATAGGTCATGGCGCCCAGATGGATCTCATCGGCGATCGAACCCATGAGCGGATCGCCAGTGGATTGCTGGACGATCCAGCGGTACAGCATCGCGGCGGCGACCAGACCTAGCAGGCCAGCCACCAGCGATAGGATTGCCACGGTCATGCAAGATTCTCCACGGATTGTCTGAATTCGGCGCTGACCGCGCGCGGTCGACTTCGCGCCGACGGATGGGCCGCCGTTGCGGCGATGCTAAAATTAACAAAAAACATTTCTGCTTATTTTCTGCTTATGGATTTCTCTTCACAAAATGACGGGACCAAACGGTTCGCTGGACAAGCCGATCACCAGTTGCCGACATCCAGGCAACCGGCCCAGGAATCGGGAACGATCCGGCGAAACTTTCAACGCGCCAAACTGAACGGGATACGCGCATTTAGTTAATAATAGCTTAATCAGGGCGCCGCGAATCCGGCAATTTTCGGGTCCGACCCATGCAAGGTTATTCACAATGGGGAGAACGGTGGGCGCGAGCCAGCCAGATCCATCCCCACAACAATGCGTGGGACACGTCCTCATGGGGCACTTAACCGGGAGCAACCCAGCATGAAATGCAAACACTACATGATTACCTCGCCCACGGTCGTCTACGACACGGCGCCGCTGTCGGAAGCGCTGGCCCTGATGGTCAGCAAGCACATGCAGGATTTGCTGGTGGTCAACGAGCGGGGCGAGTTTGTCGGCACCATCACCTCGTTCACGTTCTCCAAGCTGTTGATGCCATCGGAACCGCAGTTGCCGGACGATGCCGAAAAGGAAGACGCCGCCGACGTGGACAACCGCCTGCTCCCCCACTTGCACCGCAAGGTGGGCGATTTCGCCAATGCCCATCCGTCGGTCGATCCGGAAGCATCGTTGCTCGATGCTTTGAAACTGTTGTCGGAAGGGTATCTGCGTCTGCCGGTGGTGGGGCCGGATCGCAAGTTGGTCGGCGCGCTGTCATCGCTCACCATTCTCCGACGCTTCCGATTCTGATCGAGCGTGGGGAGTGGCGAGTAGCGCATCGGGAATGGGAAACCGAATTTTCCATCTCCCTATCTCCCCATTCCCTAATCCATCACGAGGAATCCCGCCATGCAACGGAGAACCGTGCTCAAGGCCCTCGGTGTGGGGGCGTGGACCGGCGCCGGTCTGACGCTGGGAGGCGTTGGTCGTCTGCTCCAAGCCGGGGAGGCCGCTGGCCCCCCCGCTCTGGCGGCGGTCAAAAATGGCGAGCCGGAAGCGCTGTTCGACAGTGGCATCCAGGCCATGGGCGGAATGGAGCGCTTCGTCAAGAAGGGCCAGACCGTGGTGGTCAAGCCCAACATCGGCTGGAACGTGCCGCCGGAACGGGCCGCCAACA
>JAVMKH010000018.1:0-172356 GCA_031732935.1 Candidatus Contendibacter sp.
TTTGATTTTATCTTATCCGCACTAAAGTAGTAAAATATATTAGTAATTGGTATTATATTGAAGAAGTTGGCAATAAAATTGCTAAATCTATTCCAAGAATTCGCGTCCACCCGCCCATCGGGTTTGGAAGCGATGCGAATTCGGGCGGCTAACGGGGGCCGCCGTCGCGGACCATGGCGTCCAATCGTGTCATCTCGATGCGCGGTTGGACGCCCTTTTTATACCCGTGCCTTCAAGACATCCGCCGGATTTCGCCGTAAGCTAGCCGCGAATCCCATGGTCCCGCGCGGAGTTTCGCCATGTCGCAGCCTCTCGCCCAAAAACGCATCCTGCTTGGCGTCACCGGCGGCATCGCCGCTTACAAGAGCGCCGATCTGATTCGCCGCCTGCGCGAAGCCAGCGCCGAGGTGCAAGTAGTGATGACGCCGGCGGCGACCGCATTCGTCGGTCCGCTGACCTTTCAAGCGGTATCCGGCCGGCCGGTGCGCACCGAACTGCTGGATGTCGACGCCGAGGCTGGCATGGGGCACATCGAACTGGCGCGCTGGGCCGATTTGATCCTGATCGCGCCCGCCAGCGCCGATTGCATTGCTCGGCTGGCGCACGGCCTGGCTAACGATCTGCTCAGCACGCTTTGCTTGGCGACCGACCGACCCATCGCCCTCGCTCCGGCGATGAACCGGCTAATGTGGCAAAACCCCGCCACCCAGGACAATTGCCGGCTGCTGGCTCGGCGCGGAGTGAAAATCTGGGGGCCGGGCGTCGGCGAGCAGGCCTGCGGCGAAGTGGGTCCGGGGCGGATGCTGGAGCCGCTGGAACTGTGCAATTTCGTCGTCGAAATGCTCGGCGCGCGCGAGGAGCGGGTGGAACCTCAACCAGCGCCCCCAGAACCGCCGTTGCTCATGTCTCACGATCTGCAAGGCTTGATCGTGCTGCTCACCGCTGGTCCGACGCGGGAGGTGCTCGACCCGGTGCGCTTCATCAGCAACCGCAGCACCGGGAAAATGGGTTTTGCCGTCGCGGCGGCGGCGGCGGCGGCGGGCGCGCGGGTGGTGCTGGTCAGCGGCCCGGTGATGCTGAAAACCCCGCCCGGCGTCGAACGGATCGACGTGGAAAGTGCACTGGAGATGCACGAAGCGGTGATGCAGCGGGTCCGGCAGGCGAACATTTTCATCGCCACCGCCGCCGTCGCCGATTATCGCGCCGCCGATCCAGCGGACCAGAAGATCAAGAAAACTCGCGACACCCTGACGCTGGAACTAACCCGCAATCCTGACATTCTGGCCGAAGTCGCGGCGCTACGCTCGCACCGGCCGTTCACGGTGGGCTTCGCCGCCGAAACCCACGACGTGTTGCGCTACGCCGAGGACAAGCGCCGCCGCAAGAATCTCGATCTGATCGCCGCCAACCGGGTCGGCGTGGCCGGCAGCGGCTTCGAAAGCGAGCAAAACGAGCTACACGTACTCTGGGAAAGTGGGGATCGAGTCTTGCCGCTGGCGGATAAAACGCTGCTCGGCCAACAATTAATCGCGCTGATCGCGGAGCGGTATCGAGAATGGGAGGGCGCGCGGTAATATTCGCCGTTACCTCCATGGCGGATGATATTCCGTGACTGCCCAAACCATCGAACTGAAAATCCTCGACCCTCGACTGGGCCAGGACCTTCCCCTGCCGGATTACGCCACCGCCGGCTCGGCGGGTCTGGACTTGCGCGCCTGTCTGCCGGAACCGTTGACGGTACATCCTGGCGCGACGCATCTGATTCCCACCGGCCTAGCTATTCACATTGGCGATCCTGGCCTGGCGGCCTTGGTGCTGCCGCGTTCCGGCCTCGGCCATAAACACGGCATCGTGCTGGGCAATCTAGTTGGGCTGATCGACAGCGACTATCAGGGCGAGTTGCTGGTGTCATGCTGGAACCGGGGCCACGCCCCGTTCACCATCGCCGTCGGCGAACGCATCGCCCAGTTGGTGATTGTGCCGGTGGTCCACGCCCGGTTCGAAATCGTCCCCGAATTTACACCCAGCCAACGTGGGGCCGGCGGCTTCGGCCATTCCGGGCGGCATTGAAGCGGACATGAAGAAATCCATCTTTCGGGAATACGACATCCGTGGCGTGGTGGACCGCGACCTGACGTCCGAGGTGGTGCGGGACATCGGTCAGGCGGTGGGCAGCCTCGCCGCCGAGCGGGGTGAAACCTGCGTCGCGGTGGGCCGCGACGGACGACTATCCAGCCCCGCGCTGTGCGCCGCGCTCAAGGCGGGCATTCGCGCCGCTGGACTGGACGTGATCGATCTCGGCGCGGTTTCCACTCCCCTGTTGTACTACGCCACCCATACGCTCGACGCGACCCGCGCCGGGGTCATGGTCACCGGCAGCCACAATCCGCCGCAATACAATGGCCTGAAGATCGTCATCGACCGCATCGCCCTGCACGGCGAGGTCATCCGCGACCTGCGCCGACGGATCGAAACCGGCGATTTACGCCGCGGTCAGGGAGGCGAGCGGTTCGCCGACGTCCGCGCCGATTACATCCAACGCATCGCGGGCGCGTTGCGGCTGCCCAAACCGCTCAAGGTGGTGGTGGACTGCGGCAACGCCATCGCCGCCCACACCGCCCCACCGCTGCTGCGGGCGCTGGGCTGCGACGTGGTGGAACTGTACTGCGAAGTGGATGGACGGTTTCCCAATCATCACCCCGATCCCAGCATCCCGGAAAATCTGGCCGACTTGCAGGCGGCGGTGCGCGAACAGCGGGCCGATATCGGGCTGGCGTTCGACGGCGATGCGGATCGGCTGGGCGTGGTCACGGACGCTGGTGAAATCGTCTGGCCGGATCGGGTGCTGATGCCGCTGGCCGAGGAGGTGTTGCTCCAGCATCCCGGCGCGGCGGTCGTCTATGACATCAAGTGTTCTCGGCATCTGGGCCACTTGATCGAACGGCTGGGCGGCCAGCCGGTCCTGTGGAAAACTGGCCATTCGCTGATCAAGGCCAAGATGCGCGAAACCGGCGCCTTGCTGGGCGGCGAGATGACGGGTCATTTCGCCCATGCCGACGACTGGTTCGGTTTCGATGACGCCTTTTACGCCGCCGCCCGGTTGCTGCGGTTGCTGGCTCGGCGTGGGGGTTCGAGCGTGGAATTTTTCGCCGCTTTCCCGACGGGCATCAGCACACCCGAGTTGCGGCTGGACATGGCCGAAGGCGAGCCGTTCGCCTTCATGGCCCGCCTAACCAATCAAGCCAATTTTGGATCGGACGCGCGAATTATCGCCCTGGACGGCTTGCGGGTGGAATTTCCGCACGGCTGGGGTCTGGTGCGCGCCTCCAACACCACGCCCAGCCTGGTGCTGCGGTTCGAGGCCGACGATCCGGCCGCCATGATCGAGATTCAGGACCGCTTTCGTCGGCAACTGCTGGTGTTGCAGCCAGATTTGCGCCTGCCCTTTTGACCCCCTTCCATTTTCCTTTTCCATATTTGAGGTTGACCAACCCCATGGCTCTCGACGCCCAGGCCGCCACCCAGGTGGCGCATGTTCTCACCGAATCGTTGCCCTATATCCGCCGCTTCTCCGGCAAGACCCTCGTGGTCAAGTACGGCGGTAACGCCATGGAAAGCGAACATCTGAAAAACAGCTTCGCCCGCGACATCGTGCTGATGAAGCTGGTCGGCTTCAATCCGGTGGTGGTGCATGGCGGCGGACCGCAGATCAGCAGCCTGCTCAAGCGGATTGGCAAGGAAAGCCGCTTCGTGGACGGGATGCGGGTCACCGACAGCGAGACGATGGACGTGGTGGAAATGGTGCTGGGGGGGCTGGTCAACAAGGAGATCGTCAACAACATCAACCGCCACGGCGGTTGCGCGGTGGGTCTGACCGGCAAGGATGGCGATTTGATCCACGCCCGCAAACTGACCATCACCCGCAAGAGTCCTGATCTGGAGGTGCCGGAAATCATCGACATCGGTCACGTTGGCGAAGTTGCCAGCATCGATAAATCCATCGTCGAGACGTTGACCGCTGGCAATTACATTCCGGTGATTGCCCCGATCGGAGTTGGTCCGGACGGGCAGTCCTACAACATCAACGCCGATCTGGTGGCGGGCAAGGTCGCCGAGGTGCTGCGCGCCGAGAAGCTGATATTGCTGACCGACACCACCGGCGTGCTGGACAAGGAAGGCAAGCTGTTGACCGGTCTGGATGCCCGCCAGGTGGAGGCATTGATCGAAGACGGGACCATTCACGGCGGCATGTTGCCGAAAATCGCTTGCGCCCTGGACGCAGTGCTCAGCGGCGTTAAGGCCGCGCATATCATCGACGGGCGGATCAAGCATGCAGTGCTGGTGGAGCTGTTCACCGACGCCGGCATCGGGACGCTGATTCGGGGGTAGGCGCGGCTCAACGCCCCTTGAATTCCTCTCGATCACCGCCATTTCGTAGGGAAATGATTTCCTTACGGGAGTAAGCCTGCGATGCGCATGGACAAACTGACCAGCAAATTCCAACTGGCCCTGAGCGACGCCCAAAGCCTGGCGGTGGGCCGCGACCATCAATTCATCGAGCCGGCGCATGTGATGGCGGCCTTGCTTGACCAGGACGGCGGCACGGTGCGGCCCTTGCTCGCCCAGGCCGACGTCAACGTCAACCTACTGCGCTCCCAACTCGGGGAAGCGTTGGATCGTCTGCCGCGCGTCGAGGGGACGGGCGGCGACGTGCAGATTTCCAACGCCCTGTCACGGCTGCTGAACCTGACCGATAAGCTGGCTCAGCAGCGCAAGGACGCCTATATCTCCTCCGAACTGTTCGTGCTGGCCGCGCTGGAAGACAAGGGCGAACTGGGTACCCTGCTGCGCAAGGCTGGGGCGACCCGGAGCTTGATCGAACGCGGCATCGAGGCCATGCGCGGTGGCCAGAAGGTCGAGGACCCCAACGCGGAGGATCAGAGAAAGGCGCTGGAACGCTACACCATCGACCTGACCGAGCGGGCCGAGCAGGGCAAGCTCGATCCGGTGATTGGCCGCGACGACGAAATCCGCCGCACCATTCAAGTGCTGCAACGGCGCACCAAGAACAACCCAGTGTTGATCGGCGAGGCCGGCGTCGGCAAGACCGCCATCGTCGAAGGCTTGGCCCAGCGCATCATCAACGGCGAGGTGCCGGAAGGATTGAAGCACAAGCGGGTGCTGGCGCTGGACATGGGCGCGCTGATCGCCGGGACCAAGTTCCGTGGCGAGTTCGAGGAACGATTAAAAGGGGTGCTGAAAGACCTGGCCAAGCAGGAAGGTCAGATCATCCTGTTCATGGATGAGTTGCACACCATGGTCGGCGCCGGCAAGGCCGAAGGCTCCATGGACGCTGGCAACATGCTCAAGCCGGCGCTGGCGCGCGGCGAACTGCACTGCATCGGCGCGACCACCCTGGACGAATATCGGAAATACGTCGAGAAGGACGCGGCGCTGGAGCGGCGCTTTCAGAAGGTGTTGGTGAACGAACCGAGCGTTGAGGATACCGTCGCGATTCTGCGCGGCCTGAACGAGCGTTACGAAGTGCATCACGGGGTGGAAATCACCGACCCGGCCATCGTCGCCGCCGCCACACTCTCGCATCGCTACATCACCGACCGTAATCTGCCCGATAAGGCCATCGACTTGGTGGACGAGGCCGCTTCGCGCATCCGCATGGAGATCGACTCCAAGCCGGAGGCGATGGATCGGCTAGAACGCCGTCTGATTCAGCTCAAGATCGAACGCGAAGCGCTGAAGAAGGAAAGCGACGAGGCGTCGAAGAAACGGTTGGAGTTGCTGGAGCAGGAAATCGCCAAGCTGGAGCGTGAGTTTGCTGACCTGGAAGAGGTTTGGAAGGCGGAGAAGCTGGCTCTGCATGGTTCGGCCCAGGTTAAGGAAGAACTGGAGCGGGCGCGGCTGGAACTGGAGACCGCTCGCCGAGCTGGCGATTTGGCGCGGATGTCCGAGTTGAGCTATGGCCGCATTCCAGAACTGGAACGAAAACTGGCGCAGGCCAGCGCCGCCGAACACGTCGAATTCAAGCTCTTGCGCAACAAGGTGACCGACGAGGAAATCGCCGAAGTGGTCTCCAAGTGGACCGGCATTCCGGTGGCGAAGATGCTGGAAGGTGAGCGCGGCAAGCTGTTGCGGATGGAGGAGGCCATTCGGCGGCGGGTGGTGGGGCAGGACGAGGCGGTCAAGGCGGTAAGCGACGCTATTCGCCGCTCGCGCGCCGGGCTGTCCGATCCCAACCGGCCCAACGGTTCCTTCCTGTTCCTCGGCCCCACCGGCGTCGGCAAGACCGAACTGTGCAAGGCACTGGCCAGCTTCCTGTTCGACACCGATGAAGCGATGGTGCGGATCGACATGTCGGAATTCATGGAGAAGCACTCCGTGGCCCGGATGATCGGCGCGCCGCCCGGCTACGTCGGCTACGAGGAAGGCGGTTATCTAACCGAGGCGGTGCGGCGGCGGCCGTATAGCGTGATCTTGCTCGACGAGATCGAAAAGGCCCATCAGGACGTGTTCAACGTGTTGCTGCAAGTGCTGGACGACGGGCGGTTGACCGACGGGCAGGGCCGCACGGTGGATTTTCGCAACACCGTGGTGGTGATGACTTCCAATCTTGGCTCGCAAATGATTCAGGAACTGGCGGCGCAGAACAACTACCCGCTAATGAAAAGCATGGTGATGGCGCAGGTGACGGATCAGTTCCGGCCCGAGTTCGTCAACCGCATCGACGAGGTGGTGGTGTTCCATCCGCTGGACCGGGAGCAGATTCGGGCGATTGCCGATATTCAGATCGGCTATCTGCGTAAGCGGCTGGCCGATCGGCAGATGGGGTTGGAGGTGACCGAAGCGGCGCTGGATCGGCTTGGTGAAGCCGGTTTCGATCCAGTCTACGGCGCGCGACCGCTCAAGCGGGCGATTCAGCAGGAACTGGAAAATCCGCTGGCGCGGCGGATTCTGGCCGGCGAGTTCGGCCCCAGTGACATGGTGGTGGTGGAGGCGGGCAAGGAGGGCTTGGATTTTCGCAAGCGCCTGCCCGACAAGTTGGCCAAACAATAACTATAACCGAGGCGCCTTGACGGCGCCTCGGTCGTTTTGGGGCACCTTGCCTCGATTTTTCCGCCTAGCTGCGTCAGGCAGTTTCCTATCTCTGTCAATACTCATTGGATTTTGTAAAAATTTGTAAGAATTTGTAAATAGCAAGTCTTGTATAGTTGACAAACCTAGTCTACCTTCGATTGAGAAAAGCCAACGGTCCAGTTCATGGACTTGTTGGCGCGGAGTGAAGTGAAGTTTTTCATGTTTAGGGGTATCGTCATGAATCTAGTTGCCCGCTGGTTGGTGGCCATCGCGTTGGTGCTTGGGTCTGCCTCAAGCTGGGCGCAAATCAGTTACTTCACGCTGATCGACACCGACAACAATGCGGCGACGGGCTGCACGGTCACCTTGCCGACGGCTGGCTCCGTCACGGGCATCGAACGGCGACTAACAGCGACCATCTCCGAAACCGCTTCGCCGCAGGTGACTCAGCTTAGCTTGGAAAGTTGCGTCGGAAGCAGCTTCGGCGCTCCGGTCGCACTGCCCGGCACCCCCTATCCCGTAGGTTTGAACAACGGCGTCGGGGGAGCCGATGTCATCGAGCAAGCCGCCCCCGCCGACGCTGTTGCTCCCCCTGGTCCTTCCGTGCGTCTTTACTTCGCCGCGCAAGGGCGGACCAGCGATGACCTGCTGGGGTCGGCGGGAGGTGGAGCCCCCATCCTGTTCGACTTATGGCCCACCGGCGGCTCGGTGGGCATTCCGACGCTGTCGGAATGGGGTTTGCTGGGGCTGATCCTGCTCCTGCTGGTTGCGGTGATCCGGCAACGCTCGCGCCTGCCGGGAAGCATGGTGGCCGTATTATTGGTGGGGATGCTGACCGGCATCGTCTGGGCGGCGGGCTTTCTGCTGGACGGCCAGGTCAACGACTGGCAAGGCGTGTCGGCGGTCGGTACCGACGCGGCGGGTGATAGCACGTCGAACACGACCGACATTCTCGCGGCCTTCGCCGCGCGGGAAGGCGGGAACGCCTTTTTCCGCATCGATGTCACCAATGCCCAAACACCCAATCATGCGCCGAGCTTTACCAAGGGCGCCGATCCAACGGTGTTGGAAGACGCAGGGGCGCGGACCGTGGCCGGTTGGGCCACGGCCATCGACGACGGCGACCCCGGCTCAGTGCAGGTCCTGACCTTCCAGATCACCAACAACACCAATCCCGGCCTGTTCAGCGCGGGGCCGGCGGTCGATGCCACCACGGGCAATCTCACCTACACTCCGGCGGCCAACGCCAACGGCACGGCGACGATCACCCTGACGCTCTCGGACGATGGTTCCAACACGTCGCCGAATGTCAACACCAGCGCGCCGCAAACCTTCGTCATCACCGTCAACGCGGTCAACGACGCGCCCAGCTTCACCAAGGGGGCCAATCAAACAGTGTTGGATAACGCCGGGGCGCAGACCGTGCCCGGCTGGGCCACGGCCATTTCGGCGGGGCCGGCCGACGAAGCCAGTCAGACGCTTACCTTCAACGTCAGCAACGACAACAACCCCCTGTTCTTGGTACAACCGGCCATCTCCGCGACCGGCGATCTGACCTACGACCCGACGGCCAACGCTTCTGGCGGCACCGCCACGATCACCGTGACCCTCTCGGACAACGGTTCCGGGGTCGCCCCCAACGTCAACACCAGCGCGGCGCAGACCTTCACCATTACGGTCACGGCGGTGGACGACCCGCCCACGGCGGTGGACGACCCCGCCACGGTGGCCGAGGACGCTCCGGCCACCGCCATCGACGTGCTGGCCAATGACACCGATCCCGACGGCGGCCCCAAGACCATCGCCTCCGTCACCCAACCGGCCAACGGGACCGTGGTGATCACCGGCGGCGGCACGGGCCTCACCTATCAGCCCAACCCCAACTACTGCAACACCTCACCTGACACCTTCACCTACACCCTGGCGCCCGGTGGTTCCACAGCCAATGTCACCGTCACCGTCACCTGTGTGGACGACAACCCAGTCGCCGTGGCCGATACTCCGACGGTAAGCGAGGACTCGGGGGCGGCGGCCATTGACGTGCTCGGCAACGATACCGATCCCGATGGCGGCGCCAAACTGGTCAACTCGGTCACGCAACCGGCCAATGGCACGGTGGTCATCACCGGCGGCGGCACGGGCCTGACCTATCAGCCTAACCCGAACTACTGCAACAGCCCTCCGGGCACGACGCTGGATACCTTTGATTACACGTTGACGCCGGGTGGCTCAAACGCCACCGTGAGCGTCACCGTCACCTGCCTCAATGACCCACCGGTCTTGACACTGCCCGCATCGATTGCGGTCACCGAAGATGTGCCGACCAGCCTGACCGGCATCAGCGCCGCCGATCCCGACGCCGGCGGTGGCAACGTCACCATGACCCTGTCGGTGCCGCTCGGCACGCTCGCCGCGACCAGCGGGGGTGGCGTGACGGCCAGCGGAAGCAGTAGTAGCTACACCTTGACCGGTGCCCTCGCCGACCTCAACGCCTTTATCGTCGCCGGCCTCGTCACCTACCAGTTCGACGGCGTGGGCCTGCCGGTGCTGGCCACCGGCACCCAACCCTACGCGGTCGCGATCGGCGATCTCGACGGCGACGGCCAGCCTGATCTGGTCACGGCCAATCGCGGCGCCAACAGCGTCTCGGTGCTCAGGAACACCACCACGAGCAGCTTGTCGTTCGCCGCCAAAACCGACTTCGCGGTCGGCCCCTTCCCGTCCGCCGTGGCCATCGGTGACCTCGACGGCGACGGCAAACCCGATCTGGTGGTGGCCAACAGCAACGGCAACACCGGCGGGCCGTCCACGGTTTCGATCCTGATCAACACCAGCACCCCCGGCAACCTCAGCTTCCAACCCCAGGCGACCTTTGCCGTCGGCGCCAATCCCAGCGACATCGCCCTGGGCGATCTGGACGGCGACGGCAAGCTCGACGTGATCGTCGCCAACGCCAATATTCAGTCCAGCAACCCGATTCAGACCGTTTCGGTGCGGCGCAACACCAGCACGGTCGGCGCCTTGTCCTTGGCCGCCGAACAAACCTTCAACGTCGGCAGCAAGCCTGGCGCGCTGGCGTTGGGCGATCTGGACGGCGACGGCAAGCTCGACGTGGCGGTAGCCAATTCCGACAATATCAGCAACGTCAACGTCATGCCCGACACGGTCTCGGTACTACGCAATGCCGGCAGCGTGGGCGCGATTGCTTTCGACGCCCAAGTTACCTTCCCGACCGACGACATTCCCGGATCGGTGGCCATCGGCGACATCGATGGCGACGGCAAGGCCGAACTGGTGGTCGGCAACACCAACAGCAATAACGTCTCCGTCTATCGCAACACCAGCAGCGGCGTCGGCAACGTCAACTTCGCCGCCAAGATCGACTTCAGCACCGGCAGCGGCCTCAAAGCAGTGCGCTTGGGCGACTTGAACGGCGACGGCAAGCTCGACGTCGCCGCCCCAAGTTCCAACGAGAGCAAACTCTCGGTATATCTCAACACCAGCACGATCGGCGCGATTAGCTTGGCCGCGAGAACCGATTTCCCGGTCAGTACAAATCCCAGTGGGTCAAACCCCTTTGATCTTGTGCTGGGGGATTTGGATGGCGACAGTAAGCTGGACCTCGCCACCGCCAACCTCACCGACAACGCCGTCACGGTGTTCAAAAACCTTTGCGCCCCCGGTTGCTCGCCAATCGTCCTGGCCAACATCGCCAGCAGCGTGATTCTGGACGTCGCCGTCAACGACAACGGGAACACCGGTGCCGGTGGCCCGTTGGGCGCCAGCGGCGCGGTGGCCCTAAACATCAGCCTGGTCAACGACGCGCCGGTACTTACCGTGCCGAGTTCGATCGCGGTCGTCGAAGACACCCCGAGCCCCCTGACCGGCATCAGCGTCAGCGACGTCGATGCCGGCGCGGGCAACATACAGGTCACCTTCGCGACACCGGTCGGCACCCAACTGACGGCGACCAGCGGCGGCGGCGTGACGGTGGGTGGGCCAAATGCCCACACGCGGGTCTTAACCGGCTCGGTCGCCAATATCAACGCCTTCATCGCCGCTGGCAACGTGCGTTTCGGAACCGCGCCCAACGATACCGCGCCCGTGACCTTGACCGTCACCGCCAACGACCAGGGCCGTACCGGCAGCGGCGGCGCGTTGAGTGACAGCGAAACGACGACGCTGACCGTGACCGGCGCCAACGACGACCCGGTCATCGCCTTGCCCGGCCCGACCGCCGCGTATGGGGGCACGCCCGCTATTCTCGACGCCACGGCGACGGTCAGCGATATCGACTCGCCCAACTTCGACACCGGTGTGCTCGCCGCCAATGTCACCACCGATTGCGAGAACGACGACCGCATCGGCGTCCACGATCAGGGAGCGGGCGTCGGCAATATCAGTGTCAGCGGCTTGACCGTTCGTTACGATTTCGGTAGTGGTCCGGTCGCGATCGGCACCATTGCCACCGAATTCAACTGCGCCACCCCGGCAGTACCGACGCTGGCGATCACCCTGAACGCCACCGCCGACCTCACCGCGACCCAGGCGCTGCTGCGTAACCTGACCTACTTCAGCGCCAGCACCCCGACCGGCACGTCCCGAGTAGTCGAGGTGGTCCTTACCGACGGCGACGGCGGCACCAGCAACACCGCGACGAAGACCATTAACATCGACGCCGCGCCCTCGGTCTTCAGCATCGTCCCAACCAACAACGCGACCGCGGTAGCGATCAACAACAACGTGGTCGTAGCCTTCAGCGAGGCGGTCAACGCCACGGCCAGCGCCTTCAGCCTGGAATGCCCGGTGGGTACGCCGGTCACTTTTATCGCCGCGCCCCTCTTGCCGGCCAGCAATGCCACCGTCATACAACTCGACCCCAGCAGCGATCTCCCCAATGGCGTGACCTGCACGGTGCGGGTGAACAAGGACGAAATCACCGACTTTGACAGCAACGATCCGCCCGACAACATGACGACGGATTTCACCTCCACCTTCACCACGGTCGACATTGCGCCGCGCGTGACCTCGACCACCCCGGTGGCGAGTGCCAAGGTCGGCACCGGCCAAACCGTCACGTTGAACTTTAGTGAGAGTGTCGACATCGCTGCTGGCGGCATCACCTGGAACTGCGGTGGCGCGGTCGCCTTTAGCCCGGCCTTGCCGCAAACCGGCGTCAGCAGTCTCACGCTCACCCCGAGCAGTGCGCTACCTGAAGGCGCGACCTGCACGGTCACCCTCGAATCGACCTTGATCACCGACGTCGACAGCGTCGATCCGCCCAACCAACTGGACGGCAACGGCGACAACGACACCACCGACGGCGACGCCGACGACTTCACCCTCGGTTTCACGGTCGATACCGCCCCGACCTTTGTCAGCAGCACGCCGGCCGACGGCAACGTCAACGTCAACGTCAGCAGCAACATCGGAGTCGGCTTCAGCGAAGCGGTAACGGTGAGCAGCCCCGCCAGCTTCACGATTAACTGCGGAGCCAGCGTGCCTTACAGCGTAGCGGCGGGCAACGGCACCAACTTCATTGCCCTGGACCCCAGCGCCAATCTGCCCGGCGGCACGATCTGCACGGTCACGATCAACGGTGGCAGCGTCAGCGACATCGACACCGCCGACCCGCCGAACGTCATGGCGACCAGCCCGAGCTTCAGCTTCACGACCCAGTCGATCGCGAATGATGATAGCTACAACGTGACGCCGCATCTGACGCTGAACGTCGATACCGGCATCCAGGGCGGCCGGGTCACCGCCAACGACCAGATCGGCGGCGGCAGTATTACCGGCTTCGGCTTCACCGGTTCGTGCAACGCCACGGCTCCAAATGGCACCAATGCTGTGATCACTAGTGGTGGCGGCCGCGTTGTCCTCGCCGCGGACGGCAGCTTTGGCTACATTCCGCCCGCTGGAGCGAGCAATACGACCGATAGCTTCTGCTACACGGTGACGGGTGGCGACACCGCAACCGTGACGTTCAACCTTGCCAATACTGAACTGGTCTGGTTCGTGGATGCGGTCTACGGCGGTGCCAACGGTGCGGCCAACGGCACCCAGGGCCGCCCGTTCACCACGCTCACGGCGGCAGTCGGCGTCGATACCCCAAGTGACACGATCTTCGTCAAGCACAATGCCGGCGGCTACACCTGCGGCATCAGCTTGTTGTCGAACGAAAAGCTGATTGGCGAAGGTTCGGGCAGCACCCTTGCCGCGCTCTCGGGCGTCACGCCGGTGACTGGCTCGGCGTTCCCAGGCTTGACCAACAGCAGTGCCCAATGGCCGACACTGACGGCAAACAACGCCGATTGCGTCACGCTGAGCACCGGCAACACCATCCGGGGTTTCAATTTCGGCAACGTCGGGGCGTTAAGTAACGTAAATAACGCCCTCGTTGGCAGCGGCTTCGGCACCTTGACGGTCAACGACGCCGCGATAGCGACCAATGGGGCGGCGCTCAATCTGAGCAACGGCACGTTCAACGCCACCTTGGGCAGCGTTTCGTCGAGTGGAGGCCAGTTAAATAACGTGCGCTTGGTCACCGTTGCGGGGACGGTTGACCTGGGAAATAGCGGCACCCTCACGGGAGCCCTCTCGGGCGTGGCTTTCGTAGTGAACGGTGGCACCGTGGCCATCACCTATGGCGGCAGCATCACGGCAGCCAACCCCGTCGACATCCAGAGCCACAGCGTGGGGAATATCACTCTGAGCGGCGCCCTTTCGTCCACCAGCGGTAATCCGGGGATCAACATCGCCAACAACACCAGCGGCACGATTACCCTGAGCGGCGCCAGCAAAGTCGTGACCTCGGCAGCCAATCCCGCCGTGGTGTTGAGTAACAACACGGGCACCACGATCAACTTCACTGGCGGCGGGCTCGCCATCAACACCACCGGCGGCACCGGCTTCAGCGCCACTGGCGGCGGCACGGTCAACGTGACCGGCAGCGGCAACACCATCACCAGTGGCAGCGGCACGGCGCTGAACGTCGCTAATACCAACATTGGCGCGAGCGGGTTGACGTTCCAGAGTATCGCCTCAAATGGCGGGTCAAATACCGGCATCATTCTGGATACTACCGGTTTCAGCGGTGGGTTAACGGTGACAGGAACAGGGAGTGCAGGGAGTGGAGGAACAGTTGCCAACAAGGCCGGCGCGAATGGCAGCGTTGTAACCGGCGTTGGCGTTTATCTAAATAATACCGGGCCGGTGTCGCTTTCACGGATGCAAATGAACGACTTCCAGAACTTCGCTATCCTTGGCAATATCGTTGCCAGTTTTGTTCTCCGTGACAGTGTTATCAACGGGGTTAGTGGGACTCTGGGTGCTGGAAATGCAGGCACCAACCCTACTTCGCGCGAAAGCGTTATCTTTATCACCGATCTCAGCGGCACCTCTGGTATCCTCAACTCCACAATCTCAGGCGGTGCGACTGACAACATCCGCTTCATTAAGAATTCCGGGACGTTGAACCTAACTATCACCGGCAACACCATCCAGAACAACGACAACACCAACGGCGGTATCGGCGAGGATGGGCTCTTTATCAGCACGGAAGGTGGTTCATCGTTGTTTGCCAACATTGCGAACAACACTTTCGCCAATCATCACGGCGACCATGTCTCGGCCAGTGGGAATGGCACCTCACAACTCCATGTCACCATCAATAACAACGGAATGACCGCTGATGGTGGCGTGACCGAGGATTTCGACAATAACGGCACCTTCGGCGATGACCTCGGCGGCACTATCCTGGTAGCAGACAATGAGAGCGCAGACGTGTTCTTCGATGTCTCAAACAACACGATTTTTGGTGCAGTCTTAACGGCAATTGCTATCAACCAAAGCGCCTTCACTACAGCCGCAGCCTCGCTATCCGGTCGAGTTCAAAATAATACGATTGGCAACGCCGCCATCACCGACTCCGGCTCGGCCCAGGGTAGCGGCATCGCCATTGATGCGCAGGGTGCATCTGCCGGTGCTGGATTATATAAGATTATAATTTCGGCGGCCGACAACGATGTTTTTGAGTACAACAATCACGGCATCCTGCTTGCCTCAGGCGACGGCAGTTCAGCCCTGGCAGCAACGGTGACCAGCAATATCATCAACAATCCGGGTACGTTTGGGGCTAATGGCATTCATCTCAACCACGGCAAGACCAGTACACCGGCCGGCGGGGGCGGCGCTGACAGCCAGACCGGCTGCTTTGATATTCGCACCAACAACATTGTTGGTGCGGGTAACGCAGGCGCTGGGTCAACAGATTTCCGCCTACGCCAGCGGATCAATACAACGGTGCAGCTTGTCGGTTACACAGGCAGTGCCTCCGACACCGCAGCCGTGATCGCTTACGTTCAAGGTTTGAACACAGGTGCGGAGACTGGTCAGGCGACTGTTAGTGGTACCGGTGGTGGTTTTATCAACACACCTTCTGGCGTTAACTGCCCATCGCCAACACTGCCGACATTGCCGTCCGCACCATGATTCTTCAACTTGTTCTCAAACTGATCCATCGTCTGGCTCAGGACTAAGACTTGAGAACAATGTTTGCCAGCGCGTTGGGTTAGACACGCATGGCACAATTACCAGAAATTGCTCAGTGCAGGATGCGTCGTAACCCAACGTTTTGCGGTTGATTTGTGCTGCCCCAGGTTTGGTTACGGCGCGCGGACAAACGGGTTAACAGTTTGGCGTGTTTTGCGTTGGGCGTCTAACCCCACCTACCCGCTGCCGCCTTGATCAGAGGCCCAGCAGCCTATATTTGTTGCCTCCGTAAGATCGCGGCACAGTGCAAAACGACCGGGCTCTGCCCGGTCGCAACCACGAAGGAGAAAGAGTGATGGCGGAACCCTTCTTGTCGGAAATACGGATCATGAGCTTCAATTTTGCGCCGAGAGGCTGGGCCTTATGTAATGGCCAACTCTTGCCCATCAACCAAAACCAAGGCCTGTTCTCACTGCTGGGAACGACCTTCGGCGGCGATGGGCGCGTGAACTTCGCGCTGCCGAATTTGCAGGGCCGGGCGCCGATCCATGTCGGCGGCGGTCACACGCTCGGCGAGCGCGGTGGCGAACAAGCCCACACCCTCTCGATTGCCGAGATTCCTACCCATACCCACGTCTTATCGGGTTCGCCGTCGAACGCGAACGTCGCGCCTGCCGTCGGCAATGTCCTGGCCACCGCCAACAACGTTTACAGCATCCCGTCAAACTTGACGGCGCTCGGTCCAAGTTCGATCGCCAGTGTTGGCGGTTCGCAGGCCCATCTCAACATGCAGCCCTTCCTGACCTTGAATTTCTCGATTGCCCTGCAAGGCATTTTCCCCAGCCCGACCTAAAGGAGTACGGCTATGGCACAACCTTATGTCGGTGAGATCAGGATGTTCGCCGGAAATTTCGCGCCGGCGGGCTGGATGTTCTGCGAAGGCCAGCATCTGTCAATTTCCGAGAACGAAACGCTTTTTCAGTTGATCGGCACGACTTATGGCGGCAATGGGCAGGATACTTTCGCCCTGCCGGATTTGCGCGGCCGCTTGCCTTTGCACATGGGTAACGGCTTTATCTTGGCGGAAACAGGCGGGGTGGAAGAGGTCACGCTGACGGTCAGCCAGATTCCGGCTCATAGCCACTCCTTGCTGGCGTCCACCTCGGCTGGAACCAACACAAGTCCGGTTATCAACGTCTTGGCCGAGTCGGTGGTGATTAATCCCTACATTGAAGATCAGGCCAACAGCAATATGAATCCGGACGCGGTGTCGGCGGTCGGCGGTAGCCAGCCACACACCAATTTTCAGCCCTATCTCTGTATCAATTTCATCATTTCACTGTTCGGGATTTTCCCGTCGCCCACTTAGGAGGAAAGAGATGGCTGACCCATTCGTCGCCGAAATCCGAATTTTCCCCTTCAATTTCGCTCCCAAGGGCTGGGCTTGGTGCGACGGGCAACTCATGCCCCTGTCGCAGAACACAGCGCTGTTTTCGCTCCTGGGCACGACCTATGGCGGTAATGGCAAGAGCAACTTCGCCTTGCCGGATTTACAGGGTCGGGCGCCAATGCACCCCGGCCAGGGACCGGGGCTGTCGCTGCACGATCTTGGCGAGACGGGCGGGAGCGAGACGGTAACTCTGCTTGAGAGCGAAATCTCGTCCCATAGCCATACCCCGCGGGCCTCTTCCGACGATGGCGACCTGAAGGCTCCAACAAACACCCGCGTGTTGGCACGATCCACCAACGGTTTTTTGTACCAAAACTCGGATGCAGGCATACAGCCAATGTCCGCTCAAGCCTTAACCCTCACCGGCGGCGACCGACCACACAACAACATGCAGCCCTACCTGACCTTCTACTTCTGTATCGCGCTACAGGGAGTGTATCCGCCCCGGACTTGAAGAACCTGCCTGAAATGGCGCGATCTCGTTCGACTGGACCGAGATTCGCGCGATACGCCGGATTCCAAAATCGTTTAAGTTCATCCACTTTCGAAGGAAATTCCCATGGCTGACAATTCCGTTCCATTGTCCGTGGTCAGTTCACGCGACACCCAATTCCTGTGGGCCAGCATCGCCATCGGCAAGAACGTGCTTGTCCAACAATCGCCGTCCACCGGCCGCGCCTACTGGTTCGTGGTGATCGAGCGCAGCTCGTTGAACGTCGTCTACAACCAGTTGCAGAAGGCGCCGAACGTGGCGCCCAATCTTGGTGCCTACAACACCAGTGATTACATCCTGATCGTCGCCACCCTCGGGCTGGGTCTGGACGTGACGCCGACGGGCGACTTGTTCCAATTCCTCGACGTCAACGGGGCTGGCCGCGAGTTGCGCCGCATCGAGCAGATCGCCCAGCAGTTCGGCTGCGGTACCATGGGCACCTTCGGCTATGCGCTGGTGGGCGTGCTCGGCAATCAGAACCTGCCGGGCTTCGAAGCCAGCAACATCGCGGCCACGAGCGTGGGGCCGGTGCTGACCGTTCAGTTGTTGCCGGTCGTCATTCAGGGCAAGACCATCTACACCCCGGTATTGCTGAGCGACGCTTGATCCAGCCCGCGCATCTGGTGCTCTGCGGCTGGTACCGGCCTGGCACGGGCTTCACGCGCGTGCTGCAAGCCTTGCTACCGTATTTCGTCCGCGAGTACCGCATCACCTGGGTCGGCGTCGGTTACCAGGGCCCGCCGACCGATCTTGCCGCCGGGGTCCGGCTGTTGCCCACCAATCTGACCGGCGGCGACCTGATGGGGGCCTACGCGCTGCGCTTGAACTGGAGCGCGCTGGCCGCCGACGCCATCCTAGCCCTGAACGACTTGTGGTATCTCAAGCACTATTCGCGCGAACTGGCCGCGATCAAGGGCCAAGTCCCGATGCTCGGTTACCTGCCCCTGGATGGACGACTGGAGCGCGCCGAACTGGTCGACGAATTGGAGGGTTACCACACGCTCGTCACCTATACCGAATGCGCCGCTTGCGATCTGCGCGCCGCCCTCGCGCGGTGGCAATCTCCAATCGATGTGGCGGTGGCGGGGCACGGCGTCGATCTGGGCCGCTTTCGTCCGCTGTTGCCCATCGAGCAGGCGGACTCGATCACCGCGCGGATGCGGATGGCGCAAGACTATTTCGGGCTCGACCGGCCCAGCTTCGTCGTGCTCAACGCCAGCCGACCCGACCCGCGCAAGCGCATCGATCTTACGCTGGCGGCCTTCGCGCGTTTTGTCCAAGGTCGCGCCGACGACGTGCGCCTGTGTCTGCACCACGCCATTGCCCACTCGCCGTTCGTCGATGGACTCAAGCAACAAGTCGATGCCCTCGGCATTCGAGAACGGGTGATTTTCTGGCCACCGACGCCGGGTCCGGTCGATGACGAGGAACTCAACCGGCTGTACAACGCCTGCGCGCTGGGGATCAACACCGCCCTCGGCGAGGGATTCGGATTGGTGAGCTTCGAGCACGCCGCGACCGGCGTACCGCAAGTGGTGCCGGATCACGCCGCCATGGCCGAACTGTGGGGCGATGCCGCGATTCGGGTTCCAACCCAGCCCTGTTACACGGATTATTCGCCGCTGCGGGTGGGCGAGGTCGACGTCATCGCGGTCGCGCGTGCATTCGCCGACCTGCGCGACGGTCCGATTCACTATTCCCGCGCGGCGCGGGCCGCGCGCTCGCACGCCAGTTCACCGGCCTTCGACTGGCGAGTCGTCGGCGAACGTCTGTGTGCGCTGCTGCGCGACAGTCGCGGGATCTGACGCCGCGCATCTCGTAAGGTTACGACGAGATCAACGGCTTGCTCGAACTGAGGAAAGGTTTTACACCCATCATGAACAGACGCACCTTTCTCGTCGCTATGACCCGTTTTGTCGGCACCGCGCTGGGCGGTTGGGTCTCGGTCGGAATGACTGCCCGTCCAGCCTCAAAGGAACAGCCGCCCGGCCCGAAAAAAGCGTTGCCGCCGCTCGGCGAGAAATTCAGCTACGACAACCTCAAGGCCCACGTTGGCGAGACGTTCTCCATTTATGGTGGTCCAGGTTTGCGCAGGGTCATCAGCCTGAAGCTGGTGGCGGTGGAGGGCTTGCGTCGCGACAAAAAAACCGAGCAATTCGCGGTATATTTTCTCGGGCCCACGAACGATCCGCTCCCTAGCGGGGTTTACCAGTTCCAGCACCTCACCTCCGGCGAGTTTCAACTGCTGATCGGACCCACCGGTAAAGCCGATACCAAAGGTCGGTATTACCGGGCCGATTTCAACCTGTTGTTACCCTGATGTCGATACCACAACCAGCTTTGCGGATGATTCGCGCCGAGGACCGCGATTTTCTCTTTCGCATCTATGCCAGCACCCGCCTGGAGGAACTGGCCCTCACCCACTGGGATGAGACGCAAAAACAGGCGTTTCTCGTCCAGCAGTTCGAAGCGCAGGACTACCACTACCGAACCCATTATCCGGGCGCCCGGCTTGATCTCATCGTGCTGGACGACGAACCCATCGGCCGGCTGTACGTAGCGCGCTGGAAGGAAGAGATTCGCATCATGGACATCGCGTTACTGCCCGAATACCGTGATCAAGGCGTCGGCGGTAGCCTGTTGCGTGATTTGCTGGCGGAAGCCGCCGCCACCGGCCGGCGCCTGACCATCCACGTCGAACGCTACAATCCCGCGCTGCGGCTTTATCGGCGTCTGGGGTTCGAGCCGGTCGGCGAAACCGGCGTCTATCTTCTGCTCGCGGTGGAGCCACCGACCGACCGGCCCGCCGACGCGCTCAGGTGAAAATCGCCTCGTAACGCATGGCCTGGCCCTGTGGACCCAGTGGGACCAGAAAAATCCCCAACTCGCCCATCGACTCGTTTTGCAACGGATAAATGGCCTGTGGCAGCAATGGCGTCAGCGGGCCGGCGAACAGCAGTGAATAGGGTTGCCGCTGGTAACCGCTTTCGGCGCCCAGTGGCGTGGCGGAGGTTAGTTTCAGGTCGAGCCCAGCCTCTTGACCGAGACGGACGTGAAAATCCTGCCCCAGGCATTCGCGCCAGTGATCCAAGGTGAGGGTGTCCAGCATCGTGGTTGATCCTTTCGAGCGTGAGCGATGAATTTTCTCCATGAAGCGGGTTGCTCCAGACGTCCAATAGTGGTGGAGGGTACTTGTAAGTGCTAGGATTTTCCATATCTAAATTTAAATTTTACTTTTGTCAAAAATGTACCTACGTCGCCAGTTGTTTCCCACCCTGCAAACCGCCCTGAGCCAGTTTCCCGCCGTGCTGGTGACTGGGCCGCGCCAGTCCGGGAAAACGACCTTCCTGCGGAAAGAGTTCGGCGACCGCTTTGCCTATGTCACCTTCGACGACCCGTTGACCCGTGCCTTCGCCAGCAGCGACCCTAGAGGATTTCTAAACCTCTACCGGGAACAACCCGTCATCCTCGATGAAATCCAGTATGTGCCCGAACTGCTGCCCTATCTGAAAATGCTGATCGACCAGGACCGGCAGCGCTGCGGACACTGGCTGTTGACCGGTTCCCAGCAATTCGCCCTGATGAAAAACGTCAGCGAATCGCTGGCTGGACGCATCGCCCTGCTGGAACTGCTGCCGTTCAGCCTGTTGGAATACGCCCCTGCCACCGAAACCCTGGAAGAGCGGTTGTGGCGGAGCGATTACCCGGAACCGGCGCTGGCGCCGGACAAGCGCGAACTGTGGTTGCGCTCCTACTTGCAAACCTACGTCGAGCGTGACGTGCGCCTGTTGCACAACATCCAGGACTTGCGCAGCTTCGAACTGTTCCTGGGGTTATGCGCCAGTCGGCACGGTCAGGTCTTCAACAAGGCCGTGCTGGCGCGGGAGTGTGGGGTGTCGGAGCCCACGATCAAGACCTGGGGTCATGTCCTGGCCGCATCCTATATCCTGTATTTCCTGCCGCCCTACTATCGAAATTACGGTAAGCGTTTGATCAAGACTCCCAAGCTGTACCTGCTCGACGCCGCCCTGGCTGCGTGGCTGACTCGGCAACCATCGGCGGCGGCGATGCTGGCCGGCGGCATGGGCGGCGCGCTGTTCGAGGGCTGGGTGGTCAGCGAAGCGGTCAAGGCATTCACGCTATTGGGCCGCGCTCCCGACTTATTCTTCTGGCGTTCCCACGACGGGCTGGAGGTGGACCTGATCGTCCTGGCCAACGGCCGCTTGCTGCCGGTGGAAATCAAATTGACCGCCACGCCGACCCTCCGTCATCTTGAGCCGCTCAACAAATTCAAGGAATTGGCGGGCGAAGGGGCCGTCGAATCTGGCGTGTTGGTCTGTCGGCTGGAACAGCCGCAACCGCTGCCGCACGGCAATTTGGCCTTGCCTTGGTGGCGGTTCCCCGCCTGGTTGCGGGAGCAACTGACGGCCCGGACCGAGTAATTTTGTCCGGCTGGGCTTGGGTGGGTGCTACAGCGACTTCCCTTGTTTCAAATCCTGCCGTACCTCCTGAAGAATCTCGGCGATATCCTCGATCGCTTCCGTGATCTCCTTCGGCGCCTCGCCCTGCACGGCCAGATTGCGGATCAGAATCAACAGCGGCTCCATCCGTTCCAAATGCCGCACCGTTTCCCAGCTCATCGCTTCGTCGATGTGGAACAGCAGCCGATCCCAGTTTGGAAAACCGGCGTGTTTGACCACCTCGTCGCGCAGACAACCCCAGGTCCCTTGCAGGTCGGACAGGATGGTTTTTACGTAATGGTCGGGCTCGGTGAAGAAAGCCATGAATTTCTCGCGCTCCAATCACCGTTGTTTCAACAGGCGCTGCATCGCCTCGGCCTGGTTCCAATCGATTCGGTTCGTATCCCTGAGAAAGCGAACCAGGCGCCGGAAACTGACCCAATTGGCGTTCTTGCCCTGCTGGCGCAGGTACTGTTGCAAGCCATCCGCGTCGAGTTCCAGCAACGGGCGGAGCTGTTTCGGCGTCGACCAATAGGTGTCAACGAATCGCGCGATGTTATCAGCATGCTCATTGGCCATTTTCGGGCTCAAGCCACCGGCCAACAGCTCCTTGTGGAATGCGACTAGGACTTTTTGATTGCCCCCACCGATGGCGTGCCGGGTGGCTTCGGCGCTGAGGGGTTGTAGCGTGGTCATCACTCCGCCCTGTTCCTGAATTCGGCGGTACGCCTCATTCAGGCTCCGCCGGATGCCCGAGCCGAACATCAGCCGGTAAGGCATCAACAAGCTGTCGTAGATGATCCGGTCCTCGAACGGCAGCAACACCGCATCCACCAACACGGGTAGAGGCATCGGGATGACCTCCTGGATCGGGCTGACCAAACCCAGGACGCCGTAGGCTTGGGGTGGTTCTCGCTCCGTCAGAAAAACGGCGTGCTTTTTCAGATACCGTAAAATATAAAACTGGCCCGCGACCCGATAACGCCAACTGGCGACCATCTCCAGATCGGCATCCGACAACCGGGCGGGATTTTCGGCGATGAAGCCTTCCTGGAGCGCGTCATCTTCCCAAAGTGCTTTCCGCAGCCGGCCAGCGTCCTCGGGACTGATCGTGTCCGCTCCGGGCACGAGGGGGACATGCGCAACCAGTTGACGCTGCCCGTTGACGTAATGCAGCAGTGGAAACCAGATTCCGTAGAAGCGCTCGATTTCCCGCCTCGATAAATTCATGTTCCGAAAATCTCAAGTGTCTTTTTCCACAACCCGGCTGACGCAACGCCATGAATGCTACCATTTTCTTCATCGCATGGATTTGGCCAGTATAGCCAACTGACGGAATGCCCGGCGACGCAGGATTAACGCTTGTCCGGCCCGGCGTGATGCCGGAAAATCCACCGTCATTCGCAATCCAACGTGATGCCCATGAATAGGGAGCATGAAAAAATGAAACGGCAAGTACGCAAGGCGGTTTTCCCCGTGGCCGGCCTCGGAACTCGATTCCTGCCGGCGACCAAGGCCAGTCCCAAGGAAATGTTGCCGATCGTCGATAAGCCCCTGATCCAATACGGGGTCGAGGAAGCGGTGGCGGCCGGCGTGGATACTCTGGTGTTCATCATCGGCCGCACCAAGAACGCCATCGCCGATCATTTCGACAAGGCCTACGAGCTGGAAGTCGAACTGGAAACGCGCGGCAAGACCGATTTGCTCCAGATCGTGCGCAACATTGTCCCGTCCGGCGTGGAATGCGTCTACGTGCGGCAGGCCGAGGCGCTGGGCCTGGGTCACGCCGTGCTATGCGCGCGGCCGGTGGTCGGCGACGAACCGTTCGCGGTCATTCTCGCCGACGACCTGATCGAGGAGGACGCCAAGGAGGGTGGGGCGTTGAGCCAGATGGCCCGCCACTTCAACAAGTACCAGTGCTCGATTCTCGGTGTGGAGCGGGTGCCCCAGGAGGAAACCCAAAAGTACGGCATCGTCCATCCGCTGCCATTCGCCAGCCGCATCAACAATGTAGACAGCATCGTCGAAAAGCCGAAACCCGAACACGCCCCTTCGAATCTGGCGGTGGTGGGCCGCTACATCTTGACCCCGCGTATTTTCGACTTGCTAGCCACCATTCCGCGTGGGGCGGGCAACGAAATTCAACTGACCGACGGCATCGCCGCCCTGTTGAGCGAGGAGCAAGTCTTGGCCTACGAGTTTTCGGGCCGGCGCCATGACTGCGGCAGCAAGCTGGGCTATCTGATCGCGACCGTGGAATATGGCGCGCGCCACCCCGAACTGGGCGAACGGTTCCAGGCCTATCTGCGGGCGAACGCCCATCGGCTCGATCCGTCCGCCTCAACCGCCGAAGATTGACGGCGCGACATCGATCCGATGCCGCGGGCAGGCCGAAGACTTGATCGATTCCGCTGATCCCAACAGAGAGGAAAGTACGATGTCGCAAGGTTTGCTGGTGATCAATGCTGGTTCGTCCAGCATCAAGTTCTCGGTGTTCGCCATACCGGCGGACGATGGCGAACTGACGCTGGTGTGTCGCGGCTTGCAGGAAAACATCGGCGAGGACGACCCGCATTTCAAGGCGTTCGATCATGCCGGCCAAGTGCTGGCGGATGTTCGGCCGACGCCACCGTCCGGTCAGTACCGCAAGCTGGGGCCGGATCATCGCCGCCGATTGTCCGATCCGCCTTCGCTGCTGTCCTCCATGCCGGCAGCCACGGCGACTTACGATCATCAAGCGGCGCTGCGCGATTTGCTCACTTGGTTACGGGAATCGCCGGACTTGCCCGACGTGATCGCGGTCGGGCATCGGGTCGTGCATGGCGCCGAGGAGTACAGCGACCCACAACGATTGACCCCGGATATCGTGGCCCGCTTGGAACGCTTTATCCCGTTGGCGCCGCTGCACCAGCCGCACAACCTGGCCGGTATCCGCGCCCTGCTCGCGGTGCAACCCGACCTGCCGCAGGTGGCCTGTTTCGACACCGCGTTCCACTACGGCCAGCCGGAATTGGCGAAGCTGTTCGCGCTCCCTTACGCCTATCGCGCGGAAGGCGTGCGGCGTTACGGGTTCCATGGCCTGTCCTACGAATATATTGCCGGGGCGCTGGCGGAGGCGATGGGGACGCCGGCCACCGGTCGGGTGGTGGTGGCCCATCTCGGCAACGGCGCCAGCATGTGCGCGATGCGAGACGGTCAGAGCGTGGCCAGCACCATGGGTTTCACCGCCGTGGAAGGTCTGCCGATGGGTACCCGCAGCGGTTCGCTGGACCCCGGCGTGCTGATCTATCTGATCGAGCGGCACGGCATGGGCGCCAAGGACCTCACTAATCTGCTGTACAAGCAATCCGGCCTGCTGGGTCTGTCGGGATTCAGCAACGACATGCGCGATCTGCTGGCCAGTGCGGAGCCGGGTGCAAAACTGGCGGTGGATTATTTCTGCTACCGCATCGCCCGCGAACTGGGCTCGCTGGCGGCGGCGTTGGGGGGATTGGACGCGCTGGTATTCACCGGCGGCATCGGCGAACACGCGGCGGCGGTGCGCGAGCGGGTGTGCGTGTTGTCGGCGTGGCTGGGCATCGATCTGGACGCGCCGGCCAACGCCAGCGACGGCCGGCGCATCGACCGTTCTGAAAGCCGGACGGCGGTATGGGTGTTGCCCACCAATGAGGAACTGGTCATCGCCCGGCATACCCAGCGATTGGTGTTGGCGAAATAGAGCCCGCTTTCCGCCAGTCCGGCGGGTAGGAAACGTCTGGGTCAGGGCTCGGCAAACCGCAGGGCAGGACAACGATCGCTATTCTTCATCCACGCCGGGTGTTCCGGTACAATGATCGTTCCTTCCGTCGCGCAAGCATCCCATGCAGATTGGTCCCCACGCCCTTTTTACCCTCGTATTTCCAGCGCTATTGGCTGGCGTCAGCATCGCCAGCGCGCGGGGGTGTTCGGCCAAAAGGGAGACCCGCGGGCAGTTGCGACTGACCCTTGATTTCCGCAAGCGTCTGCCTCCCAAGGAGCGCCTGGCCGCATGAACACCCCCAACCTCGAACCTGCGGTCGACCTGCTGCCCGCTACCCCACTGCGCGATCACGTTGCCGAAACGCTGCGCATCTATTTCCACAACCTGGGCGGCCAAGCACCCAGCAACCTGTACGATCTAGTGCTGCGCGAGGTGGAACCACCCCTGCTGGATATCGTGATGAAGTTTACCCGTGGCAACCAGACCCAAGCGGCCATCATCCTCGGCATCAACCGCGGCACGCTGCGCAAGAAGCTTCGGCAATACGGCCTGATCTGAATCGGCGCGAGAGAGTTATTACAACGGTATGAGCCTGGCGATTTTCGATCTCGACAACACGCTGTTGGGCGGCGACAGCGACTATCTATGGGGCCGATTCCTGGTCGAACAGGGCTTGGTGGATGGCGAGTATTACGAGCGCGAGAACCAGCGCTATTATGACCAGTACCAGGCCGGCACGCTGGACATTCATGAATTCCTGGCGTTCATGCTGCGGCCCCTGGCGGAAAATCCACTGGCCGAGCTGCTGAACTGGCGGGTGCGGTTCATCGAAGCCAAGATTCGCCCGATCCTGTTGCCCCGGGCGACGGAACTGGTGGCACGGCATCGGGACGCCGGCGATACCCTGCTGATCGTTACCGCCACCAACCGCTTCATCACCGAACCGATCGCCGAGTTGCTGAGCGTGCCGCACTTGCTGGCAACCGAACCCGAATTCGCCGCAGGGCGCTATACCGGCCGCGTCCATGGAATTCCCTGTTTCCAGCACGGCAAGGTGAAACGACTGGACGAGTGGCTGGACGCGACCGGCCACGATCTCGCCGACAGTTGGTTCTACAGCGATTCCCATAATGACCTGCCGCTGCTCGACCGGGTCGTCCATCCGGTGGCGGTGGATCCCGACGCCGTCCTGGCGGAACACGCCCGACGACACGGTTGGCCGATCATCAGCCTGCGCGGGGACTGAGGGCGTGGCGAAAACGCGCTCCATCTCCCTCTAACCTTGAATTTACCTTGACCTTTCGTCCGCGGAAATGCCCATGTCTTCAAACCTGCTCAACAACGTCAACGTCGCCGCCCTGGATGTGTTGCCTACCCCCGAGGAGATCAAGCGGCAATTGCCGATGACCGAAGCCGCCGAAACCACGGTGTTGGCTGCTCGCCGGATCGTTCAGGATATCCTCGACCATCGGGATTCGCGGGTGTTCGTCGTGGTCGGCCCCTGTTCCATTCACGATGTCGCGGCGGCCCGCGACTATGCGCGGCGGTTGCGTGCGCTGGCCGACGAGGTGGGCGATACCCTGTTCCTGATCATGCGGGTGTATTTCGAAAAGCCCCGGACCACGGTCGGCTGGAAGGGCCTGATCAACGATCCGCATCTGGACGATTCCTTCGATATCGCCGAGGGGTTGCGGATCGCGCGCGCGCTGCTGCTGGAAATCGCCGAACTGGGCCTGCCCGCTGGCACCGAGGCGCTGGACCCACTCTGCCCGCAGTATTTGGACGACCTGCTGGCATGGACCGCTATCGGCGCCCGCACCACCGAGTCGCAGACTCATCGGGAAATGGCCAGCGGCCTGTCTACCCCGGTCGGCTTCAAGAACGGAACCAACGGTAGCCTGGAGGTCGCGATCAATGCCTTACAGTCCGCTTCCCGGCCCCACAGTTTCCTCGGCATCGACGCGAACGGTCGATCGGCGGTGGTCCGCACCAAGGGCAACCGCTACGGCCACGTCGTCTTGCGAGGTGGTTCCGATGGCCCCAACTACGACATGGTGACCATCGCCCTGTGCGAGCAGGAACTGCTCAAGAACAAGTTGCCGCTCAACATCGTGGTGGATTGCAGCCACGCCAACGCTCGCAAGGACCCAGCCTTGCAGCCGCTGGTATTGAACGACTGCGCGCATCAGATTCTGGAAGGCAATCGCTCCATCGTGGGCTTCATGATCGAAAGCAACCTAGAATGGGGCAACCAGACGATTCCCGCCGATCGTTCGCAACTGAAATATGGCGTCTCGATCACCGATCCCTGCGTGGATTGGGCGATGACTGAGCGGATGTTGCGTGAGGCGCGCGCCAAGCTAAAGGAGGCGTTGCCGGGTCGGTTTGGGGCGTGATGATATTGCCGGAAGGATTGCGCTCGATGAGATTTTGTAGCCAGTGCGGCGCCTCGGTGACCTTGCGTATCCCCACCGGCGACAGTTTGCCTCGGTATGTCTGCGACGCCTGCGATGCCATTCATTATCAAAACCCGAAGATCGTCGCTGGCTGTCTTCCCGAATGGCGGGGCCGTATCTTGTTGTGTCGGCGGGCCATCGAACCGCGTCATGGCTTGTGGACGTTGCCGGCCGGTTTCATGGAGAACGGGGAGTCGGCGGTCGTGGCGGCGATGCGCGAAGCGTGGGAAGAAGCCAACGCCGTGGTCGAAAATCCAACCCTGTACGGTTTATACTCGCTGCTGCATGTCAGCCAGGTGTATTTGATGTTCCGCGGCCAGCTCAAGGATGGCGTCGCCAGCCCCGGCGCGGAAAGTCTGGAAGTCAAGCTGTTCGCCGAGGAGGAGATTCCTTGGGAGCAACTGGCCTTCACGGTGGTGCGGGAAACCTTGCATCAATATTTCGCCGAGCGCCCGACTGGTATGTTCAAGCTCCATGTCGGCGATATTATCCGCGAGTCGGACCACCGATTCCGCGTCCATCGTTATTCCTGAGCCGCTTCCAAGCGTTCGCGCTGGCATGACGTTATGGTTGAACAATCCAAGCCCATCGCAGCGCTCAACTCGAAAACCGCAGGAGAGCCTTCATGAAACCTTATCTCATCGTGGTCGAAGACCCAAGTTCCGACAAGTTGCTCAACATCGCGCTCATCCTGGCCGAAACCGAACAAGGAGCGGAAGCCAAGGCGCGGGAGTTGTTTCCTGGCTTGCCCGAACAAGACTTTTGCGTCTATGACGTTCATGAGGTCAACCGCGACTTTCCCGACGGCTGGACTTATCAGGACTGAACGCCCGACCTAACCGTCGGGCAAGTTCCCTTTCGGGACCTTGTCTTGCTCACTTTGGAGACGCTCCGCGTGGAGACCGACAGTAATCAAGTCGAGGACAGCATAGCACCAGCCAGCATCTCCTATGTTCTCAAGGAAGGAGAACAGATGGCGCAGATCTGGAACGCCCAGGACCGCGCCGAGTACGAGCGGAGCGTGCGGGACATCCTAGACCGAATGGTGGAACTGCGCCAAGGCTTTGAGCCGTTGCGCGCCCAGACCGACGCTTTATGGGAACGGTTCAGCACCCTTGCCTTGGAGCGCATTTTGTCCCGCCAATTGCGCGAGTTTCTTGAAGGCATGGAGGCGGAATTGCAAGACCTGGATTTACGCCTGGTCGGAGCCGATTGTGAGGTTGACCGGTTGCGGACGCGGATTCAGGAACGGCGGCGCGTGCTGGAGGAAAAGATCGCGGTCCTGGAACCGTTGGCGCACCGAACCTCTACCCAAAGTCACATCAGCATGATGCTGTCCCGGGTGGCGGGGCTGGAAACGCATCTGCTGGGTAAAAAGGACATGGGACCAGAGAATGGCGAGATACCGGATACGCACCATGCCACCGCGCCTGGCGATTTGCTGTATTTGCGTATCCGCCTGTTGACGACCCGGATCGCCATTATCGCCTCCAATCGCAGCAAGCATTTGAGCGAACTGGATGCGGGTTTGGCCATGCTGCTACCCGAAGTCGAGCGGATCAGGACCGATATCGCCACACTACTGACTCGGATCGATTGCATCAAGGATTTATCTCGCTACTGGCTAGCCTACCTCGACATCACCCAGGGTGAGACGGATTAAGACCTTTTCTCCAGAAAGAATCGATTTGTCTCAGTTCCCGTGTGGGGGCCGGAGCGGCACTTTGGCATCGGATAATCCACGTTCCCGGAGCGGCGGCGGCGACATTCCCAGCCTGGAAATCGTGGGAGCAGGATTCGAGTAGGTTCGCTGAAAAGCGCCCGGGAAACGCGATATCCACGCTATCGGGAGGTGGGAAGGCAGGTTGTTCAGGGTGTTCCCGTCTCCTGATACCGGATTACCGATACCTGGCCTTCCCTACAGCATCCGAACGTTTAGTACGCCCTGAATGTCGGCGATCCGTGCTACCACCTCGGCCGGTACTGGCGCGGCGGTATCCACCAGGGTGCAGGCGATGTCGCCACGCGATTTGTTGAGCATATCCAGAATGTTGATGCCAGCCTCGGAGATCGCCTTGGAAATGCGTTCGATCATGTGCGGGACATTGGCGTTGACGATGGCCAGACGTGGCCCGCCGTTGCGTGGCATCGCCATCTCCGGAAAGTTGACGGAATTGTGGACTGTGCCGCTCTCCAGATAGTCGCGTACCTGATCGGCCACCATGATCGCGCAGTTCTCCTCGGCTTCGCCCGTGGAAGCTCCCAAATGCGGTAGCATGATGACGCAGGGGTGATCCTTCAGCCGGTTGGTCGGGAAATCGCAGACGTAGGTTTTGAGTTTGCCGGCTTGCAGCGCCTCGAACAACGCCTCCTCGTCCACCACGCCCTCGCGGGAAAAGTTCAGCAGGATCAATCCAGGCTTGGCGTTCTTCAGCAGCGGCGCATTGATCAACTGGCGGGTGGCGTCGTTCAGCGGGACGTGCAGGGTGATGAAATCGGCCTGCGCCGCCATCTCGTTGACGCTGAGCGCCTGTTCGACCTGCGAGGACAACTGCCAGGCGTTGCTAACGGTGATGTGCGGGTCGTAGCCGATCACCCGCATCCCCAGCGCGCCGGCGGCGTTAGCGACCTTGACGCCGATCGCGCCCAGACCGATCACGCCCAGGGTGCGGTTGGGCAGTTCGATGCCGACGAATTGTTTCTTGCCGGCTTCGACCTGTTTGGACAGTTCGGCGTCGGTTCCTTGCAGCTTGCGCGCGTAGTCCCAAGCGGTGCAAATATTGCGCGCGGCCAGCAGCATCCCGGCGATCACCAATTCCTTGACCGCGTTGGCGTTGGCGCCGGGCGCGTTGAACACGCAAATCCCTTTGGCAGTCATCTGGGGTACAGGAATGTTGTTGACGCCGGCGCCGGCGCGGCCCACCGCCTTGAGGCTGGCGGGAATCGGCCAGTCGTGCATACTGAAGGAGCGCAGCAGCACGGCGTCGGGATTTTGAATCTCGGAAGCGATCTCGTAACGGTCGCGAGGGAGACGTTCTAGGCCGGAAACGCTGATGTTATTGAGGGTCAGAATCTTATGCATGGACGGTTCAACCATTCGCCTGAAAAAAGAACACCCCGGACGCGAGCGTCCAGGGCGGATACAAAGACAAAAAATCGCTTAGCCGCGCCGTTTCTGGAAGTCGGCCATGAAGTCCACCAGCGCCCGAACGCCTTCCAGCGGTACGGCGTTGTAGATGCTGGCGCGCATCCCGCCGACCGAACGATGGCCGGCCAAGGTCAACAGACCGGCGCTCTTGGCTTCGGCCAGGAACAGCTTGTCCAGCGCTTCGTCGGCTAGGGTGAATGGCACGTTCATCCACGAGCGATAAGCCGGATCGACCGGATTCTTGTAAAAGCCGGATTCGTCGATGGCCTTGTACAGCAACTCGGCCTTGGCCTGGTTGCGTTCGGCCATCGCCGTCAGCCCACCCCGCGCTTTCAGCCATTGGAAGACCAGCCCGGCGATGTACCAGGCATAGGTCGGCGGCGTGTTGTACATTGACCCTTCCTTGGCCATGGCGGCGTAGTCAAGCATGGTCGGCGTGCCCGCAACGATCTGGCTCATCAAATCCTCGCGAACGATGACGATGGTCAAACCAGCGGGGCCGATGTTCTTCTGGGCGCCGGCATAGATCACGCCGAACTTGCTGACATCCAACGGGCGCGATAACAGGGTGGAGGAAAAATCCGCCGCCAGCGGTATACCGACCTCCGGAATTTGCTGCATCTCGACGCCGTTGATGGTCTCGTTCGGCGTGTAGTGCAGGTAAGCAGCGTCGGGGTCGCACTTCCAGGTATCGCGGGCCGGCACGGTGGTGAAGTTGACCGCTTCGGAACTGGCGACGACGTTGACCTGGCAGAATTTCTTGGCCTCGGAGATAGCCTTTTTCGACCACTGCCCAGTGTTGAGATAGTCCGCCTTGGTCTTGCCGCGCAGCAGGTTCATGGGAACCATGGCGAACTGGCTGGACGCGCCGCCTTGCAGAAACAGCACCTTGTAGTTGGCTGGAATGTTTAGCAATTCGCGCAGATCAGCTTCGGCCTGTTCGGCGATGGAGACGAATTCCTTGCCGCGATGGCTCATTTCCATCACCGACATGCCGGAACCGCGCCAATCCAGTATTTCGGCCTTGGCTTGTTCCAAAACCGCCTCGGGTAGCATGGCGGGGCCCGCGCTAAAGTTGTATGGACGTGACATGTTGGGACATCCTTCATTACCGCACTGAAAATGCCGCGCATGGTAGCAGAAATACCGGGTTTGGGCATTACGACTCCAGCCGCGAATGGGTAAGGTGGGACTATAAATTGCGTTGGGTCGGGCAGTAGTGTAAAGACTGTGCGCGACGATCCTATCATCCTTAAAACGACCTATTGTTTTAGTCGGTTTATTGAGTTATACGTTTATTTGGTGCCGCCAGCTTGAGCTGAAAGCCAGGGTATAGGGCGCCAAATCTGGAATATCCATTGCCAGGGCACAGTGTCAATCGCGGGTATGATTTCATGAATCAAACGGTTGATTGTTATTCGATCCATGAAACGATTAGGAAAGGTGCGTCGCGGCGCGCATCACTAAGCGTGATGGCGGATCGCCAGTCCAGCTTGCGCGGCGCCGTTGTCTTGTTCCTGATGACTTGGGGGCTGTCGGCCACAGCGCAGGAGACCAACCACTACCCCAATGGCACTTCCGGCATCCTGGCGGGCAGCGTGCCGGGTCCGGGTCTTTACTATCTGATGTACAATCTGTTCTACGAAGCTGACCAACTGAAAAACAGTGCTGGCCATACCGCGTTGGCCCCCGATGGCAAGTCCCTGGGTTTCGACGCCAAGGCGTTTGCCAACGTCCATCGAATCATTCATGTCACCCAACTCAAATTTCTAGGCGCGGAATTCAGTTGGAATGTGGCCGTACCGCTGGTTTACCGTAGTATTCGGATCAACAACTTCGGTATCGACGATTCCGACTTCGGGCTAGGCGATGTGAACCTGGAACCCCTGGTGCTGGAATGGCGTGGTCCGCAGTGGGATTTCGGCGTCGGCTACGGTCTGTTCGCGCCCACCGGCAACCGGGACGACCAGCAGCCGGCACAACCAGGCAAGGATTTCTGGACTCATTATCCCATCGTGGCCGGTACCTGGTTTTTCGACCGGGAGCGTACCTGGTCGGCCTCTTTCCTGTCTCGCTACGAGGTTCATAGCAAGCGCCAGTATGTGGACATCACCCCAGGGAACGATGTCTCGGTGGAGTGGGGCGTGGGCAAAAGCTTCGGCGCCCTGATCGTAGGTATCTCCGGTTACGCCCAATGGCAAGTTACCAGCGATACAGGCTCCGATATCCAATATGACGCCAATGTCCATGATCGAGTGTTCGGTATTGGCCCGGAGATCCAAAATTTCTTTCCCGAGTATGGCTTCGGTTTCCAGTTGCGTCACTGGCGCGAGTTTGGCGCCAAGGATCGTTCCGAGGGATCGATAACTACCTTGACTCTGGTCAAACCCTTCTAAGGGGTCCTCCAGGGGTCCTCCAGGTCGATTGTAGCCGGCGAATTTGTTTGGGAGCAGGTGATGAAACTAAATCTTGGCCGCTTGCTGTCCAAAACTAATGACAGGTCGGCATCGCCCCGGCAAGTGTCGGCAACCGTGTTGTTCGCGGACGGTGGTGGTAGCCGGTTGTTCGAAAAGTATGGCCCCCAGCGTGGCCGACAGATCGAGATGCGGGTGTTGGGTGTGCTCACGGCCAAGATTGGGGCTCAAGGGGGGATCATTGTCAAGGCGACCGGCGATGAAATCATGAGTTGCTTTGCGGATCCAGAACGGGCGGTTCGCGCCGCCTGTGAAATGCAGCAGGCTCTCAAGGACGATTCGGCGCTGATTGGCTTGAACATCTCCGTCAAGATTGGCTTGCATCACGGCCAGGTGCTTGTGGAGGAAGACAAGGTTTTCGGCGACGCGGTCAATGTCGCCGTTCGGATGTTCACCTTGGCCAAGGCCGATCAAATCATCACCACTCAGGAAACGGCCGGGTTGCTACCCGCCGAACTTGGGCAAAAGGCTCGTAATCTCGGTCAGTCGTGGGTGCCGGGCAAACAGGGCGATATGGAAATCACCGAGATCATCTGGCGCGACTCCACCAGTCAGACCCAGGTAGTCATCTACCAGGAAGCATTGATGAAGTTGCTGTTCGCGCGGTTGTTTTTGGAATATCGCGGTAAAAGCATCGAACTGATGCCCGATCATCGGGTGTTCAAGATTGGGCGCGGCGCCGGCAATGACCTGGTGGTGAATCGAGAACAGGTATCCCGCAGTCATGCCACCATCGAGTTTCGCCAAGGCAAATTCATTCTGGTGGACCAGAGCGCCAATGGTACTCATTTACTGCTGGAGAATGGCGCGCGTATCTTCCTGCGACGCGAGGAATTCACCCTGCACGATCGGGGAATTATCTTTCTAGCTCCAATCGTTTCCGAGCAGGATCCCGATATCATTCGCTATTCGGTCATTCAAAATGCTCAGGAGGTTTATGCGCGCGAACATGAGCTGAAGAAGCAGAATCAGAACATTCATATCGAAATCGACCACGCCGACTGCGCCAGACAAGTCGGCGAGATCGTGCAATCGGAGTATTTCAAGCGCATTAACGCGCTGGCGAGTCGATTACGCGCCGATCGGTCTCACTAAGACACTTTACTCAGCGATACTCCAAAGTGGGTGATTGGGCCATGACCCCAGAACACGCGGGCATCCATGGCATGGTTCAACGGATTACTTTTGAAAATAACCGAGAACTCCCTTTAATATACGCACCATGGGATGATCGGGATATTTCATGACGAACACCCCTTCGCTGGCCAACGCCATCATTTCATCGCTATGCGGCAAAATAGCCGCCACCTCGCATCGCAGGGAGTTTTCGACCCGTTTCTTGACCATTTGACTGTCGAAAATTTGCGGTGTCTTGTTGACCACTAATAGCATGAGCGGTACGCTTAATTGGCGGGCTACTTCGACAGTGACCGCCGTTCCCTGGAAATCTTGCGCGTCGGGACGCATGACGATGATCAGCACGTCCGAAATCGCAATCGACAACAGCGTTTCCTCGTTCAGACCTGGGTGGGTGTCGATGAGAAGAAAGTCGAGGTTGAGTTGCTTGATCAGGCGTTCGTAACCGTCATTGAGCAGGCCAACATCGTAGCCTTCCCGCAGGATACGGGCGATATCGCCGGTCTTCATGCTGGAGGGAATAAGATAGATTTTACCCTTGATGGCGTCGCCCAAGTTGGCGGTTATATCGAGCGCCGCGTCCTCCACATTGCAAGAGCCCCACAGGTAATCATTGAGGCTATGCACCATCTTTTCTTCGACGAGACCAAAAAGTACGTGAATGCCTGGCGACAGGATATCGGTATCGACCACGCCGACTCGCATGCCCTGCTCGGCTAAAAGCGCCGCTATGTTGGCCGTCGTGTTTGATTTTCCCGTACCGCCGCGAAAAGAATGAACCGAGATAACCTTGGGCATGGTCTCTTTACCTGGATTTTTACTTGGCATTCATCAGGGTAGATCAAAAACTTTCAGGTTGGCGTACTACGGCAATCATCGTGATATCATCGAACTGGACGGCACCGGTCATGAAGTCCTGTAGTGCCGCATAGACATGATCGACGAGTCCGCGCGCTGTCGTTCCTGGTCGGGCCAGCAGTTCGAAAAGACGGTCTTCCATGAAGAAATCACCGCCGGAATTGCGTGCTTCGGTGACGCCGTCCGTATAGCAGAAGATGAAGTCGCCTGGATCAATTTGGGCGAATTCAATGGAGTAATTCGTATCGGGCATCATCCCCACGGCCATGCTGGTCGGTTTAAGTTCAAGCTTGAGATTGCCGTTGCCGTCAAAGATGACCGGTGGATTGTGGCCCGCGTTGATATACGCTAATTGACCAGTCGCAGGGTCCAGCATACCAAAAAACAAGGTAGCGAACATATTATCCTGCATGTGATTTTCAGTGATGTAATTATTGGTCAGTTGCACCGCGTTCTTCAGCGCCATGGTTCCGGTCGATGGGATGGCGCGGGTTTGCCTGCGAGCAAACAGTTGATCTGATGTGCCCGCCTCAAGTATGTCAGTCCAGTTGATCGAATAATTTTGTTGCGCGAAAGCGCGCGTCAAACTCCGCACCAGCGCCATGAACAGGGCGGCGGGCACTCCTTTATCCACCACATCGGCGATTACGAAACCCAGACGGCGGTTTTGCGAGAGCATGAAAGCGTCATAGAAATCACCAGCCACCTCGCGCGCGGGCTGGAAACACGCGGCCACATCCCAACCCCCCGGTTTGGGTAACTCGGTTGGCAAGAAGCCAGCCTGAATACGTCTGGCGATCTGGATATCGTGCTCGATCTTTAGGAGTTCCGCATTTTCGAGGCTGGGTTCATGCTTATGGCGCAAGCGATTGTGCTCAAGCACAAATTGCACGCGCGCTTTCAAAAGTCCTGGGCCGAGCGGGGTTATCAAAAAATCGTCGGCGCCCGCCTGTAAGCACTGCTCCAATTCCACCTCCTGATCTGGATCACCGATCACTAGGGTGGCCATGGGGTTCGCACTATCGGTATTCTTAATTTGCCTTAGAAACTCTTGCGCCGCCATATCGGATAAGCGCGCGGCAAATAAGACTAGATTGAAAGAGTCAGTCTCAATCAGGGCTAATGCCTGTTTGGCTTCATTGACAATGATCACCCGTTGCGCCAGGGAAAACAGCGTTTGGACCAAGGTTTCGTTTATGATCCCGCTATCGGCCACAATCAAGATGCCACCAAGGTTTTCATTCATGGGAATACCTCCTCGGATTGGCGGAAGTTTCCTTGCAGGCGGGTTGTTGAGTCAATTTGGTCGATGGCCTCCTTGATAAGTTTATCCATAATGTTGTCCACATCCTCGATTTTTTCGGAGATGTAGCGACGCCATTTTACTTTGCGTCGCCACATTCAAGTTATCGCTGGCCAGCAGGGATACGCCAGTTGAATGGATCGATGTAGAATGGATCCACACCGTGGAGAGCCGTGACGGTGATGACGCTGTCGAATAGACCTTTGACCGAAGTAATCAGCCTGTTGCGAGCGGTCACCATGATTTGCGTGGCAATATCATAACCGCGGCTGGTTTCCACGGCGGTGCGCTGCTCGAACGTGTTGGCAACAACGCGGTCGGCCCCCACGGCGACTTCCTCGATATTGAAGGTTCGTGGGTGCGTGTATACTTCCGTGTCGCAAAACACGCTCAGGGCGCCTTTAATACCCTGGCGAATCCCATCATCCGCGAACGGCACCAGCCTCGGATCGCCTGCGTAACTGACGGCAATACTGGGGTCCATCACCTGTACGATACTATTGAAGATACAATCGAAGGGTGGAGCCGTGTCGGTGCCGAAACGCCCGAAAAAGTCCATCACGGTGCTTAGGGTAACCACGGGATCAGCACTGGGATCACGCAGCGGTGCGATAACTGGATAGATGTCAGGGTTGGTCATCAGCCGAGGGGCGCCGACGAAGGCTTGGGAAGGGACATAGCTATCATAAAAAAATTGCACCCTGGAGATTTTGCCATTGTTTTCCACAGTCAACCAAGCGACCACGTCGAGCCGATAGGTGCGGCGCTCAAGACGATTGGCCGTGCGCACTTCCTCCAGGATGGCGGCAACCCGGTTATCCTGGGGGATCAAGGGATCTTGAGGCAATAGACTGAAATCAACCGCGAACGTTGTGAAGAGGGTCTCTCGAACCTGGAAAGACTCGGTCTTGGAGTTATCCCGGATGGCTTTCATTACGTTGGCCACGCCATCGTGGCCAACGAAAATACCCGCGAAGGGTAGCATCTCGCCCGGTTGTCCGCTGAAAGTCATTTCCACGCTGTCCGTCAACAGGTTCAATAAGCCGGTAGTGGCATCAGCGTTAATCGTGGCTTTCTGGTAGGCTGCGAAAAAATCTTGCGCGGCTTTTTGGAGTACCGAGGAAGAAGCGGTGGGTTGAATGGTGGCTGTGATACTGACGCCCGCCTCGCGCGCGGCGGCCATCGTCTGGAGGTCATTGCCATAGGTTTTCGCGTCGGCGCCGATGGGTGGCAGCAGGGCGCACAAGAAGACAGGCAGTGATAACATTAAGCTACGCAGGTGATTCATGCACGACCCTCCTTAAGGCTATGATGTGGTTTTAGGTTTTATCGGTTATGGCATTGCCAATGCGCTGAAAGCTTGTTTGAGGGCGAATCTAATGCAATGTTTCTTTGGCAAGGGCGACGGCAACCCGACTGCTCGGAATCTGCGCTTCGATACTACGGCACAGGGCATCCACGACCGTTTGAATTTCGCCCATGGTTTTGTCAGGGTCAAATTCGAGAAAAACCTCGACGAACACCTGACCTCCGGCGCGACGCGAACGAATACCATGCAAGGCTTCATAGTCATGGAAACGTTGGGCCAATTCGCGCAGGATCACGATCTGATCGGCTTCTTCCAGGGTCCGGTCAAGCAAGTCGTAGAAGGAACTGGACAGCACGCCAATCGCCGAGATCAAGATGCTGGCGGCGATCACCAGCGATGCCGCCGGGTCGATGTAGACCGACCAGGAGAAGCCCGACAGGAGCAGGCTCAGCCCCAGGGCCAGCAAAATGAAGACGTTGCCGAAGGCGCGGGTAAAAAATAACTGCCCCTGGGACTTCAGCAATGGGGAGTTTTCGGCACGGGCCGTGCGGAAACTGCGCCAGCTCAAAAGGCTATTGATCCCGCCGAAAACGATTTGGGCAATCAGACTGATCCACACGCCAAGGCCGGCGATATGCGATGGATTGAGCATGTTGGCGATGGCGTTGATTACGATCACCAGCATCCCCAGCAGCATGATGCTGCCCACGAATAGGCTCGAAAGGTTCTCCAGCTTGCCAAGCCCGTAATCAAATTGGTGCTGGGTTCCGCCGACGATGCGCCGGATCGCCAGCCAGGACAATAGGACGGCGACAAATTCCAGGCTGGTCTTGAGAAAGTCGGCGAGCAGAACCGAGGAATGCGCCGCAATCAGGGCGCTCAAGGTGACGAGCACGTCGATGGCACCGGCGATCGCGGCGGTGCGGGCGGCTTCTTCCTTGGATACATTGCCTGAGCTAGCGAACATCGACTTCTCCACTGAGATCGGGCAAACGAACGCTACCCAGGCCAACGTGGCGATGGCGCGCGAATTGGCGGGCGGAGTTTAGGTCGTGGTGGGCGCCGAGTCGGGTTCAAGCAGGGCCTTGCCCTCGGCGGCCGTGGCGCTGATGGTCATGATGTTGCTGAACCCAGCCATGTCGAATACACCGCGCACGTTGGGCGACATCTCGCACAAGACCATTTTACCGTTGAGCTTGTGCGTTTTCTTGGCGAACCCCAGAAATACGCGCAGACCAGCGCTGGTAATCAGAGCTAGCGCGGCGAACCGGATCAAGAATCGCCGCTCGCCCGAACCGATCAGGCTGTTCAACTGCTGTTCCAGTTGCGACGAGGTCATGCCGTCCAGCTCCCCGGTCAGCAGAACTTCAGTCACCTCGCCAACCTTGGCCACGTTCACAGTTAACACGTTTTGTCAAACCTCTCGATAATTGATCGGTCACCCCTCTCGGCATGAAATGACCACGGCGGGGAACCAAACCCGAACAGCCCAGCGGGGTCGCCGGGCGTGCCGCGGAGCCGGTTTAGAGTTGCAAGGGAGGAGTGCCAGGGGCGTCCGTATAGCCTTGGCTGATTTCGATGATGTTGCCTTCGGGATCAGCAACCCAGACGGTCTTCCAGCCGGGAATGAAGGTGTCAAAATCCAGGGGGCCAAGGGATATCTTGGCGTCCTCACCCAGTTCGGCAAGCTTGGCGTCCACGTCGTCAACCTGAAAGGCCAAATGCCGTACCCCAGCCCATGAATAACCGTCCGCGCTTGGTGGAGAGATCGGCCGTTCCTCCTTGGCCTTAAAGATTTCCAGGGTCAGGTTGCCGGAGCGGGTGTAAACCAACTCATCGTCCCCCAGCGGAACGACGCGTACCCGCTGGAAGCCGAAATACTTCGTGTAGAACCGCTCGATGGCGAGCGGATCCTTGCAGGTCAGCCCGACATGGGCGAAGGCAAGAGTGGGCATGGTTTCGCTCTCCGTAAATTCAGGCCAAGGACAGACGGTCAATGATGGCGCGGGCGAACTGATGGCAGTGGCCGCCGCTACGGGCGGTGATCAGGTCGCCATCCACCACCACATCCTCGTTGGTGTAAACAGCACCGTAGGCGCGCGCATCGCCGATCAGGTTGTTATGCACGACGACCCGCCGCCCGCGTACCAGTTCCGGCATCGGGGCCACCAGCCACATGCCGTGACAGATGATCCCCTTGAGGATGGCGGGTTCCGCGAACGCACGCTGGAGAAATTCGGTAGCCGGCGGTGGGCGCTCCGGATCCTCGGTGTAGCGCAACCGATCCGCCACCATGCCGGAAGGCACAATGATCGCCGCATAGCTTTTCAATTCGGCGTCGCTCATCCCCTCAAAGGATTCGCGACACTGAAGGGGCGCGCGATACTCATGACCCAGAAACTCCAACATCGGCTGGCCCCAGAGGCGGGTGAGCAGATGCAATTCGATGCCCTCTTCGGCAAAACGATGCTGGTAGTACCAGATTTCCGGCTCGTAGTAGTCGCCTTCGATCAGGATGCCGACTTTTTTGCCGTGCAGAGGCATAGGGCGGTCCTCCCGCTCAGGCGATACTGCCGTCGGCATACTGGACCACGCCGGCGAAGTGGATTTTGATCTTGCCGTTCTCGTCCAGCACCCAGTTGTCGTAGAAGCGGCAGGCGCCCTTGCTGCCGTCCATGCCCTCGAACTCGATGGCCTCGACCATCATCAGGCCGTTGGGCAATTCGGCCCAGAAGGCGATGTCGGTGGTGAGATCCTTGAGTGTGAAAATGCGCGAGCGGAAGAATTCTTCCAGTTCCTTGTGGCCGCGCACGTAGAGGGGCTGTTTGTCCGGGGTCATGCTACTAATCAGCACGCAGTCGGGGGCGTATTGGTTCAGCAGACCCTCAACGTTGTGGGCGATGATGAAGTCGATGTGTTCATTGTACAGCTTGCCCAGCGGGCTGTCGGGCACGTTCTTCTTCATGGAGTCTCCTTCGCGACAGATGCAATCAAGCCAGCGTCCCCCGCCGCCAGGCGGGGAGCGGGAGCGGAACGGGTTTTAGAGCTTGGCCGAACCTTCGTGGTATTCCAGCCGATCCACGATGTAGGTGCGGACCACCGGCTTGCCGGTGACCGGATGAGCGCGGACCACCCAGCGCTGATAGGCGTCCAGCATGATGCGGGCGCTGTACGGCGCCGGTGGATTCCAGACGCTGGCTTTCCACTCGACCACCACGACGAGGTTGTAGTCCTCGCCCTGGCGATCCACCGCGACCGACTTGACCCGGTGATCCTCGTCGAAAAAGATCCGGATGACCCGCTGGTACCAGCCCTCGAATTCCGCCTTGCCGTGCAGGGTGGCTTCGGGGAAGACCATTTCCAGACCCTCGTCGGCCAGCAGGGGCAGGATGTTGACCATCGGTTCGTGAACGTCCAGCGCCTTGTACCAGTCGGCCACGAACCGTTCGATTTCACTGTTGCTCAGTTCAGGCATGGGAAACTCCTCTTTGCATGGGGAAAAGCGGCGGGCGTCATTGGCCGCACCGAACCCCGATCAACTCGGGGTGGGTATCGTTCTCCAGCGCCAGATCGATCAGGAAGCTGCCTGGGCTGTTCAACATTTGCTCAATGGCTGGAACGATTTGCTCGGGGCGCTCGACTCGGGTCGCGGCGACTCCCATCGATTCGGCCATCTTGACAAAGTCGAGGGGTGGGTAAGACAGATCGAAGCTCAGGGGGTAGGGACGCGGAGCGATGCCCAATTCCCGCCAGTAGGCCTGGATGTTCAGTTGCAGCAGCCGGTAGGACAGGTTGTTGCACACCACGAACTTGACGTTCAGGTTATGCCGCGTCGCCGTCCACAGCGCCTGAATGGTGTACATGCAGCCGCCGTCTCCGGAAAAACCGATCACCAGCTTGTCGGGGCAAGCCAGTTTCAAGCCGATGGCACCGGGAAAACCCAGACCCAACGAGCCACCGCGGGTGAGGAAGTAATGTTCCGGCCGGCGCGGCGGGAAATAGCGGGTGATCGGCGGCGAGTTGGTCAGCGCCTCGTCGAAGATCACCGCATCCTCCGGCAGGCGTGGGGCCAACTCCTCCATGAACCGGGCCATGTGCAGCGGCAGATCATTGCGGCTGGCCGCATCCTTGGCCTTCTGCTCGGCAATGCGCGCCGCTTTGGCCGCGCCGATGGCCTGGCTGCGGGCTTGCGCCGCGGCCCGTTGCGCCGAGCTGAGAGTTCGCTCCAAAGCTTCGGCCAAGGCCGCCAGGGTCAGCTTGGGATCGGCGACCGCGCCCAGGGTGACCCGATGATTCTTGGCGATCTCGTAGCTGTCCAGGTCGAAATGGATGACCTGCGCCCCCGGCGTGAAGATGTCGCCCAGTTCCGGGAACACCTCCGGAACCATGTAGGTGCCGCAAACTAGATTGACATCGCCCTTGCGGGTGATCGGCAGGCTCTGCGCGCCGAACATGTGCCCCGTCGCCCCCTGATACAGGGGATGCGTGGTGTCCATGTTCAATTCGCCGTTGTTGGCCTCCCAGACTTCGGCGCCCAGCAATTCGGCGACCCGGGTCAGTTCGGCCTGCGCCCGTGAGTAGGCGATGCCGTCGCCGATGAAGAGCATCGGTCGTTCCGCCGCCGCCAGTCGCCGCGCCGCTTCGTTCACCAGTTCCGGTTCAGGCGCGACCCGACTGGAGGGAATGAAGGTCGGAAACACGTCCTCGGTGACGGGGGCGTCCAGAATGTCCATGGGCAGGCACACATAGACCGGTCCCATCGGCGGGGTGGCGGCGATCTTGGTGGCCCGCCGCAACACCCGCAGCAACGAACTGGGATCGTAGACGCAGGTCGCGTACTTGGTCACCGGCTCGGCGAACGCCACCAGATCGCCCGCCATTTGCGCATCCATGCCGAAGTATTTGACACCGGCGTCGGCCCCGATCACCACCAGCGGCGCGTGACCCCGCTTAGCCTGGTACAGCGCGCCGATGGCATTGCCCAGGCCCGGCGTGCTGTGAATCTGCACGAGGGTGGGACGCTTGACGGCGCGGGCGTAACTGTCCGCCGCCATCACCGCCACCGATTCTTGCAGGGTCAGGATGTACTTGAGGTCCGGATAGTCGGACAGGGCATCGAGGAAGCCCTGCTCGACCGTGCCGGGGTTGCCGAACATGTGGGTCATGCCATCCGCGAGAAACTGTTCGAGGATGGCGTGGCGGCCGGTCTTGGAGGCGGGCGCGGTCATGGAATCACCAGCCGTAGCGGCGCAGGCCCTTGTCGAGCATGTTGACCAGTTGCTCGCCAAACTCGAAGGAGCATTGCAGCGAACGGGCGGTGATGAACGGCCAATCCACGATCACTGAGGTGCGCCGCCCGAAATTGCCGTGATACTGACCGTCCGGCCCCACGGCGTCACTCAGCAGGTATTCCAGCGGATAGGGCGGCGGTCCCATGTTGAGATCGGTGTTCAGGAAACCGGTGCCGTCCTTGTAGTCGTATTCGATGCAGTGGCCGGTGACGTGCTTGCCCCGGATCAGCGACTTGCGCGTGTCGATCTCGCGGGCGAAGGCCAGCGGGGTCACGCCGTAGCAGATGCCGGCGACCGGCTTGTCCAGCTTGTGGAATCCCAGGATTGCGTCATGTACCCGCTGGTTGTTGGCCATGTCGATCAATGGGCCGGAGCCGCCGACCAGCACCAGGCAGGAGTAGTCCTCCAGTTCCTTCCACACCTCGGCGCGGCGGTTGTAATAAGCCTCGAACTGGCGCAAGAAATCGGGCTCGCTGAAATAGGGGCGCTCCGGGAACCATTCCGACAGGTTGACGACTTTATCGAGCCGACTCGATTCGTCCAGGGCCTTGACCTTGACGGCGATATCGGGCTCGGTGACGTTGCAACGCAGCGGTGGATCGAAATAAGTGGGGTCGTAGCTGGGCGGCAGGGCGTGGGCACGCTTGCCCTTGGGGGTGGCGAAAACCGCTTCGTAGCCGGCGGCGTCAAGATGGGTGAGGGGCCCCAGCAGCTCCACGCCCCAATAACCGTATTCCGAGAGGATGTACAACGCTTTCTTGGCCATGTCGGTTGCTCCAGGTGGCTCTAGGCCAGGTTCATTACAAAGAGGTTACGGTTGACGTTGTCGGATCGTTGATAGTCGAAACGGTCCACTCCCGCGAGCGCCAGGAAAATTCCCAACCCCCCGATCTCGCGGTCATCCAGTGGCTTGTCGAGGTCTTCGGCGGTAGGCAGGCTTTGGGCGCGCGGATCGAAAGCAACGCCGGTATCCTCCAAAATGACGGTCAAATCTTTGTCGGTCTGGTCTAGGGAAACCACGATGTCGCCCGTCATGCCTTGCTCTTCGTAGCCGTGGGTGATGATATTGGTGGCGATCTCATCCACAGCCAGGGCCAGGCGATAGGTCGCATCCTCGCTTAATCCCGCGGTTTGACAAGCTTGCGTGACCAGCCGGCGGATGTCCGAAAGCGCCGCGAGACTGGCCGGAAGGCTGTGTTGGATCATGGAAAGACGCTCGCTGACTAGGGATAACTCTCCTGCAGATAGACGGCCTGGTGGAAGCCGCTCATCTGCATCGTGTTGAGGACGGGGCCGGTGGCGCCGATGACGTAAATGGCCACGTCCCGTCCCATGCGCTGCTTGGCGAACACCAGCACGCGCAAGCCGGCGCTGGCCATGAATTGCAGCTTATCCATGAACAAGACGAGCTTTTGGGGCTTTTCCTGAGCGGCGCGCTCGACGGTTTGGCGGAACTGATCGGCGACCGCGGCATCGAGCTCCCCCTCGAGGGTGATCCGGGCCTCGGAACCCGTCATTTCAAGATTCGCGCTGAATGCCATGATGGATTCTCCGTAACGTGTTGGTGTGGCTGAGTTCAGGGGCGTCCGACCAGGATGACCACGGCCCGTCCGCCGACCAGGAAGCTGTCCTGATACGGTTCCAGGGGAATCTCATGGCCGGGTTCATAGATGTCGTGGGGCGACGAAAGCGCCGTGTTGGCGAATAGATGCCAGCGATAGTTGATCGGCAATTCGGGTAGCTGGAAAGGCAAGGCGTCCCAGTAGGCATTCAGGGCCATGTAAAGCACCGGGTTGGTATTGCCCCCTTGGCCGGCCTGGCGCTCGCGCAACATGAATGCCACGGTTCGTGAGCCTGGCGACCAGTCGGCGTTCCAGGCATGGACACCATGCCAGATAAAATCGGCCTGAACGGCGCTGATTCCCAAGTGCTCGCGGGCACGCAACAACGGATGGGTCTTTCGGAAAGCGATCATCTGGCGGGCGAAGTGGAACAGGCCGGTGTTACGTTCCAGCAGGGACCAGTCGAACCAGTTAAGATCGTTGTCGTGGCAGTAGGTGTTGTTGTTGCCGCGCTGGGTGCGGCCCACCTCGTCACCCATCAGGATCATCGGAACCCCATGACTCATCAACAAAATGGCCAGGGCATTTTTGATCATGCGCTGGCGCAGAGCGTGGACTTCCGAGTTGTCCGTTTCGCCCTCAGCCCCGCAATTCCAGCTATGGTTGTCGTCGCCGCCATCGCGATTTTGTTCGCCGTTGGCCTCATTGTGCTTGTAGTTGTAGGCGAACAGATCGTAGAGAGTGAAGCCGTCGTGGCAGGTGATGAAGTTGATCGAGGCGGTGGGACCGCGCCGATTCCAGCCGTAGAGATCGGGCGAACCCTGAAGGCGTTGGGCCAGGGCGGGAATCATCCCCTCGTCGCCTTTCAGGAAACGGCGGATGTCATCGCGGTACTTGCCGTTCCATTCAGCCCAGCGCCCGTAGGCGGGGAAAGAACCAACCTGATACAGGCCGCCAGCGTCCCAGGCTTCGGCGATCAGTTTGCACTTGGCCAGGATCGGATCGAAAGCCAGGCTTTCCAGCAGCGGGGGATTGGGCATCGGAGCGCCCCAGGGGTCGCGCCCCAGGATAGCGGCCAGATCGAAGCGGAAACCGTCGATATGATATTCCGCCGCCCAGTAGCGCAGGCAGTCGAGCACCATCATCCGCACGATGGGGTTGTTGCAGTTGAGCGTGTTACCGCAGCCGCTGAAATTGAAGTAGTACCCCTCGGGCGTGAGCATGTAGTAGGTTTGGTTGTCGATGCCCCGAAAGGAGAGCGTCGGCCCCTGCTCGTTGCCCTCGGCGGTGTGGTTGAACACCACGTCAAGAATGATTTCGATCCCGTTGCGGTGCAGTTCCTTGACCAGGTTCTTGAACTCGTCCACCTGCATGCCCAGCGGCCCGGTGGCGGCGTAACCGGCCTTGGGGGCAAAAAACCCCACCGTGCTGTAGCCCCAATAGTTGTACATCGTCTCGCCGGTGACCGGATTGGGGCGGCTATTCTCGAATTCGTCGAACTCGAAGATGGGCATCAGTTCGACACAGTTCACTCCCAGTTCCTTGAGATAGGGAATCTTGGCCATGAGGCCGGCATAGGTGCCGGGATGCTTGACCTCGGCCGAGGAGTGACGGGTAAAGCTGCGCGCGTGTAATTCGTAGATCACCAGATCCGCGAGCGGCGTCTCCAGGGGACGATCGTCCTCCCAGTCGAAGTCCTCGAAGATCAGCCGGGCCCGGTGGGGGTAGGGATCGTTCCAGTCCGGCGGTTCGCCCCAGACATCGCGCCCACCAATCGCCTTGGCGTAGGGGTCGAGCAATATCTTGGAAGAATCGAAGCGGTGTCCCACCCTCGGATCCCAGGGACCCTCCATGCGGTAGCCATACTCGATCCGTTCGTAGTCGAGATCGAAGACCACCATGCACCAAGTGTTGCCGATGCGGAACACTTCGGGGATGGGGATCTCCACCAGCGGCGTGGACGCGCCTTTCTCGAACAGAACCAGCGTGCATGAGGTCGCGTAACGGGAGCAGATGGCGAAATTGACCCCCCCTGGCACCAGGGTGGCTCCGAACGGGACGGGGCGCCCTGGCCGGAGTTTGTAACCCTGGTGCTGGTGGGTGGGATAAAAGTCGATGCGGGTATCCATCTCAGGCCTGCTGAAGCGTGGTTAGAGCCTGATCGACGGTGCCGGCCACGGCGAAGAACTTGAGGAAACCGGTGACCGCCATCGTGTCCTTAATGGTCTCCGCAACTCCCGCCAGCGCGACCCGCCCGTTGCGGGCGACGGCTTGACGGTAGAGCAGAAGCAGCACGCGCAACCCGGCGCTGGACATGTAGGTGACGCCCGCCAAATCCAGGACCAATGCGCCGTTCTGCTGCAACAGGGGCAGGACCTGGGACTGGAGCCCCGGCGCCGACCCGCCGTCAATCTCGCCGGCCACGGTGACCACCGTGATCCCGTTCCGGGTGGAAACCTCAACCTGGATCGCCATATGCCTGAATCCTTCAGTGAGTGAACAGGGCTACCGGACGGGCGTGAGAGTCGCCTTGACCCGCACGTCCTGCCGTGAATCGGGCAATTGAATGGACAAACCCTCGGCGTCGAAGGCCGAGTGGGGTCGTCCGTCGATCTCCACGGCGGTCAGGCGGACGCTGCCCTTGGGCAGGATATCCGGGGCCACCCGTAGAATACGGCCGGGGAAGCCGTCGGGCCGTGGCTTGAAGTGGAGGGTCATTGGCTGCTTGTGGGTCAGCAGGTTGAGGTAGACCGCCGACAGATAGCATAGTTCGGTGGAGTGATAGGCGCTCATCGAATGGCTGCCCTTGAGCCGTTCGTTTCCGAGCAGATAGGGCAGGCCGTTGGCCAGAACGTTGAAGTAGACGGCGCCGTCGTCATGATCGAGGAAGAAAGCGTTGTAGAACGCCGCCGCCTCTCGGCCGTGCCGCTGGTAATCCGCCTTGTTCAGGCAACCGTGCAGGATCAGATAAGCCAGGATGGCTTGCTCCTGCTGCCACCAGGCCTTGCGGTCGTGCCAGACGAAGCGGTGAGCTTCCTCGCCGGGAGCAAGTACACGCTCGACCACGTCGTACCAGCCGCCGCGGACCTGGTCCGAGCCTACTGCCGGCATCAACTGGGCGATTTTTTCCGCCATGACGACATAGTCGGCATTGGGGCGAATGCTGTGAATCCGCATCAAGTTCCAGGCGATCTTGAGATTGTGCCCGACCACCGCGCGGTTCTGTTGCCAGCTCCAAGTAGTGTCGTGGCTCCAGTCCTCGAAGAAACGCTCCTGGACAAAGGGAGAGTGCTCGTAGTCGGGGAAGTGCTGGACGATGGAGTCGGCGGTATAGGCCAGGAAATCGGCGTATTTATCCTCACCGGTGGCCAGCCAAAGATTGATCAGATAGGCCGGAGCGTGATCGCCGACCGAGTTCCAGTTCTTCTTGGCGCGGTTGTTGCCCTTGTCCAGCGCGGGCGCGCGGGGGTCCAGGCTGATCGGGTCGATATGGGAGAAATAGCCTTCCTTCTCATTGTCCTTGTAATACTTGTCGAACAATTCGATGGTTTTCTCGATGTCGTACAGGATGCGCGGGTCGCCGGTAATCCGATAGGTCTGGGTCGGGCCAGCCAAGGCGTAGATCTGCTCGTACATCGGAATCGAGTCATAGTCGTCCCCGAATTCCGATGTCAGCAATTTATGCTCTCGGTCGCCGGAAACCTGGACCCCGTGATACCAATAGATCAAATCCTCGTCCGGATCGAAGAAGCGCATGTGAGCGCGCAGGTATTCCGTCCCCTTTTCGGCCGCCTCCAGGAACGATTCTTCGCCCGTGAGCATGTAAGCCGAGGCCATGCCGTAAATCATGCGGGAAATCGTGTCGGTCTCCTGCAGGTAGTCGCCCTTCTTGGCACCCGCCAGATGCAGGATAGTGCGGTAGTTGCGGTAATCGATCGACTGGGCGGGGTAGTTGAACTGCCAGCGCAGGTAGCTGTTGGCGATGGAACGGATTTGCTTGAGCCACCAGTCCGGTTCCTCGTGGCGGTACGCGTCCGGGCTATCGCCTGGAAACACCAGGGATTTGACTTCGACCCGCAGATCCCCCGCCTGGGGATAAAAAATGCAATAGGCGTATACCAGTTGGCCAGGTCGCAACATGTCGCCGAGGCGCGAGGTGCAGTCGCGATAGGACTCCTCCAGGTTTTGGGTGATGCGGGCGTAGGTGGTGGGAGTCAGATAGGCGCGGAATTCCCGGCCGTCGCTGGTCTTGAGATCGAAGCTGCGCGCGCCCCGGTCGACTTGGGTCACATAGCCGGCCAGAGTATCCGAATAGGTGTACCGCTGAATGCCCATGGGTTTTGCCTCCCCATCAAAATTTCATGGATACGGTTTCGTGTTGCGGAATCCGGATTTGGCAGCCGATTTCAAGCGGTCCGGACCAAGTCGGCGGCCTTTTCGCCAATCATGAAGCAAGCGGCATTGGGATTGCTGCTGGGAATGGTCGGCATGATCGAGGCGTCCGCTACCCGCAAACCCCGCACGCCATGAACCCGCAGTTGGGGATCGACGACCGCCAGGCGATCCCGACCCATCTTGCAGGTTCCCACCGGGTGCCAGATGGTAAACACATTGTTGCGCACGAAGTTGCGCAGATCTTCGTCGCTTTGGATTTGCTCGCCAGGCATGATCTCGCCGGCATTGAACGGCGTCATGGCGCGGGTGCGCATCATGCGGCGAGCCAGCTTGATGGAATGGACCATCACCTCAACGTCAGTTTCGCATTCCAGATAGTTATGACGAATGACGGGGGGGGCGCTGGGATCGGCGGAGCGCAGGGTCACCGCGCCCTGACTCTGCGGCTGGCCCAGGATGGCGACGAAGTTATAGGTGAGGCGAGGGTCGCCAGGGTAGCTGGGTGGTACCAGCGCCGGCACGGCGGCGTTGAAGTTGATCTGGAGGTCGGGCGCGGCGGCGGCGGTATGGGGACGGGTATGCACCAGCAGGCCAGCCTCGGCCAAGACCATGGGAATGGGCTGGACCTGGGTGTTCTTGAAGATGATCGGCATGCGCAGGTGGTCCAGCAGGTTTCCGCCCACGCCGGGCAGGTCGACCACCACTGGAATGCCGTGCGCTTGGAGGTGAGCGGCTGGGCCAATGCCAGACAGCATCAACAGTTTGGGCGAATCGTAGGCCCCGGCGCTGACGATCACTTCACGAGTGACTTGTGCTTGCTTGGTCTGGCCATCCTGGAGGTATTCCACACCGCTGACCCGCCCGTTCTCGACCCGCAACCGGGTGGCCTGGGCGAAGGTGGCGATGGTCAGGTTGGGACGATGCTTGATCGGGTTGAGGAACGCGACCGCGCTGCTGGCCCGCTTGCCGTCGCGGGTGATGTTGAATTGGTAGAAACCCGTGCCCTCGTGCTCGGCGCCGTTGAAATCCCAGCCTGGTCCACCCTTGAAGCCCAGCTCAAGCGCCGCCGCGACAAAAGCCCGTGCCACTGGGGTGGGATCGGGCTGATCGATGACCGACAGTGGTCCACCCGCGCCGTGATAGCGTGAAGCCCCACCGATATAGTCTTCTGATTTGTTGAAGTAGGGCAGGACATCCTCGTAGCTCCAGCCCTCGTTGCCCAAATAGTTCCAGTGGTCGAAGTCACGGGGATTGCCGCGAATGTGGATCATCGCGTGAATCGCACTGCTGCCGCCCAGCACCTTGCCGCGGTTGCAGGTCATCCGGCGGTTGTTGATGCCCGGCTCTTCCTCGGTGGAATAAAGGTAATCCACCTCCGAACCCCATAACTTATACAACAGGGTGGGGTCGTGAATTTCCGGCCGGTCGTCGGGACCGCCGCCCTCCAGCAACAGAACGCGAGAACCCGTGTCCTCGCTGAGCCGATGCGCGACGACGCAGCCCGAGGTGCCGGCGCCGATGACGATGTAATCGAAGGATTCGCTCATGATTGTTTTGCCTCCCTAGCCAATCAACGGTGATAGCGATAACCGTAATGCCGGCGGTGATTGATGATCCGGTCTTCCATCGGGCCGAATAGCAGCAGGCGCGAATAGAATTCGGGCAAGGCCGGACTGCCGTATTCCAGCATCGGATAAGGATAGGGACCGACATCGGGCATGATCGAGGTCAGGGCCGGCAGCGACGCCTGGTCGATCCGTTGCATCTGCTCGTCGGTCAGGCTGAATTCCACGCAGCCCAAATCTTCCTGGCATTGCTCGACGGTACGCGCCGAAAATAGCGGGATGGTTACCGGCTTTTGTTGCATGAGCCAGCGCAAGGTCACCTGGGCGACGAGCCGGCCGATTTCGTCGGCGATCCGGGTGACTTCATCCATGATCCGCAGATTGCGCTGCGTCATGGCATGCCAGTAGTGGTTGCGCGCGGGGTCGATCTCGTCGGTCAACCGGTGCGACTGGCCGGCGGGGAGGGCGCCACGATTGTATTTGCCGGTGGCCATGCCGCCGGCCAGCGCCGACCAGCAGACTAGCCCGATGTCCAGCTCCAGGGCCATGGGCAGAAATTCGGGTTCACAGGACCGTTCGACGATGCTGTACTCAAGCTGGGTGGCGATGAACGGATTCCAACCATGCACGTCGGCCAGGGTATTGGCGCGGGCGATCCACCAAGCCGGGAAGTTCGAGGCGCCAACATAGAGCACTTTTCCTTGCTGGATCAGATCATCCAGGGCGCGCAGGATTTCGTCGATCGGGGTGGAGAAATCGTAGATGTGGATCCACAACAGGTCGATATAGTCGGTGCGCAAGCGCTTGAGACTGCCTTCGACCGAGCGGATCAGGTTCTTGCGATGGTTGCCGTGGGCGTTGGGATCGTGGTTATTGGTGCCGGTTTGGTCGAACAGCGAGTACTTGGTGGCGGCCACGAACCAGTCGCGGCGTCCTTCCATGAATTCGCCGAGCCAGGCTTCCGACTGGCTTTCTTGGTAACGGTTGGAGGTATCGATGAAGTTGCCGCCCGCCTCGACAAAGGCATCGAGAATCCGCCGGCTTTCCTCCTTGTCGGAGCCAATGGGCCCCCAGTTGACACCGAAAGTCGCGCAACCCAGACAAAGCTCCGAAACGCGCAAACCACTACGGCCCAGCAGACGATAGTTCATCATGCGAGTCTTGACCTCCTAAGGTTTGGCTTAAACCCAATATCTTTCTCTAGCTCTCCGACTTGGGGATGTAACCCAACAAATCCACCGTACCAGACACACGGGGCGACAAGACTATTGCTGCCCCACGCGATGGATTTTCGATGAACGCCTTTTAGAATAGGTAGCGCAAGCCGATTTCTCCACTTTTTATAGTGGTGTCCTTGGGGGCGGCGTCAAACTCGATACCGTTGGGGAGGTTAAAGTGGAATTTGAGCTTGTCGCCGTTGAAGTAGCGATAGCCCGCGTAGACTTGAAAGTTGTCGTTGATATTGTAGGTCAGTCCGGCGCGCGCCTGAAAAACGGGCGCATAAGCACTCGTGCCGGTGAACACAAAACCGAAAGGACTGATCTTGGCGTTGGTGAGGCCGCTTAGTTTCGATCTGAAAGTGCCGTAGCCCACGCCAGCATAAAGTTCGACGGGAGTATTGGGGATGAGATAATCAAAATAGGCATTTAGGGTGTAAGCGGTCAGGTCGGCCGTGCCGCCGGTGGCTGGGCCATCGAGGTCGGGACCACCGCTGGTGGCTTCAGCGTCGTTGGTTAGCCAGGACCATTCGACATCGATGCGGAATCGCTGAAACAGTTTCAGTCCGACGGCCAGGTTATAGTTATAACCGTTATCCCAGTCCGCCCAGATCACATCGCTTTCGGCCGAGCGATTGCGGGTGTCCCAGCCAACGGTGGCTGAAACATACGGCCGATAGTCGGGCCCGAACAACTCTTGCGCTCCCCCTGGATTCGCCGCGCCAATCAGCAATAGGGTGCCCAATCCACCCGCCAATCTGGCAGTGTGTGTTTTTTTTAACATACATACCCCCCCTCGGATAGACCGAATGCAATTTCGACATGGCAAAATGGTTTCATGCGGCGCTGATTAATTTCATGAAAATCAGTTGATTAAGCTAACGAAAATCACATCATTATATGTAATTATATTTTTATACTTCCTGATGTTCAGGAGCATAACCAGGCCTCATGACAATTAACATTGAGTCTAGCACAAGCCCAACTTTTTTGGTAAACTATTTTTCCAACCAAAGTTAATAAGGGAAGCTTACAATGGACTCAGGGATGAATTTTTTGTTTTATTGATTAAAATGTTGATTTTATTGGTTTCGTCGATTGGGGAACTATTGGGCTATGGGCCCGGAAGATCAGTGACTTGGATATGCGGGTTCTGGCGAAAAATGCATTTGAATTTAATAGGTTAAATCCTAATACTGCTTGAGTTGTCAAGCACGCAAGAAACATCCGAGCCGTTGATCAGGAAGACACCCAATGAGTCCAGTGTGCGATGTCGCCCGGAATTACGACCAGTACTTCGCTAGCCAGTTGTATGACCAGCGGTATCCTCGCCCGAACCCCTCAAGCCTCTCGATCGTGGTCCGCGAGATCCAAGAGGGCGGGAAAAGGGTGCTGGACTTCGGTTGCGGCAACGGTCGCTATGCCGCGCCCTTGCTTGAACAAACGGATGCGATGATCGTCGCCTGTGATATCAGCCGGGGAGCGATTGACGAGCTATCGACGCGATGCGCCAAGCATATCGAGACGGGCCGATTGCGGCCAGTGTGCGGCGATCTGTCGGTCCTAGTCAACGCGATGAGTCGGAACGAGGGTTTTGACTTGGCGATCCTGATGTTTGGCGTGCTGGGGCATATTTTCTCCCAACCGCTTCGTCAGAAAACGCTTGCGACCATCCGAAGCCTGCTGCGGCCTGGGGGCCGAATCATCGTTACGGTGCCCAACGCCACGCGGCGTTTTTTCAAGCAGCAGGCCATGGCGCAACACTTGGTGCGCAAGGGATACCTGGAACCGGGTGATATTCTTTACGAGCGAAAAACGGATCATATAACGGTTAAAATGTATTATCATTTATACAATCTTGAAGAGTTCATACAGGAAATCAAGCAACAGGGATTTCGCCTGATCCAGGTGAGGGCCGAGAGCGTCTTGCCGGAGAGCGGTATTGTCAAGTCAGCCCCATTGCGCTGGTTCGACCGAATGTTGATGACTATCATGCCTCTGCGTTATGCCTACGGTTTTCTCGCCGTGGCGGAAGTGGCGCCCGAGGTGGGCCAGAACCAGATTCCCAGTCCCGGCTTGCCAGGATAAGCCAAGCTGTGAGTAACCGTTCACTGCCGCACGCCGCCTTTTTATTGGCGCTGCTTGCCATCCTGGGCGGTCGGGAGGCACTGGCTGACCGCTTCGAACTGATTCAAAAGCGCGGAACCCTGATCGTCGGCGTCAAGTCCGACTATCCACCGTTTGGAATGTTGGACGCCAATGGCAAACTGATTGGTTTCGAACCCGATCTTGCCGCCGATCTTGCCCGCCGCCTGGGTGTCCAATTGCAACTCGTTGCCGTCAGTTCCACCAATCGCTTGCAAAAGCTTGAGGAAGGGGCCATTGACGTGGTGATTGCCACCCTGGGCGATACTTCGCAGCGTCGACAAATCGCTACTCTCGTTGAGCCTAATTACTATGCCAGCGGCGTGGCGGTTGTGGCGCCTCCCAACGCTCCTTTATCCAGTTGGGCCGATTTGCGGGGTAGGAAGGTGTGCGCCACCCAAGGCGCGTATTTCAATCGGTCCATGGCTCAGCGTTTCCTGCTGGACTTGCAAGTGTTCAATGGAACGCGCGACACCAAGATGGCCTTGCGGGATGGACGATGCGTTGCCTGGCTGTACGACGACACCGGCATCGTGGGCCTCCTCAGCGATCCAGAATGGACGAACTACGAAACGCCACTGCCCTCCATGATGATCTCGCCATGGGCCGTGGCCATCGCCGCCTCGGAACATGAGTCCAAACTGGAGCGCGCTATTTCCGATGCCATCGCCGACTGGCATCGCAACGGCTGGCTGATCGAAACCGAGAAGCGCTGGAGAATCAGACCCAGCCGGTTTCTGGCCGACACGCATCAACTCTGGATCCAGACTCGTCCAGACGGCAGCCCGGTCTGTGCCCGCTTGGCCAACGGCGAATGGGCGGCCGAGTGCAGGAATAGATCCCTACTAACCTCCATGGATGTCGGCGGTCTGCAACATATCGGTCTATTGATCAAGGAGTGGACAGGGCTCAACCTGACGATTCTCTACGACGCCTACGACAGCAATCTCTTCCTGGCGGGTCTGTGGAAGACGCTGCAACTGATAGTCGGGTGCATTATGGGCAGCTTGGTCTTGGGCTGCTTCGGGGCGTTAGTGGCCGAGGGCATTCCCTGGCTCCGCGGCCTGGTCCGACTGTCGGCCGCTCTTGGGCGGATGACGCCCCCCCTGCTGCTGATCTATCTGATCTTCTTCGGCGTCGGTCATATCGTGGTTACCCGCTATGGATGGACCTTCGATGGTTCCATGATCGCGGTCTTCTGTCTGTCACTCTATACCGGCTGCGCTATCGTCGACGCCCTGCTTGAGGCAAGCGCCTTGCTCAAGGACCAGGAAACTGGCTTAGCGCTGGGCTGGCGTGGCCTGCCGCAAGCGCTGCGCCTCGCTTATGCTCCCGTAATCGCCGCGCTGGTTAACGTCGTCAAGGCGACCGGTATGGCCAGCGCCATCGCCGTGCCGGAACTTATCTCGGCCTCCACCGCTATCGTGGCCGAACAAGGCAACGCTTCGGTCATGATGAACGTGCTGATGATCACGTATTTCCTGTTGGTGATGAGCGTCGTTCGGGTTTTCAACTACCTTGAGCGCAGGCTGTTCCAGCATGACATTCGCTGAAATCGCGCACATCCTGGTGGTGTGGACGCCATTCCTGGCGGATGGCTTCCTGTGGAACATTCTGATTTCGCTGGTGGCCATGGCCGTTGGCACCGTGCTCGGCGCGGTGCTGGCGCGACTGCGTCTGTCCGGGCGAAAGTCTCTCGCGCGCACGGGTCTCGCCGCCACCGAGCTGACGCGCAATATCCCGACCTTCGTCTTCCTGTTCTACTTGGCCTTTCTCGTTCCGGTGGAATTCGAGGTTTTGGGCCAGATCTATGCTTTTCCCGCTTGGTTAAAGGCATCGTTGGCGCTTTCAGTAGCCGTGGTCGGATTCGTCTCCGACAACCTCCTGGTCGCTGGGCAACACTGGCGAAACGGCAATCGTCCAGCCGCGCTGCTTTTCATTCCAAGCTGGACCATGTATTTGGTGATCATCGTGATGGCGTCGAGCACTGCCTCGGTCATCGGCGTGGGCGAAATCGTGTCGCGTTGCAACGTCGTGATCGCCGCGGTGAGCGGTGACGAAATGATGGTGTGGGTTTACGTTTACGCCATAGGCTATTTCTTCGGGTTTTGTTTCCCAATGAACTGGGCGATGGGTCGGGTGAAAAAACGCCTGCTGGCGCGCGTCGGCGGGGCGCCAACGCGAGAGTGTGGCGAATGTGGATGATGATGAGGGGGGAACCTTGAAACAGATGGTCACGATGCTCCGCGGCTGGCTGCCAAGCGTAATCGCGGCGGTGCTGCTGGTTTTCGCCGCGCCGGAAACGACATGGGCGGAACACGTCCTTGAGCGTATTGGAAATACCGGCGTTTTCAACGCTGGAACCCGCGCGGACGCCTTGCCATTTGCCTACCGTGACAAAAAGGAACGGCTGGTTGGTTTCTCGGTCGATCTGCTCGGTGAAATCCACAAGCGGCTTGAGCAGCGCTTCGGTCGGCGGATTGAAATGAAACTGCTACCGACCACGGCGAGCAACCGCATAGAAATGGTGGCCAGTCAAATCATCGACATCGAGTGTGGCATTACCACTCCCACCTGGAAGCGGCAGGAACAGGTGGATTTTTCGATCCCTTTCTTCGGTAACGGTACCCGCATCGTGACCTTGCGTACTACCGCCGAACGGCTTCAAGACCTGCGCGGCAAACGCATCGCCGTCGCCGCCGGCACCACGACCGCTGGTATTCTCGCCCAGAATGTGCCCGAGATAGTGCTTGTCGAAGTGCCCGACATGGATACCGGGTTTGCCATGTTCGAGCGTGGCGAGGTTGACGGCTTATCCAATGTTGGCGTCGTGCTGCGTGCCATGATTGAGAAAAGTTTGCTGAAGAGCAAGGTCGTCCTGCTGCCGCGTACCGAAGAGTTTTCCTACGAGTCGATGGCCTGCATTCTACCCAAGGACGACTCTGACTGGCGCGCTTTCGTCAACCGGGTATTGGCGGATCTCCTTGACGGAGTCGATCAATATCAGGGTTCCTATATCGAGATCTACGATCGCTGGTTTGGACCACGTGGGGCCATCTATTTCCCGCTCGACTATAGGGTGGCCCAGCGGCTGGCCGCCTCAGTCATCTGGCTCAAGTAGGATGATGGATCATGACGCTGCGCCGCCGGCTTTTCCTCTTCGTCACGCTGATCATCGCCCTTGGGGTTCCGAGTACCGCTGGAGTGTTTGCCTACGTTTCCTGGCGGTCCGTTCTGGAGCGAACCGAGCGGGACGGTACCTTGGTCGCGCAACTGCTTGCTCAATCCATCACTTTTATCGAGCAAGTACCAGTAGCTATCCGGGAGATCATTAGCAGGGACGTGCGAACTCAGGCGGATATCGTCGCGCATCTGATCCAAATCGCGCGCCAGCGCAAGGCGTCCACCCTGGAAATCAATCAAGCCCTGCGCAACATCGCGGCTAACAGCGGCATCCCAGAAATCTGGGTCACCGACGCCCGCGGCGCTCCGGTTTTCTGGTCGCTTGATGATATCAGCGCGACCATCGGCGTCGATTCCGGCCTGATGCTGCGACCGGCTTTTCGGCCGCTCCTGGAAGGATATAAGTTCAGCATCTTCACCGATCTTCAGGTTCGCAATCTTGACAGTCGCGAATTGTTCTATGGCGGTGTCGCCATGCCAGATCGGAGCGGCATGGTCCTGATCGCCCGTCAGCCCGGCCGTGTTAATCAAATTCTCAATAGTATCGGGCTCAAGCGGATGGCCGAAACCGTCATGTCGGGGGCGCTGATCGACGCCATCTGGGTTTTCGATGAGAACCTGAAGCCGGTGATCGCCACTTCCGTCGAAGGCATTGATAAATCCAATGCGCTGACCGCCACCGAACGCAATATCGTGGAAAGAGTCGTCAAGACCAGCACGCCCGCCTCGTTCCTTGAAAATAACGGGCTTCACGACGTGCTGTTTGGGTATGCGCTGTTGTACGTGGCGGCTCCCATTTTCAGCGCGGAAGGTTTGCCCAATGGGGCGGCGCTGATGAGCTTGCCCATCAACATGCGAGCGGAACTCTATTCCCTGTTGACGATCAGCGGTGGGTTGACTGTCGTATTGCTGTTGTTGGGCATGATCTTGGCGTTGCCCTTTCTCAACCGCCTCGTCAGGCCGCTGGCCCGCTTGACCGTCCAGACCAACCGCTTGGTGGAGCGCGATTTCAACGCTGACCAGGAAATGCACCGGGAACTGCTTAGAGTATCGGAGAACCGTCATGACGAGGTCGGCTTCCTGGGCGGCGCGCTGTACTCGATGGTGACCCGGCTTGAAACCTACATCGCCGAACTCAAAGAAACCACCGCCGCCAAGGAGCGGATCGAAGGCGAATTGTCGGCGGCGCGCAGCATTCAGATGGGCATGTTGCCCAACTCCTTCACGTTGCCGGATCATGCCGGGTGCGACCTTCACGCGATGCTGGAGCCGGCCAAGGCCGTGGGTGGCGATCTGTTCGATTTCTTCCTTCTCGACCAACATCGCCTGTTCATCATGATCGGCGACGTATCGGACAAGGGGGTGCCAGCCGCTCTGTTCATGGCGGTGACCAAGACTTTGTTCTCGGTGGAAGCGCGTCGCGATTCCACGTCGGTCGGTCGCATCATGGAGCGGGTCAACGCGGCCTTGTGCGAGAACAATCCAGAAGGCATGTTTGTGACCGTCTTCGCCGGTATTTTGGACTTGCACGCTGGCGAACTGACCTACAGCGATGGGGGTCACGAGCGACCTCTCGTCTTGCGGCAGGATGGTCGACCGGATCTGGTCGAGAAAAAACGGGGTGGACTGGTCCTCGGCTTCGACCCTGACGCCATCTACGAGGAAGATGTCATTCAGTTGACGCCTGGCGAGGGCTTGGTCATCTACACCGACGGGGTGAGCGAGGCGATGAACGCCAAACATGAGATGTTCATGGTGACACGCCTGAGCGAAGCCCTAGCTTCGGTATGCTGTAAGGTTCCCGCCCGCGCCATCATCGATGGCGTCATCGGCTCCGTCAGGGCTTTCGTCGGCGGTCATCCGCAAAGCGACGACATCACCCTATTGGCGCTGCGCTGGCGCGGTCCCACCGATGCCTTAGCGGGTGGAACCGACACCGCCTCCGACGAAAGTCACCGGGAATCGCCAGCGGACGTGGTATGAATCCACCCTCCCCAAGCACTGTTCATCCGGGAAGATGGATAGTGCGTGGCGGGTGTCCGATCGCTTCGAGAAATCTCAACAGATCGTTCGTGGCGATGGTGGTCGTGCGGTTGTTGCGGAGGGGATGGCAATTGAGAAGGTCGGCCTCCAGCACGCGCTGGTCCAGGACGACCCGGACATAACCATCGGTGTCATTGATGGCGGCGAATGGCGAGACCGCGCCAGGAGCGATACCGAGAATTCGGTCCAATTCCTCCTCGTTGGCGAATGAGAAGCGTGGCGCTTGCAACAAGGCCGCGGCGGCCCGCAGGTCGATCAGAGTGTGCTCTAGCGCCGCCAGCAGCCAGTAGCCACCCTTTTTGTCCTTGAGAAATAGGTTCTTGACATGCGCGCCCTTCAGGTTGCCGCGCAGACGTCGGCTGTCCTCGATCGTGCGCAACGGGGGATGTTCCACGGTGGTGGTTACAATGCCCAGTTCGTCAAGCACGAGCATCAGTTTTTCGCTGTCAACACCCATGACCCTACCCGTGCGGTGGTTTCGACGCTGAGCCGGGAAGAAAACTCGATCCCGGCGAGTTGGGGGATTCACGCATCGGAAGACGGCTCCTGCTTGGAGCGGCCAGCGCGTAATTGACTCGCCTGCGCACGCAACCGCTTAAAATAGTCCGATTCCACGATTTCACCAACCTGTTTGGCGCGCTTGATTTCATCGATCTCGATGTTCAATTCCTGGATCTTCTGCTTGAGTTGATTCTCGCGGGTGCGCACTTCGTGGGCGTTTTGGATGACGATGGCGGCTTGCATGGCAATGCTTTCCAGCAGGCGCAACTTGTCGGCGTCAAATCCGTTGAGCTGTTTGCTAACCAGTTCGATGGCGCCGATCGTCTTCCCCTTGACCTGGAGCGGTACGCCCAGGTAGGACTTCGGATTGAGGGAGGTCCAGGTGCGTGTAGGCTGGTTCCGCGTCTCGGGCGCGGTGTCCAGGTCGGACAGTAGAATACCTTCGCCGCTGGCAAGCAGGTGCCCCACCAGCCCTTGATCCTTGGCGTAACGTTGCTGGGCGTTCTCGACCGGGTCGCCTCCCAGGGCTAGATAAACCACCCTCTGCTGCTGAAAATCATCTAGCAGGGAAAGCTCGATGGCGTCATACGGGACGACGCCACGAATGGAATGGGCGACATAATTGAGGGTCTCGTCCAGATCGATACTGGAGCTGATGGAACGGCCGATCTGGTAGATCGTGCGCAGTTCGGCCATGCGCGCCTGGAGCGCCAGCACCATCTTGCTGAAAATACGCGCCAGATGACCGATCTCGTCGCCCAGCGTCGTGACCTCGGCGACCATTTGCTGCCGAAAGGGCTTATCCTGCTCGACTTCACCCGCCGTGGTGGCCAGCCGGTTAATAGGTTTGGCGATCACCCGAGCCAGCAGCAGGGAGATGAGGATGGCCAAGAGTGCCATGAGCGCCGCAATGCCGAAGCCAAATAGTCGCTGTTGGTCCACGGTATTCAAAAAAGCTTGTTCCGGCAGGTCGACGACCACCATGAACGGTTGGGTTGATCCGTCATCCGCGCGCGCCGCCAGCGACACGGGCGCGTAGGCGGCGACATGCCAGGTGCCGTTGCATTCATGACCGGTTGGGGGCGCGGCGGCGAGGTTGGTTGGACGGCAGAACCGCACGCTGCCCCCCCGCCCAGCGGCAAACGCCGTCCGCACCTGGTCGCCCAGGAATTGCAGTGCCGGCAAGGGTTCCGGCTGGTGGGCGATTCTATCTTTGGGTGGACATTGCGCCTGGGATTCGGGACAGACGCCACCCAGCGGTTTTACTTCCGCCACGCGCCGCGCCGTTTCGGGCGAAAGCGTCCCCAGACTGCGATAAAGCAAGCCGTCTCCCCGAGACTGGCTCATGACGATACCATTCGGATCGACCAAATACAGCGTCATGACCTTGGCCGCATTCAAGCTGGACGAGGTGTTCAGCGTTTGGGCGAACATGTCGGTGAACAGCTTGCCGTCGAGATGCGTGGCCATGGCCCCGATGATTGCATCCTTCTCTCGGATGGGCACCGAGAAGTTGATACCCAGCCGATCATTGGTCAGGTCGCGGCGTATGCCGGAAACGAAGGGTTGGCCCCGCAGCGCCATTGCGATGAAATCGCGGCTGCTCAAATTCTTGCCGAGCAGTTCACGGTCGGTATGCGCCATCACCATGCCTTGCGGGTTGTAGATGCCGACCACATCGATTGCCGGGTTCGCCTGTTGCAGATTGGTCAGCGCGGCGTTCACCAGTTCGGAAGGGATGGGTTGAGCGGGGGTTGGCGCTCGCAAATAGGTGGCAATGGCTGGATTGTTAGCGGCGACTTGTAGCAGATTGTGATTGTCCAGCAGCAGGTTCGAAAAGCGCAACGCAACGCTGTGGCCGAGTAGCGAGATATTGGCTTGCGTCTCGTCGGTCAGTGCGTCGGTGCTGGTGCGCACGACGATTCCAATCGCCACCAAGAGCGGCGCTAGTGAAACCAGCAACAGGACAACCAGCAGTTTGTTCGAAATGCGCCAGTGGCGGAATGAAAATTTTTTACGGAATGGCGGATCTGGATTTTGGGTGTTCATAAGGGTTTATCGGAACCTTCGAGTTATCACGCCGCGGTCATCATTCACAAACCGATCAGATGGTGTTGAAACCTTTTAGAACCATCTTGGTTAGCATGGCGTAATCCCGCGCCAGGGTGGTGTATGATAACAGAAAAGTCCATTTCAAGTAATGGATGGAAGTAAATGGATAAAAACCAAAGATCTTTCATGAAGCGCTTCTACCCCCTCCTGTTCGTTTTTTTATGGAGCACTGGCTTTATCGGCGCCCGGTTGGGCTTGCCATACGCCGAACCCTTATCCTTCCTATTGGTACGGTATCTTTGCGTCATCCTGCTGATGATGGTGATTGCCTTGTCGAGTCGCGCGCCATGGCCCAGGGAGCCGCGCCAGTGGTTGCATATCGGTATTTCTGGTGTGCTCATCCATGCTATTTATCTGGGGGGGGTATTTCTATCGATCAAGCATGGTTTGCCAGCCGGTATCGCCGCGCTGGTGGTTGGCATGCAACCGTTGTTGACCGCTGTCGGCGCCGGCTGGTTGCTTGGGGAACGGGTAAGGATTCGTCAATGGATTGGACTGGCGGTGGGTTTTTTGGGAGTAGCCCTGGTGGTTTCCGGCAAGTTCGGGGGCGGAGCTGAACTGGGATCCATGCTAGCGCCGGCCCTGGTGGCGCTGCTGGGGATAACCGTCGGAACACTCTATCAAAAGCGATTTTGCGCCGGGTTCGATCTGCGCACCGGCTCGGTCATTCAATTTATCCCAAGTGCTATTGTCACCGCCCTCGCGATTGCCCTGTTCACGGAATTCCAGATCACTTGGACCGCTCGGTTTGTATTCGCGCTCGGCTGGTTGGTACTGGTATTGTCCATCGGCGCGATCAGCCTGTTGAACCTGCTCATCCACAGTGGCAGCGCGGTGAACGTCGCCAGCCTGTTTTACCTGGTGCCCTTGAGTACCGCGCTGATCGCCTGGTTGGTGTTTGGCGAGACGCTCCCGCCGGTCGCCATCGTCGGCATGGCGCTGGCGGTGGGGGGCGTCTATCTGGTGGTGAAGCGGGCATCATGAGGAATGTTCTGGGAAAAACAGAGCCTTGGATTTGGTTCAGCCATTCTGCGAACGCGATGGATTAGGATCCTCGTATGGTGAAGACTCTCCATCCCAGAGTGGATGGCCGCAGTGAGGACAGGTTTTAACCTTTTTCGCGGATTGAATGGTTTTTTTGATACCTTTAATTTCCTTGAGCATCTTTTTGAGGCGCTTTTTATTTCTTTCCTTTTTTGGAATGGAAAGCTCCTTAACCACCTTGTCATAAAGCTTTTTGACTTTTGATTCAAAGACGGGCACATAATTTTCCACGGCATCACCTTGCAAATCAGGTTAGAGTCGTCAATGTCGATGCCACCTCTGTCGGCGTTTAATCGTTGGGATGCGCTGGCGGCCATCGAACCGCGCGATGGACCGTGGAGAACCGCCACCTCGCCGATCGTCGGCTTCATTGACATCAGTGTCGGTGGGTACGGAAGCGTTGAAACAGGCTCCCGCCTCACAGCATGTTCAATTCAAGCTTGGCCCGCATCGACATACGTTCCGGCGTCCAGGGTGGTTCCCAGACCAGTTCGACGTTGACCGATTCCACTCCGGCGTTGTAACGAACAGCGTTTTCCACCCATTCTGGCATCGAGCCGGCCACCGGACAGCCAGGCGCGGTCAGCGTCATCTGAATATCCGCGTGGTTGCCCAGTGGATCGACGTCTAGGCTGTAGATCAGCCCCAGTTCGTAGATGTTGACCGGAATTTCCGGATCGTAGACGGTCTTCAGCGCCTCGATCACCCGATTTTCCATCTCGTCGGCATCGGGCAAATTCGCGGTGGTGGTAGTCATGGTCGGTTTTCTCGATGGGTACGGGTCATTCGGTGGCCACGGGTTCCGTGTGGCGTTCCAGCGCGGCGCGCACCGCATGCCAGGCTAGGGTCGCGCACTTGACCCGGCTGGGATAGTCGCGCACCCCGGCCAGAACGCCGAGCTTGCCCAGCCCGCGCGGGCATTCGCAATCGGTGGTAACCACGCTGTGGAAAGCCTCGAACAGGTGCTCAACCTCGGCGACCGGTTTGCCCTTGAGGGTCTCGGTCATCAACGAGGCCGAAGCGCTGGAGATCGCGCAACCGGCACCTTGAAAGGCAATATCCTTGATCACGCCATCCTCGACGTCCAGATACACGCTGATTCGGTCGCCGCATAGCGGATTGACCCCATCAGCCTTGTGGGTCGATTGCGGAAGGATACGAAAATTGCGGGGCCGCTTGTTATGATCCAGGATGACTTCTTGATAAAGATCGCGCAGGTCGCTCATTATTCAAACAACTCCTTGACTTTCCAAAGGGTTTTGACCAAGGCATCCACCTCTTCGTGGGTGTTGTAGACAGCGAACGAGGCTCGCGCGGTAGCAGGGACTCCGTAGCGTTGCATTACCGGCTGGGCACAGTGATGACCGGCGCGGATGGCCACGCCCTCGCGGTCGAGGATGGTGCCGATGTCGTGAGGATGGACGCCTTGCAAGGTAAACGCGGCCAACGCCGCCTTGTCCCCGGCCGTACCCATGATGTTCAGGCCGGGAATTTCTCGCAATCGAGCAGTGGTGTACTTCAGCAACTCGTGTTCGTGGGCGGCGACCGCGTCCAGGCCGATGGCGGTCAGCCAGTCCAGCGCCGCGCCCAGGCCGATCACTTCGGCAATGCTTGGCGTGCCCGCCTCGAACTTGTTGGGCAGGTCGGCGTATTCGGTTTTTTCGAAGGTGACCAGCCGAATCATATCGCCACCGCCCTGATACGGCGGCATTGCCTCCAGCAATGCTTGTTTGCCGTACAGCACGCCCACTCCACTAGGGCCGTAGATCTTGTGGCTGGAAAAGGCGTAGAAATCGCAGTCCAACGCCTGCACGTCCACCGCCAGATGCGGCACTGCCTGCGCGCCGTCCACCAGCACCGAAATGCCACGCGCGTGGGCTAGATCGATCATGGGTTTGACCGGGTTGATGGTGCCGAGCGCGTTGGACAGATGGACAAACGCCGCCAGCTTCACCCGCCCGCTGTCGAGTAATCGCTCGTATTCTTCCAGGATCAATTCGCCGGCGTCGGTGAACGGTGCGACCTTGAGCACCGCACCGGTCCGTTCGCATAGCAGTTGCCAGGGTACGATGTTGGAGTGATGCTCCATACCGGTGATGACGATCTCGTCGCCGGCTTGCACCCTGCTGTTGCCGAAACTGCTGGCGACCAGATTGATGCTCTCGGTGGTGTTGCGGGTAAAGATGATCTCCTGGACGCTGGCGGCGTTCAGGAAGGCCCGTACCTTTTCCCGCGCGCCTTCGTAAGCGGCGGTGGATCGTTCCGACAGGAGATGGACACCGCGATGGATATTGGCGTAATAGCCGCTGTAGCACTCGTCGATGGCGTCAATCACTGCCTTTGGTTTCTGTACCGAGGCGGCGTTGTCCAAATAGATCAGCGGCTTGCCGTGGACTCGCTGGCGCAGGATCGGAAACTCGGCGCGAATGCGAACGAGGTCCAAACTAGCGGAGCGGCTGGGCGGCAGGGTGGACAGCGCGGGCAAGGCGCTCATGGCGTTTGTTCTCTCTCGGCAAGGTCGAGTGCCAGGCGGGCGGCCAGCAGGCGGGCTAGGCGCTCACGCAACGGCGTCAGGCGGATCTGATTCAAATTATCGTTGGCGAAGGCATGGACCAGCAGCGCCCGAGCTTGAGTCGCCGGAATGCCCCGGGCGCGCAGGTAAAACTCGGCGTCGGGATCGAGAAAGCCAGTGCTGGAGCCGTGACCACATTTTACATCGTCGGCCAGGATTTCCAGCCGGGGATTGGCCTGGGCCTGGGCTTGTTTGGACAGCAGCAGATTGCGGCTGGTCTGGCGGGCGTCGGTCTTCTGGGCTCCCGGACGGACATGGATCATGCCATCAAACACCGAGCGCGCTTTGCTATCCAGCACGCTCTTGAACCGTTGCTCGCTGGTTCCGTGCGGCCGAGCGTGTTCGACCCGGACGTGATAGTCGCCGTACTGTTGGTCGCGCGCCAGGGTCAGGCCGTTGAGCGCACACTGAGCGCCCTCGCCATCGAGCAGCATGGCCAGATCGGCACGGGCCAGTTGGCCACCCACCGAAATCAGATGGAGGTTCATGTCGCTGTCGCGGTCCTGTCGAGCCCGAATCGCGCCGAGATGGAAGGCTTGCGGCGCTTCCTCCTGAATCTGGTGGTAATGCAGCGCCGCGCCCGTTCCCAACGCCAGTTCAGCGAGCGGCGCGTTCAGGTAGCGACCCTGTCCCCGGTATTCGACCACCACGGCAGCTTGCGCGCCATCCTCCAGCGTCAGCAGCAGGCGTGGATGAACAGTCACATCGCTGCCAGCGGCGTAAAACACCAAATGAATCGGTTCCTCGACCACGGTCCCACGCGGCAGATGCACGAGCGCACCATCTTCCCAGAACGCCGTGTTGAGCGCGGCGAACGAATGCCGTTCCAATCCCGGCAGACGGTCCAGGTACGGCTCGATCCGTTCGGGATGGGTCAGCAACGCCTGACCGAGGCTGGTGATCAGTGCCCCATCCGGCAAATCGGGCAACCGTGACAGGCCCGGCGTGAAGCGGCCGTTGACGAAAACGAGCCGGTGCGTTGGCCCATCCAGCGTCGGTAATGCTCCGGCCTCGATCAGTGTATCGGTGGGTTGTCGCCAAGCAATGGCTTGCAGGGCACTCAAATCGGTCAGCCGCCAAGCTTCCTGTTGGCGGGTCGGGAGGCCCAGTGTCTCAAAGCGGTCGAACGCCTCGCGGCGCAGTCGGGCGAGAGCATCCGGCTCGCGGCGGTTCGCCACGAACTCGGCAAATCGTTGGCGGTGAAGGTCGGAGAAAAGCAGGGCGGCAGCGGTCATGAGGGTTTCCTCAAGCGGCGGCCCGGCGCGCGCGGCCCGGCTCCTCGTTGTACAACGCGTAGCCCTGTTCTTCCAGTTCCAGCGCCAGCTCCTTGCCGCCGGAACGGGCGATCTTGCCGTTGACCAGGACATGTACATGATCTGGCACGATATAATCCAGCAGACGCTGGTAATGAGTGATGACCAGGAAGCCGCGTTCCGGATTGCGCAGGGCGTTGACGCCATCGGCGACCACCTTTAGGGCGTCGATGTCCAGCCCGGAATCGGTCTCGTCCATCACCGCGAAACGCGGTTGCAGCACCGCCATCTGGAATACTTCGTTGCGCTTCTTCTCGCCGCCGGAGAAGCCTTCGTTGACCGAGCGCTTGAGCATGGATTCATCCATCTTCACCAGTTCCATGCGTTCATGTACCAAATCCCAAAAATCCATCGCGTCCACCGGCGGTTCACCGCGATATTTGCGCACCGCGTTGACCGCCGCCTTGAGGAAATAGAGATTGGCGACGCCGGGAATTTCAACCGGATACTGAAACGCCAGGAATAGTCCTTCGCAGGCGCGGGTTTCCGGGGCCATGTCCAGCAGGTTTTTGCCGTCGAAACGAATTTCACCCTCGGTGACGACATAGCCCTCGCGGCCGGCGATCACATTCGCCAGCGTGCTTTTGCCGGAGCCGTTCGGTCCCATGATGGCGTGGGTTTCGCCAGGGCGGATGGTCAAATCGATGCCGTTGAGAATCTCCCGGCCCTCGACCGTGGCGTGCAGATTGCGGATTTTCAGCATGATGGGTGGTTTCCTTTAAGCCAATAGCCTGTTGTTATTCAAGAAAGCGGTCATATTGATCGTGAGGCCCGATCCAAAACCAGACCAATCCTTCTTCCCGTTCCTTGGCAAGCGCCCGATAACGCAAGCTCACACGAGCCGACCAAAAAACGCTCACCTTCTTCAAACGTAACGACGGGTAGTAAGGGTTCGATTGCAGCAAGGCAAAACTCTTATCGGCAAGCCGTTGGATGGAATCTGGAAGCTGGCGGTAATGGAGCCAGAATTCCGGCGTCGCGAAACGTTTCAAAGTGGCATCGCGCGACCAGCAATAAAATCCTCATCAGCCCGCTGACCCGCGGCATCCAAACGTCCCGCTAAAATATCCGCTTCGATTTGACGATCCCATTGGTCGGCCATGAATTCCTCGAACCATTTTGAAAACTCCGCCAGTTCTTTACGGGGTAGTTGAGCAACCGCCAATTCCAGTTCTTCAATATTCATGAGCGCACCTTTCGATCTTAAAGGGCAAGTTTCATAAGTTTGGATGTTCGCAAACTTCTTGCCATTGCATAAACCGCTTTATCTATAAATTAACTATGCAAGATAATATTGTCGCCGTTTTGCCGCAAAAATCAGGCCCAAAATTCGTGAATAACCTCGATAAACCCAACCAAGTTATCATTAAGCTCTTCTAGTCTTTCTGAAGGAATCCACCATTCCGTATGGTGCCTACCACCCACTTTTTGAATCTCGTATTGAGCCATAAAAGAGGCTTTTACTTTAAAACGAGTCACTGCTCCGTAGCCGCTATCCTTAATATTCCACTTTGTTGCAATCTCTATCGCATAGCGCTCGTTTGTGACGGGATAAAAAATTGGTTGTTCTGGCAAGCGAGGCGGCCATCGAGCGAACCCATTTTGCCGAAGAAGCTCTAACTCTTTTGGGCCGACCGGCCGGAACAGAGTGACCGTCGATTCTGGTTCGATCATTTTTTCGATCAACCCACACTCCCTTCCAACTTCAGCTCAATCAGTTTTTGCGCCTCGACCGCGAATTCCATCGGTAATTCCTTGAATACCTCCTTGCAAAAGCCGTTGACGATCAGGCTGACCGCGTCCTCTGTGCTGATACCACGCTGCTTGCAATAGAAAAGCTGATCTTCACTGATTTTGGAGGTGCTGGCCTCATGCTCAACCTGAGCGCTGGGATTCTGCACGTCGATGTACGGGAAGGTATGCGCGCCGCAGCGGTCGCCCATCAGCAGCGAATCACACTGCGAATGATTACGGGCGTTCTCGGCGGTCGGTAGGATTTTCACCAGACCCCGGTAGGCGTTCTGGCCGTGGCCGGCGGAAATCCCCTTGGAGACGATGGTACTGCGGGTGTTCTTGCCGATGTGGATCATCTTGGTGCCGGTATCAGCTTGCTGGTAATCTCGGGTCAGGGCGACCGAATAAAACTCACCCACCGAATTCTCGCCGCGCAGCACGCAACTGGGGTATTTCCAGGTGATCGCCGAACCGGTTTCGACCTGGGTCCAGGAAATCTTGGAGTCGCGGCCCTTGCACAAGCCGCGCTTGGTCACGAAGTTGTAGATGCCGCCCTTGCCCTCGGCGTCGCCCGGATACCAGTTTTGCACGGTCGAATATTTGATCGTGGCGTTGTCCAGCGCGATCAACTCGACGACCGCCGCATGAAGTTGATTTTCGTCACGTTGAGGCGCGGTACAGCCTTCGAGATACGACACATGGGCACCTTCGTCCGCGACGATCAACGTCCTCTCGAATTGCCCCGTGTTGCTGGCGTTGATGCGGAAGTAGGTGGACAACTCCATCGGGCAGCGCACGCCCGGCGGGATGTAGACGAAAGAGCCATCCGAGAACACCGCCGAGTTCAGTGTCGCGTAGTAGTTGTCACGGTAAGGCACCACCGTGCCGAGATATTTCCGCACCAGTTCGGGATGCTCGCGCACCGCCTCGGAGAACGAGCAGAAGATGATGCCCTTTTCCGCCAGCTTGCCCTTGTAGCTGGTCGCCACCGACACCGAGTCGAACACGGCGTCCACCGCCACGCCGGCCAAGATGGCCTGTTCCGCTAGTGGGATACCGAGTTTTTCGTAGGTGCGGCGCAGTTCCGGGTCGATTTCGTCCAGGCTCTTGGGACCATCACCTTTCTGCTTGGGTGCGGCGTAGTAGGAAATCGCCTGATAGTCGATGGGTGGATAATGCACCCGCGCCCATTCCGGCTGTTTCAGGGTGAGCCAATGGCGATAAGCTTGCAGCCGCCACTCCAGCAGCCAATCCGGTTCCTGCTTCTTGGTCGAAATCAGCCGGATGACATCCTCGTTCAACCCCGGCGGCACGGTTTCCTGTTCGATGTCGGTGACAAAGCCGTACTTGTAGTCGCTGGCGGCGAGGCGTTCCAGAGCTTGAGTGCTGTCGGTCATGGCGGGATTCCGGTTCGAAATGCGGTGGATCAAACAGCGCGGTCGACAATGCCGGCGATTTCGGTCCGGCTTGGCGAATGGAAACGCAGCGGGCGGGGCGCATCGGGACGGCTCATTTCCGCCAGACTGATGCTCTGCAACGCGGCGTGAATCGCCCGGTTAATGCGCGGCCAGTGGCCGCTGACTTCGCACTCATCCTGCCGCGAGCAACCATCGTGGCTTTCCCCGCTGCATTCGGTGATGGCGAGCGGCCCTTCCAGTGCGCCGATGATGTCGGCGGCGGAAATTTCCACCGGCGGTCGGGCCAGGCTATAGCCGCCTTGTACGCCGCGCTGCGAGGTCAAGAGGCTGGCCCGCGCCAGGGTCTTGAGTATCTTGCTGACCATCGGCAGCGGCAGGTGGCTCTGTCGCGCTAGGGCAGCGGCGCTGCGCGGCTGACCTTCGGCCCGCGTCAAATTGGTCATCAGCAAGATGCCGTAGTCGGCTTCCCGAGTGATACGAATCATGAACGCTCCACATAATTAAGCCTAATCAGTACTAGATTAGTTCTATTTATGGGTAGAATAATTCCAAACGCGGCGTTTGCCAAGAGGGTAGGCGAGCGGTGGCGGTGGAACCCGACGATTCAGCGAGGAATGGGCCATGCGGAGAATGTGGTGGGCTGGCGGATTGGCGATCATGGTCGCTCTAAAGATAAGCGGCTGTTCGGGCGGGCGACCACCAGTGAATCCGGGCGTGACCGAGGGCCGGCTGGCGCCGTGTCCCGCCTCGCCGAATTGCGTTTCGTCGCAAGCGGACGCCGCCGATCAACGCATCGAACCGTTGCGCTATCGTGGAGAAAAGGAAAGGGAACGGGCAAGATTATTGGAGGTTTTGAATGGCATGGATCGGGCGCGAGTCATCCGGACCGACGCCGATTATTTTCACGTCGAATTTCGTTCGGCGATGTTTGGCTTCGTGGACGACATAGAGTTTCTGTTCGGCCCGCCTGGCATCGTCCAGGTGCGTTCGGCATCCCGGACCGGTTATTACGATTTTGGCGTCAATCGCGAGCGGGTGGAAATGATCCGAGCGCGGTTCGAGACCGCCAGTGGGGTTTCACAGCGCCAGTCGGGTGGCTTTCCATCGAACGGAACAGGGGACGGTCAGCCCGCGTCGCCCAGCAGCCGACGCAGCCGCGCCCAGTCGAACGCCGGTCCTGGATCGGTTTTGCGGCCTGGCGCGATGTCGGCATGACCGACCAGCCGACCGGGCGTCAGGGTGGGATAGATCGTTCGCAGCGCGGCGATGACCGCGGTCAGCCGCGCATATTGGCGGTCGTCGTAAGGAATATGGTCGGTGCCTTCCAGCTCGATGCCGATGCTGAAATCGTTGCAACGGGAGCGGCCGGCGAAAGTTGACGCGCCGGCATGCCAGGCCCGGCGCTGGAACGGTACATACTGCGCCAGATCGCCATCGCGGTGAATCAGCAGATGCGCTGACACCCGCAACTCAGCGATGGCTCGGAAATAGGGGTGGGCGTTCGGATCGAGGGTGTTGGTGAATAGTGCGTCGATCCAGGGTCCGCCGAATTCGCCGGGCGGCAGGCTGATGCCATGAACGACGATGAGATCCACCACCGCCCCGTCCGGCCGCTCGTCGTGGTTGGGCGAGGGTCGCCATCGCGCCGCGTCAAGCAAACCCGTGGCTCGATCAATCCACATTCCGCTCACAACACCATGCTTTCGAAGTCGTAGCTCATGTCGGTGTGCGGGCGCTGCAGGAAGAATCCCTGGACGTAGTCGATACCGCAGGACCATAGCGTTGGCAAGATCATGGCGTCCTCGATGCCAGTGACGATGGTGGTTATGCCCACGGCGGCCAGCGTGCGAACCAACTGATTAAGGTGTTGCTGGCGGTCCTTGTCGTTGAGCAGATTCTGGGCGAAGCGGCCATCCAGCTTGACGTAATTCGCCTGTACGAGTTGGGCCAGCGCCTGGGCGCGTTCGTGGCCACTGAAATGATCCAGGGAAAGGCCACAGCCCAGTTTTTTGAGTCCCCGCAGGAATGGTTCCAGCGCCTGCTTGTTCAATTCGGCGGCCATTTCCGTCATTTCGAACACCAAACTGGCGGCCGATACCCCAGTCTTGCTCAAGCCACCTTGCAACCAATTCAGTAGTTCCTCGTCCTGCAAGATGGTGGGCGAGATATTGATGAACAGGCTCACCGACTGCCCCCGTGCTTGCCGCTCGCGCAGCACCCGGATGGAATGCGCGATGACCCAGCGATCGAGCACCATGCCGATCCGGTGCCGCTTGACCAGAGCGAATACGGTTTCCGGTAATAGTTCCCAGCCCTCCCGGTTGCGCATCCGCAGTAAAACCTCGTAGCGTTCGGTGGTATCGCCGCGCAGACTGACGATAGGCTGAAAGAGCAGGTTCATCCGCTGTTGCTGCACGGCTTCGCGGATTTCTTCCATCAGCCGCCGTTGCCGCGAGTGGTCCGCGTCCTGTTCAGCGCTCTGGCCGTGATGAACATGAATCCGGGCGTCTTTACTGTCCCGCGCCATGCCGCTGGCCAAGTCGGCTTGCTGGATCAGGGTGGCGGCCTCGCGCAGTTTAGGACTGGCGATACTGATGCCGATGCTGGTTCGCAAGCGGGCATCGCCGCTGGCCAGTCGGTACGCGTCGGTTTCCAGGCTTGTCTGCACCACGCGCGCCGTGGCCAGCAGCGCCTCCTGGGTGGTAAAGCCCAGTAACACCATGAAAATGGCGTCGCCAAACCGGGCGGCGATCGGATCCGGACCCAGGGCGATTTTCAGGCGCTGGGCGGCTTGTTCGATCAACTCGTCGGCCGCGGCCACGTCCTGGTTTTCCACGACGTGCAGATTGTCCAGCGCGATCAGCATGATCGCCACCGGCTGGGTATTGGCGGCGGCGGCGACCAACGCCCGCTCCAGGTGGGTGAGAAAGTAGGGGCGGTTGTACAAACCACTGACGGTGTCCCGATTGCTGAGCTGGCTGAGCTTGCGATACAGCCCTTGTCCCTGTCGCAACCGCTTGGCGATGGTGGCGACCAGCGATTCCGGATTCAGGGGTTTGCTCAGCAGCGCCTCGCCGCTTAGGCCGGTCGTGGCCAACCGCGAGCCCATGTCGGCTTGCGCCGACAGCAGCAGCATGGGCAATTCCCGAAAGGATTCGTGCTGATGGATGGATTGGGCCAACGCCAGCCCACCGATGTCCTTCAAGTCCAGGCTCATGACCAACAGGCTGGGTTGGAAATTGGCCAGCACTTGCAGGATTTGCAAGGGTTGGGCTAACACCTGCGTCATCATCCCGCGACTGTCCAGCCAACGGGCAATCTCGCGCGCCGAGGGTAGGGTGTCATCCACGATCAGGATACGATGGTGGAGTGGCTTGTAGATGCACTCGTCCAGCGATTCCAACAACAGCGGCAAATCGACCGGTTTGAGGAAGTAGCCCGTCCCGCCAGCTTCCACCGCATCGATTCGGGCGGTGATGTCGCCACGGTCGGCCAGGAAGAACAGGGGGATTTCCGCGGGTAGGATTTGACGCAGGTTGGCAACCTGCTGCAAGGTCGTCTGACTGTCAGCGGCGTGGTCCAGATCGATCAGCAGAGCCGCCGGTTGCCGGGGTTGATTTAGCAGAGCCTGCGCCTCGGTTAGATTGACAAGACGTTGCACCCGATAGCCACCTCGCTGTTCAAGCTTGCGTGCCAAGTCGTTGGCTGATTCCGGCGCCACTAGCCACAGTGGCGGTGTTTCGGGCTCGGCTGACCCAGCGACCCTGGGTTTCGACCGCTCATCTTTTTCCCAACGCGAAAACAGCGGCACGGTACGGGCTTCGTCAAGCGGCGGGTGGCCCGGCGCGGTCTTGCGGGAGCTGTGGTCGGAACCGGGCCTTGCGCGACAGAGCGCGTCCGCCACGGCGATCAAGCGTTCCCGCTCCTCGCCGCGGGGCAGTTCGCCTTGTTCCAGGCACTCGCCGATCTGTTGCCACAGCCGTTCGGCCAGCACCGCGATCTTGTGGCAATCGGGTCGCGGCTGCGCCAGCGTCAATACCTCCTGCGCCGCGCGCTGCAGCAAGACGAAAAACTCCCGGCTCCACTTGATGTAGACCAGTTTCTCGGCGAGATCCTCAACGCGCTTGAGTTTGCCAGCAAGCATTTCCGGGGGAGATGTATTCGATTCCATGGTAAACGGTCTTCTCGCGGTTCCAACGGTCGGAGAGGGGCGGGAGTCGGCGCCCTGGACTGACACTTGACAGGTCGATGAATAACATACTAGCAAGCGTTGGGGAAAAATATGGAGCGCGCCGTTGGAATCGTGCTCGCGCTCCATGATTTTTCTAGCACGGTGGCTTGGTTCCAAACCGTCGGCGCTGGCCGCCGACGGCTAGCGTGGAACCACCAGCCAGATTACTGGGCTTCGAGGTGGTAGGAAATGATCCGCTCGACCTCGTTCCTCGACCCCAGGATTACCGGACAGCGCTGGTGAAGATCGGTGGGCTGCAGTTCCATGATCCGCTGGGTGCCGGTGGTGGCCAGGCCGCCGGCCTGTTCGACGATGAAGCCCATCGGATTGGCTTCGTATAACAAGCGCAATTTGCCCTCCTGGTTCTTGGCGCGCAGCTTGCGATCGATGGGATACAGAAACACGCCGCCCTGGCACAGTATCCGATGCACGTCGGCGATCATCGCTCCAGCCCAACGCATGTTGAAGTCCTTGCGGCGAGGGCCTTCCTTGCCGGCCACGCACTCGTCGATGTAACGGCGCACCGGCGGATCCCAGAATCGCATGTAGGAGGCATTGATGGAGAATTCCTGGGCGTCCTCGGGAACCTTCATGTTGGGGTTGGTCAGGATGAATTCGCCAATGCGCTGATCCAGAGTGAAGCCGTTGACCCCATGACCGGTGGTGAGGATCATCATTGAGGACGGTCCGTACAAGGCGTAGCCAGCGCAGACCTGACGGGTACCGGGTTGCAGAAAGTCGTCCTCGGTCGGCTCGCCGGTCGCGCCCTCGGGGCGGCGCATGATCGAGAAAATAGTGCCCACCACGCCGTTGACGTCGGTGTTGGAAGATCCATCCAGCGGATCGAATACCAGGAGGTACTTGCCACGCGGATACTGGGTCGGCAGGTGGTAGACGTCATTCATCTCCTCGGAAGCCATGGCGGCGACGTGACCGGCCCATTCGTTGCGCTTGATGAACAGATTGTTGGAAATCACATCCAGCTTCTTCTGGGTCTCGCCCTGGATGTTCTCGGTGTCGGCGGTACCTAGAACGCCCACCAGGCTGCCATAGCGCACAGCGCTGGATATCGCCTTGCAGGCGATGACGACGTCGTTGATCAGCGCGGTGAAATCGCCCGAAACCCCCTTGATTTGCCGTTGTTCTTCGATGATGAATTCAGTGATGGTGGTACCGATGGGCATGATGGTTGTCCCTGAAGTTGCGCAAAATTGGCGTGGCGAGACAGGGCGAGCGCCGGTCGAGCCACGGGTTTTGAGTATATCATTGGACACAGGAATCTTCGGGTTTATCGCCGCTCGGGTTACCCGAGGTTTTATGTCGCAATGCAACATTCTTTGCTATACTGCGATTGTTTACAATATCCAATGGGGAAAATGCCATGTATCAGATGCCTGCGTTGCTGAATCAGTGGGCCGCGCCGTTGCAGCGGACCAATCAGTTTGTGATCGGGCGGGTCGAACAATGGACCACGTTGTGGATGGATAGCCTGAAGGCGCATGTCGATCTAGGCGTCGCTCAGTGCAAGGTGGCGCTCAAGGTGACCGATCCGCATAGCCTACACGAGTTTACGGATGGTCAGTTCGCCGTGCTGAGCTTCGTCGGTCACCGAATGCTGGACGACGGCTGGGCGCTGGCCAAATGGAATGCCGACAACTATCGTCAGGCCGACCAGGCGGCCCGGCGAAATCTGCTGGATCTGTTGTTTGGGTAATCGTCGCGCGGGCCTGGAGCCGCACTGGAACGCCGCCTTTGAAGCGGCATTTTCGATGGCGCGGCCGGCGGCGCGGTTTCACCACCCCACCAAAAAACCGAGCGGCTGACGAGTCCGAGCGACGCTGACGATGTAACCGAACGTCGCCAGGGCCGCGATCCAGGCGCTGGCGCGGATCGTTCGGGTCGGACCGCGCCGGAGGGCGATGCCGCCGAGAAGGATATAGAGGATCAGGGCCAGCACCTTGGCGGTAAGCCAGCCATCGACGAACGGGTATTGCCGGAGGATCAGGGTCAGGCCGATGGCGCTGACCAGCAGCACGGTATCGATCAGATGCGGCGCGATCCGGACCCAGCGCCGCTGGAGCCGGGGAGAGTCCGCCAGCATCCACAGCCCGCGCAGCGCGAACAGGGCGAAACTGAGAATCACGGCGGTCAGATGTAGGTATCTGAGCGTGAGGTAGCCGGACATGGTTTACAGCTCCTTGGCCATCACCAGCGCGTCTTCCCGCCCGCTGGTCGATGGATAGTAACCAGGCCGCAGGCCGACCTCGCAAAATCCAGCCGAGGCGTAAAGCCGCGCGGCGCGGGTATTGGAAAGGCGAACTTCAAGAAAGACCGTCCGGACCTGTTCCAAGCGCGCCCAGTCCAGCAGGTGATCAAGCATCCGTCGCGCCAAGCCGCGCCCTTGCAATTCCGGGCGCACGCAGAAGTTGAGGATGTGAGCCTCGCCAACCGCCGTCGACATGACTGCGTAGGCTTGGATGAAGCCGTGTGGCGTTTCCAACACCCGGCAGTGATAGCCGGCCCGAAGGCAGTCGCGCAGGATGCCATTGGTCCAGGCGAAGTCATAAGCCCGCCGTTCGATGGCAAGGATTTCCTTCAAATCGGCATAGAGCATCGGGCGAAACCGGCCGGTGCCGAGTTCCCGCGGGGCATTCATGGCTCAACGGTGCTCTGGACCAGCGCGGGGGGTTCGGTGGTCAACGCTCGCCGCGCCAACCGCAAGTCATCCCAGGCCTTGCGTTTCTCGCGCGGTGAGCGCAGCAGGTAGGCGGGGTGGTAGGTGACCACCAGCGGAACGCGGGCCGGTCCCAGGCGATGCACTTGGCCACGCAACTTGCCGATGGGGGTATCGGTCGCCAGCAAACTCTGGGCGGCAATACGGCCCACGGCGAGAATGAGGCGCGGCCGGAGCAGCGCGATTTGCCGGTTCAGGAACGGCCGGCATTGCGCGGCTTCATCTGGGGTCGGGTCGCGATTCTCCGGCGGGCGGCATTTCAAAACATTGGCGATGTAGACCTGCTCGCGTTTCAGGCCGACGGCCAGCAGCATCGGATTCAGCAGCTTGCCGGCCCGCCCGACGAACGGTTCGCCCTGCCGGTCTTCGTCCGCGCCGGGCGCTTCGCCGATCACCAACCAGTCCGCCTGGCGGTTGCCGACGCCGAACACCGTTTGGGTGCGGGTGGCGCACAATCCGCAGGCGGTGCATTCGCGCACCGCCGCCGCCAGATCCTCCCAACCCATGTCGGCGATGGTCGCCACCCGGCAACGGGGCGCGGTGATGGAAGGCTCAGTGGCGATTTCATCCTCTCGTTCTCGGTCTTCAGCCATGGCTGGAGCGTGGTTGTCGGTGAGGAATCCTTCGGTCCCCGCGTCCGCCGCCGCAATCCTCGTTGCCGGCTCCGTTCCCGACCGTGGAGAGTCCACGGCTTGCGGCCAATCGGCCAGCGACCGGCGCGGGAGCCATAGCGGAATGCCCAATGCGGCTAGATAGTCGCGCTTGTCCGTCATGGCAGTCGCGGATGCGCCCGCCCGACCGGTTGCAGCACTTTATTGAGCGCGTTCATGTCGGCCTCTCCAGGATTTTGGCGATGCGAATCTTCTCGTCCCCAACCATCAATACACTGGGACTCCATCCGCCAGCGCGGATGGGTAGCGTCGAAGAGATAATCCAGTTCATTGCTTGAGCCTCAGGATCGGACGGAGGGCAACCCCATTTCGTCCAAGCATAGACCACGCTCTTGGCTTGAGGCCAGGACGGCGTGGACAATCGCCGGGGTCCCGGGCCGGCCGGGATCGGCGCTCAATCCTCGTCGCGATCGGCCAGCAGATCGTCCTCGTCGCTGAGTTCGTCCTCGCCGCCATCGGTGTCCTCGTCCTCATCCTTGCCTTCGTCGTAACCCAGATCATCCATATCCATTTCGTCAAAGGGGCCGGACCAATCTTCCGGAGCCTCGATGGCGTCAATCGCCAATTCGTACCAAGTGTCCAGATCCAATTCCTCCAGTTCACCGTCAAAGTACTGGATTTCGATGGTCTGGGCATCTTCATCCAATGCGACAACCTCAAAATCGTTGCCTGTTTCCTGGTTGCGATACCAATTGCCGATAATGGGATCAACATCGCTCATGGCCAGTCTCCTCAATTGAGTGGGGTGGACGGGATTGCTGGTGGGGATACCAGCTTGTTTCTGGTTATTTTGGGTGAATTTTGGACAATGAGCCTCGCACAATTCAACCTTTGGGTTGCGGAAATTCGCAATGATCGCAGGCGCGGGGCCAGCGAGCTGGCTCGTCGCGCCCTGGAACTGCTGGCGGAAGCGGCGCGGACGCTGCCGACGATGGATGCTTTGGAGTTGCGGACGTATCTGTTGGCCTTGACCGACGATCTGAGCATGGCCCGGCCCAGCATGGCGCCGATCCGAAATCTATTACGGCGCTGGCGGGAAAGTTCGATGCCGCTGGCTGGCGCGGATCTGGTCAGCGCCCGCGAACTGGCCGCCGAGCGGGCGGAGGCACTGATCGCCGCCTCGCGGCGGGCGGTGACCGAATGCGCCGTTCACGCCGCCAAGTTGCTCGGTCCAGGCCGGACGGTGATGACCCACAGCCTTAGTTCGACGGTGGCGGAGACGTGCCGGCTACTCAAGGACGACGGCTTGCGGATGATCGTCACCGAATCGCGACCGCTGGGTGAAGGACGCCAACTGGCGGAGCGGTTTTCCGCTTGGCGGGTGCCTACCACCTACATCACCGACGCGCAGATGGGGTTGTTCGTCGCCCAGGCCGACGCCGTGCTGGTGGGCGCCGACAGCGTGCTGGCCGATGGAACGGTCGTCAACAAGGCGGGCACCTACCCGCTGGCCCTGGTGGCGCGCGATCGGGGCGTGCCGTTCCATGTCTGCTGCGAAAGCTTTAAGTGGCGCGCACCAAACGAGCCCGCGCCGGAATTGGAGGAAATGGCGCCGACGGAACTGGGGATGCCAGATTGGTCTGGCGTGATGATCAGGAATATTTACTTCGATATTACGCCAGCGCAACTGGTAAGCGCCTGGATCGACGAGACCGGCGTGCGCTGGCCCGGTGCCAAGCCATGAAAAAACCCGGCCACTTCGAGCAGGGCCGGGTTCAGGGTTGAAACTCGTCGTTGTGTTGGAACCGAACTTCTACCTGACCGCGCGGTTGTCGACCAGGTCAGTGACCACGTTCGGATCGGCCAGGGTCGAGGTATCGCCCAGTTGATCTACTTCGTTGGCGGCGATCTTGCGCAGGATACGACGCATGATCTTGCCGGAACGGGTCTTGGGCAGACCGGGCGCCCATTGCAGCACGTCCGGACTAGCGATTGGCCCGATTTCCTTGCGGACGTGGGCGATCAGCTCCTTGCGGAGCGCCTCGGTCGGTTCGACGCCGACCTTCAGGGTCACATAGGCGTAGATGCCCTGGCCCTTGATGTCGTGCGGGAAGCCGACCACGGCGGCTTCGGCGACCGCCGGATGCAGCACCAAGGCCGATTCGACCTCGGCGGTGCCCATGCGGTGCCCGGAGACGTTGATGACATCGTCCACCCGCCCGGTGATCCAGTAGTAGCCGTCGGCGTCGCGGCGCGCGCCATCGCCGGTGAAATACAGGCCCTTGTACATGGAGAAGTAGGTGTCGATGAACCGCTGGTGATCGCCGTACACGGTGCGCATGATGCCGGGCCAGGGCCGGGTGATGACCAGGTTGCCATCGGTGGCGCCTTCCAGGAACTGGCCCTCGGCGTCCACCAGCGCGGGGCACACGCCGAAGAACGGCCGGGTGGCGGAACCGGGCTTTAGAGCCGTGGCGCCAGGTAGGGGGGTGATCAGGATGCCGCCGGTTTCAGTCTGCCACCAGGTATCCACGATCGGGCAGCGGTCGTCGCCGACATTGTGATAATACCACTCCCAGGCTTCGGGATTGATCGGCTCGCCCACCGAACCCAGCAACCGCAGGCTCTTGCGTGAGGTGGCCTTGACCGGCGCCTCACCCTCGCGCATCAGCGAGCGGATCGCGGTCGGAGCGGTATAGAAGATGTTGACTTGGTGCTTGTCGACCACCTGCCAGAACCGGCCAGCGTCCGGGTAGGTTGGGATGCCTTCGAACATGATCGAGGTCGCACCATTGGCTAGCGGACCGTAGACGATGTAGGAATGGCCGGTGACCCAACCCACGTCGGCGGTACACCAGTAGATATCGCCGTCGTGATAGTCGAAGATGTATTTGTGGGTGATGGCCGTGTGCAGCAGATAGCCGCCAGTGGTGTGCAGCACGCCCTTGGGTTTGCCGGTGGAGCCGGAGGTGTAGAGGATGAACAGCGGGTCCTCGGCGTCCATGGGTTCCGGCGGACAGTCGGCGCTGGCGTTCGCCATCAGGTCGTGATACCAGATATCGCGGCCCTCGGTCCAGGCGACGTTGCCGCCGGTACGCTTGACCACCACCATCTTCTGCACACTTGGGGTGCTTTGCAGCGCCTTGTCGGCGTTGGCCTTCATCGGCACCTTGCGCCCGCCGCGCAAGCCCTCGTCGGAGGTGACGACCACCGAGCAGGTGGCGTCAAGGATGCGATCCTTGAGCGAATCTGGCGAGAAACCGCCGAACACGATGGAATGGATGGCGCCGACCCGGGTACAGGCCAGCATGACCACCGCGGTTTCGGGGATCATCGGCATATAGATGCAGACCCGGTCGCCCTTCTTGACGCCAATACCCTTCAGGGCGTTGGCGAACTTGCACACGTCCTCGTGCAGTTCCTTGTAAGTGATTTTCCTGTCTTCCTTGGGGTTGTCGCCTTCCCAGATGATGGCGACCTGGTCGCTGCGCGTCGCCAGATGGCGGTCCAGGCAGTTGTAGCTGACATTGAGCTGGGCGCCCTCGAACCAGCGGATATGACCCTTGGTGAAATCCCAGTCCAGCACCTTGTTCCAGGGCTTGAACCAGGTGACGAATCGGTTGGCCTGCTCCGCCCAGAAGCCTTCCGGGTCATCGACGGAACGCTGGTACATTTCCAGATATTGATCGTTGTTGATCCAGGCGTGAGCGGCCACTTCGGCAGGTACAGGATAAAGCTTGCCTTCGGACATTACTGTATCTCTCCTTTGGTGAGGGGTGGGTTTGTGGTATCTGCGTCCGGGTGAAAGCGCTTACCAACGCTCATGACCGGCTTGGATTTTTATAAGTCTAGTCTAGCGATTGGGCGATTTCAGTCAATTTGTTGGCGTGTTGGATGGGTCGGATCGGATGCGCGCGCCGACCAAGGTCAAGTCCCAGTGCGCCACGGCCCAGGCGATGATCGTCGCCACCGGTTCGGTCGCCAGTTCCGGCGGGGGGCGCTGGCCCAGAAACCGCAGTGCGGCCGTCAGGGTAGGACCTACCCGGCGCTCGTCCAGCGGCGGGGCGCCGGTTTGCTTGCTCAGCTTGTCGCCGCGGGCGTCCACCACCACGGGCAGATGGGCGTAGTCGGGTGTGGACAATCCCAGCAGACGTTGCAGATAAATCTGCCGGGGCGTCGAATCGAGCAGGTCGGCGCCGCGAACGACATGGGTAACGCCCTGCGCGGCGTCGTCCACCACCACCGCCAGTTGATAGGCGAACACGCCATCGGCGCGGCGGAGGACGAAATCACCCACATCGCGCTCCAGTTGCTGACGGTATTCACCCTGAATGGCGTCTTGAAAGGTCAGCGATGCGTTGGTTACCCGCAGCCGTAGCGCGGGGGGGCGGCCCAGCCGATGAGGACCGCTGCGGCAGGTTCCCGGATAGATGGGCGCGCCATCCCGCCCACGCGAACAGCCGGCCAGCGTTTGCCGGCTGCAGGTACAGGGATAGACCCATCCAGCGTCGAGTAACAACTTCAGCGCCGCCTGGTAATGGACGGCGCACTGGCTTTGATGGACCACCGGCCCATCCCAGTGCAACCCGTACCACTCCAGCGCGCGCAAGATCGCCGTCGTCGCCCCCGGCGCGGTGCGCGGCATGTCCACATCCTCAATGCGCACCAACCACTCGCCGCCGTGCCGGCGCGCTTCTAAAAAACTGCCGAGGGCGGCGACCAGCGAGCCAAAATGCAACGGTCCGGTGGGAGAGGGGGCGAAACGACCCCGCGCCACACGCCGATCCGGCACGCGATCCGAGGTGGCACGGGTCGTCACCATGGCGCGAGCGTAGCGGCGCGCGTTTGGCCCGGCGGTCAGCCGCCCTGTTTTTCGCGGATTTCTTCCAACATCTTACAGTCGATGCACAACGTGGCGGTCGGACGGGCCTGCATCCGCAGTAACCCAATCTCCACGCCGCAGGCTTCGCAATAGCCGTAGTCGCCGCTGTCGATTTGGGTCAGGGATTCGTTGATTTTCTTGAGCAGCTTGCGTTCCCGGTCGCGGGTGCGCAGTTCCAGACTGAATTCTTCCTCCTGGGTGGCGCGGTCGTTGGGGTCAGGGAATGTGGTGGATTCGTCCTGCATATGGTTGACCGTGCGGCCCACCTCGTCGAGCAGACTTTGTTTCCACTCTAGCAGCAACTGGCGAAAGTGAGCCAGTTGCGCATCACTCATATAGGCCTCGCCGGCGGCGGGCTGATAGGCAGACGTTGCCTGCGCGGGCGAATGGGTAGCGGCCATCGCGACTCCCTCCTCGAAATTGCAGCCAAGCCAAAGTGGCGGTGACATCGTTCGGCGCGTCCGCCGCCATGCTGGCATCAGCAAATCGTGACGCCATCGGCGAAAATGTACCGCAGTGAATTTCACATGGCAAAACCTTATACCATTTCTCAATAGGTTTTATACAAAATTGTAGATACTGTTATCAGCGGTCAAACATCACGAAGAGCTGGATTGGAGGGCTGTTCCGACTTGAGGATGCTGAACGCGACAGGGACGAATTTGCGCATCGAGGCCGGCGAAGACCGCCGCTTGGCGAGCATTATCGAACCGGTTCGGACCGCCATGGAACGACGGGAAGACCGGGAGGGTTTGATCCCCCAAGCCGGGGATGGAATCGAGCCGGCGGCGTTGGGTTTCGATGTCAGGATCGGCCATGACCGCATCCAGATGCGCGATGAGGGCCTTGATGCCGAGGCGCACGCGGGCGTGAGCGACCGGAAGCTAGTTTTACTCGTGGGTGCGCAAAACTACCCACGCGTCGCGGCGGGCGACCAGCACGCGCGGTCCGCGCCGAGCGGGCGGCGGTGGCGTCCACTGGGGCGGGCATTGGCTGGCGCAAAAATCGGCAATCGAGCGGGCATCGACCGCATCGGTTTTGGTGCGCGCCTGCCGAGCCGCGCCATAGGCCTTGATCTGGACCGGATTGACCCCGCTCGCCAGGTAGCCGGCATCGGCTAGCGCTTCGGCCACGGCTTCTCAATAGCGCTGGTGGCTTCCAGGCAGACGTGCGCGCCGACCTCCTTTTGGCGGATCAGCCACGCTTGGAGTTTGGCGAAGCCGGCGTCGGTGTTGGCGACGAACTTGCTGTGGATTCGGCCATCAGGCCGGTGTAACGCCATGGCCAGCTTGGCCTTGGCCATGTCGATTCTGAACGTGAGTGTCATCGGAAAGGTTTCTTGCGCAATCGACCTGGTGAATGCAAACTCACGACCCAGTTGGGCCGAAGAGACCGTCCGATTTTTCGCAAGAGCATTTGGAGCCTATGCGGGAATGTGTCCTGTAAAAACATGGACTTACTGATGATAGAGTGCCTCTCGGGTTTAAAAAACCATGACATCAACCAGTGAGTATTTGTTTCAAAAATATTTAGTTTTCTTAATCTGAGCGGCGAGATCGAACGCTCCAGGGCGGGTACAGCATCCGGTCTTTCGGGGGACCGTCCCAGTATGAACAACCCCCACAAAAACACGATACTAAGGGTGGGTTAGCGTAGCGTAACCCGCAGAAACCGTAGCAAAATAGGCGGGTTACGCTACGATTTTGCATAAAACCTAGCGAGAAATGTTAATCGTTGAAGGTGGCGCGAATTTTACGCCAGCAGGTCATCACGCACCGGCGGTTGTCCAAAAACGCTTAGGCGCCTTCGATGTTGGAGGCGTCCATTCCGCTTGTTGGCCGGACTTGCTCGGCGACGCAAAATCCTTATACTTACGCATCACTCCCCTCACTCCCCTGCCGGGATGGCGGAATGGTAGACGCAGTGGACTCAAAATCCACCGGTAGCGATACCGTGAGAGTTCGAGTCTCTCTCCCGGCACCACGACTTACGTCACTTACTTATCCTGTTTGACCAGCCGCGTCATTTAATGTGAATTTAGAGCTTTCCAAAAGGCCAGACCGAAGTCGTATCCTGGGAAGCTGTTCCCGAACGATTTGACCGAGATACGACGGTGGACTGGCGGGCGCAATTGATCACCCTCTACTTGGCGGTTTGTACCCATTAGCAAGAGGTGGGCTGGGTGCGGGCCCAGCGCCACGCGCCTTATGCCGACCTGGACTTCACCAACGAGAAGGTCGTCACGCTTTACCTGTTCGCCGTCGCCATGGAACAGAAGCGGCAGATCAAGGACATCCACCGACATGCCGGGCGCTATTGGCGGGACGGATTTCCACGGCTGCCCGGCTACGGGGTTCACGTACAGCGCCTGAACCGGCTCGCGGACTGTTTTCCGGCTCTGTTGGAGCGGTTCCGCGCGACGGGGGAGACGGTGTCGTTCGCCGGGCTGGTGACTCCATGCCGGTGATCCTCGCCCGGCAGGGGCGCCGTTTCAACGCCAAAGTCGCCCCCGAGTTGGCCAGCAGCGGTTACTGCCCGACTAAGCACTTGTATTATCACGGCGTGAAAATCCACTAGGTCGGCGACTTTCAACCCGGTACGTTGCCGAGTCCGCGCTTTATCGGCCTCGCGCCGGCGGGACTGAACGATGCCCCGGCCCTGGAGCAGGTCGCCCACGCGCTGCCCCACCAGGAACTCTACGCCGACAAGGCGTATGAATACCTCAAACGCGCGCATGGGTTGCCGTTCACGGTGATGGCGCCGGTCAAGAAGCGGAAGGGCCAGGCGCATCTCGATGCCGCCGACGCCTGGCTGTCCCGCGCCGTCTCGCGGGTGCGCCAACCCGTCGAGTCGATCTTCAATCGGATCGAGGAGAAAACCGGCATCGAGATCGCCAGCAAGGTGCGCTCTTCCCAGGGTCTTCTCATCCATGTCTTCGGGCGCCTGGCGGCTGCCATGGTTGTGCGGAATGTCTTGCCACAAAGCGCTTAATTCGCATTTGAAAGCACAAGCGCAATGCGCCCGAACGCTGGAAGTGCTGGCGGCGCTCAAGAATCCGCTCGTGATCTTCGCCAAGCAGGCGAACATTGCCCACCAGCAACAAGTTAATAACGGCGCCCCGACCAGGCCAGTTTCACGCGCGCGGGAAGTCGAAAAAGCGCCAACTCAACTATTGGATGTCCTACCCGATGAGCGGCTGGAATCAGGAACGGCGGGCGCGGCAAGCGGTGCTCATTCACAACTGGCGACCGTGGGAACGAGCAACCGGCCCGAAGACGCCAGAGGGTAAGGCGCGAGCGGCCATGCGCGGCTACAAGGGCGGAGTCCGCTCGAAGCCGTGGGAATTGGCGCGGGCGTTGCGGGAGCAGCGGGAAGCAGTGGACCGGATTCGGTAGCGCCACGGCAGGGGCAGTATCCAGGGTCTACCATAATCATTATAGTGGTTTATACTTATGTTCGACGGACGGTTGGGTTTGGGCAATCGCATTGTCAGCGCTAGCACCCTCAATTCTGCGAGCCATACTGCTAGCCACAAAGCAAAAAGGCTTACCGGTCACTTGGTAAGCCTTTTATTTTTCTGGTGCCGGAAAGAGGATTCGAACCTCCGACCTACTAATTACGAATCAGTTGCTCTACCGACTGAGCTATTCCGGCGCGTTTAGGGAGTGCGACTATAGCCCACCCAAGCCCAAACGCACAAGATTCAATTCGCCAGCCAAAGTTCACCGCTTGAGTTGTTCAGAATTCCTTGACGAATTGACGAATCGCCGGAAGATGACGACGACTGACCTCCAATCGGTCGGAAATACCATGAAAAACCAGGTTTACACCGCCGTCCAAGGCTTTCTCCAGCCCCGCCACCTGGGCAGCCATCGCCAACGCATTGCGATGCACCCGAATGACCCGCGCGCCCAGCTCAGCCTCCAGGACTTTCAACGATTCCTCGATCAATACGCATCCCTGGCGGTAGCGGACCGTAACGTACTTCTGATCGGCCTGAAAATAAAACACATCTGCCAGTGGAATCCGCTCCAATCGCTGACCAAGGCGCGCGCTGATGTAAGCGCGGCCGGCGACCACCGGCTCCGCCGCCAGACTGGCCAATTGCGCGCGATTCAGGCGGCTGGCGCTGACCAGCGCCTGTTCCAGCCGTTCTAGTCGCACCGGCTTGAGCAGATAGGCAACCGCGCGAGCATCGAATGCCGCCAGCGCATGATCACCGTAAGCCGTGACGAAAATGATGGCGGGAGGGTGGGCCAATTCCGCCAGCCGGCGCGCGGTTTCCAACCCATCCAGACCCGGCATCTGAATATCGAGCAGCACGATGTCGGGCTGAAGGCTAGCGGCCAACCGCAGCGCTTCGGCACCGTTGCCCGCTTCGCCGCAGGGTTCGTAATCGGACAGGCGGTTGAGCAATTCACGCAACCGGTCGCGGGCGGGGGGCTCGTCGTCGACGATCAGCACCTTCATGAATCAGAGCCAGTCTGGGAGTGCATGACGCAAGTGTAGCAGGCGCTCCACGGCGAAATTCGAACCCTCTAACCAGTCAACGAACCGCTCGACAGCGGGAGGATAAAGATGGCCTGGTACTGGTCCGGCGTCTCGACGATCAGCAGTGGATCACGGGTTGCGTAGGCCAGTTGTAGCCGCTGCCGAATATTGTCCTGAGCGAGGTGTTGGCCCGGGCCGCGAAGCGGGTCACCACTGATCGGTCGGCGAGGATTGGCGACGGTAATCCGCAGGTCGTGGGTTCGCCGTTCGATCTGGACGGTCAAGGCGCCACCTTCCGGCAGGCGCTGAATGCCGTGATGGATGGCGTTTTCGACCAGTGGTTGCAGTACCAGGGCGGGAGTTGGCAAATCGAGTGGTAAATCGGGGTCCAGCCGCCAGTCCACCCGCAACCGATCACCCAGGCGCAAGGTTTCTATGGCCAGATAGTCCCGGGTCAGCTCCAGTTCTTCGCCCAAGGTGATGGTCTCACGCTGGGCCAGCGCGGAACGGAGTAGCTCGGCCAAGGCGAGTACCGCCTGTTCGGCTTGGTCGGGCCGGCCTCGGATCAGACTGGCGATGGTGTTAAGGGTATTGAACAGGAAATGCGGGTGAATTCGCGCTTGCAGGGCCTGCAAACGCGCGCGCGCCTCGGCCTGGACTTGCTGTTTCCACTGGCTTTGAACGTAGAAATAGCGCAACGCCATCAGCGTGATGATCCCACTGATGGCCTGATCGCTGATGATGACCGGCAGCATGGCCGAAGCGTCAGGACCGCTTGGGTCAGTGTCCAGCCATAACGCCGTCAGGGAGCAAGCCAGCGTGATCAACTGGGCGAGGCCAAAGGCGACCAGGGTAACCGTGGGGGGGCGTAAACGGGCCAGCCAGCGACGACAATGGCACAACACCAGAGACACCGCCAACGCGACCCATTGCATGAACAGGGACGTCAGGGCCAGCTCGGTCCAAAACCGCTCCAGCGTGCGACCCTGGACCAACGCCAGCACGAAGGCCAGCAGTTCGACGATCAGCACGACCAGAAAAACTGTTTGGCTGTCGCAAAAGTCGGGCAAGAACCCCACGGTGTTCTGGGATGCGCCATCAGGCTGGGATGGATGGACGCGACCGGCGGGGTTGAAGGGGCGCATGAAGAGCCTCCGACGGACGGAAAACGAGCTTACCCCGCTGGGTAACGCGAACCCAGTCGCGGCGCAAGAAAAAAGGGGTTGCCGTGTTGGCAACCCCTTTTAGTCTGGCTGGGGGACTAGGATTCGAACCTAGGTTGGTGGAGTCAGAGTCCACAGTCCTGCCGCTAGACGATCCCCCAAAGAACGTTAGCGCTTGGAGTATTGGGTTGCGCGGCGGGCCTTGCGCAAACCAACCTTCTTGCGCTCCACCTCGCGGGCGTCGCGGGTGACGAAACCGGCCTTGCGCAAGGGAACGCGCAGACTTTCGTCGTATTCGATCAAAGCGCGGGTGATGCCGTGGCGGATCGCGCCGGCCTGGCCGGTGATGCCGCCGCCCTTGACCGTGACGTAAATGTCGAACTTTTCCTTGAGATCCACGGCCTCCAGCGCTTGGTTCACCATCATGCAGGAGGTTTCGCGTCCAAAGTATTCGTTCAGAGGCCGCCGGTTGACGAGGATGCTGCCCGTGCCGGGTCGCAGGAACACCCGCGCCGCAGCGGTCTTGCGCCGGCCCGTTCCGTAATGCTGGTTATCGATCATGCTTGCCTATCCCACTCCAGTGAATGCGCCAGCCGGTCAAAAATTCAGTTGCAATGGTTTGGGTTGCTGCGCGGCGTGCTGGTGCTCGGCGCCCGCGTAAACCTTGAGCTTGCGGAACATTGCCCGCCCCAATGGATTCTTGGGCAACATGCCCTTGACGGCGATTTCGATGATCCGCTCCGGGGCCTGCCGCAACAGTTTGTCCATGGAAATGGACTTGATGTTGCCCACGTAGCCGGTGGTCCGATAATAGAACTTGTCGGTCTTCTTACGGCCGGTTGCGCGCACTTGCTCGGCGTTGACCACGATGATGTAATCGCCGGTATCCACGTGCGGTGTATATTCGGGCTTGTGTTTGCCCCGCAAGCGGCGGGCGATTTCCGACGACAGCCGACCCAGAACTTGGTCCTTGGCGTCGATCACATACCAGTCGTGCTTGACCTCGGCTGGTTTGGCGCTGAACGTTTTCATTAAATGACGGGCTCCGAAAAGGCCATGTCCGCTTGGAAAGCCAAGCATTCTAGCCAAGCGGCTTTGGCGCCGCAAGCCTTTAGCAACTCGCGTGGGGCGGAAACAACGCCGCGCCCTAGATGCGCAAGCGCTCCACCCGGCGACCGTGGACCAGATGCTCCTCGATGATTTCATCGAGATCGGTCCGATCCACATAAGTGTACCAAGTCTCCTCGGGGTAGATCACGATGACTGGCCCCTCGGCGCAGCGGTCCAGGCAACCGGCGGTGTTGATCCGCACTTTATACGGGATAGCCGATCCCATCTGCTTGACCCGCTGTTTGACGTAGTCGCGGGCTTCCTGGGCACCGCACTGCTGGCAGCACTGCGAACCGTCGGGCCGCAGGTTGGTGCAAAAGAAAACATGATGGCGATAATAGGACACTTTCACTCCTCAACCCGGTTTTGAGCGTTCGCTGATGGCCACTCGTAACTATACCTCCCTTGACGTGCTGTTGATCAACCTGGACCAGGCGGTTCGCACCCTGTTCGGCCACCCGACAACCACTGGTCGACCCAGTCCCGCCGCCACGCCGCCGGCCGAATTGCCGCCGGCCGAACAAAGACAGGCGGCGCGGCTGATGCGAGTCAACCACACAGGCGAAGTTTGCGCCCAGGCGTTGTACCAAGGTCAGGCGTTGACGGCGCGGCTGGCCGAAGTGCGGGATCGGATGGAACGGGCCACCGTCGAGGAGAACGATCATCTGGCCTGGTGCGAGGCGCGTCTTCGGGAACTGGACAGCCAGCCTAGCCTGTTGAATCCGTTGTTTTACGCCGGCGCCTTCGCCATCGGCGCGCTAGCCGGCGCGGCTGGGGATCGCTGGAGTCTGGGCTTCGTCGCCGAGACCGAACGGCAAGTGGTCGAACACCTGACCAATCACCTGCAGCGCCTGCCGTCCGCTGACCAGTCAAGTCGGGCCATTTTGGAGCAGATGCGGGAAGACGAAGCTCGCCACGCCACTACCGCGATGGCGGCGGGTGCTGCGCACCTACCGTTCCCGGTGCGCGCGCTGATGAAGGGAGTATCGAAAGTGATGACCCAGGCGACCTATTGGGTTTGACACCCTGATGATGCAGAGCGAACGGATATTGACCGCCGCCACTTTGGATAAAGCCTTTGCCAAATAACGCTCCTGTGCTGAGCCTGTGCCTTTCGCTAAACAGCAGCCACTCATTCACCGTGAACCCTGGTCGCGTGCTGGAACCGATCGGCCAAGGGGAGAGCAATTCACTGGAATTCAAGGAAGAACAGGTCCGCTCGGAATCGCTGGCGCGGGAAATGGTTGCGTTCGCCAATGCGCTGAGCGGCGTCATCCTGATCGGTTTGGCTGACGACGGCGTGCTCGCCAGCATCACCGACTCCGCCGAAATGCGTCTACCGCAACCGGGTGGAAATTTGTTCGCCCGGTTAGTTGCCGAATACCTTGAATCTGGAGAAAATTCGCTACGGTAACTTGGCTCCGCGCAATCTATTCGTTCTCAAGTACCTCGACAATTTGCGCTATATGGGTGGCTTGGGGCGCGGAATGCCGATGGTCCTGCGAGAAACAGGCGCGCGGGCGCAGTTTGATGGAATTGAGAAGTTGTTCGTGTTGAAACTGGAGTATTCCTAAAACTTTGCCAAGTAAAAATCTTATGCTGTATTAGCCTTGACAATTCTGGAGCTTACCAATGCCGACTAACAGCACAGCACAGCACAGCACAGCACAGCACAGCACAGCACAGAAGATTGATTATTTTTGTTTTTGCTGGATTGTCATTATTGATATCGATGATATTCCTAAACCGATGGATAGTAACCGACTTTGGAATCCAATCGTTTGGTAGACTTTGGCAATATTATGTGAGTTATTTTGACTTTGGTTTTTTAAGGAGAGCTTTAATCGGCACTATTATGACAAGCACAAAAATCAATCAGATTATATCTGATCCCTATGTTTTTGGATTAATAATATATTCTTTTGAATTAGTTGCACTAACAATAATTCTTGCTCTGTATTGCTTAAAAAACCCAGTTTTCGAGCATAGCATAGGATACGCAGTCATTTTTTTTTCGCCAGCTATGATCTTGCATAGTGGCTATAATACAGGCACCCAAGACCTATGGTTACTTATTATCGCTTCATTGTTAATTCTGTTTGTAAGGCCATTGACTATTTTTACCCTACTCTGCTGTGTTGGTATTTTGGTACATGAGCTTTTTATTTTCATGTTACCTGCAATATTATTGATTCAATACTATAAGTTAAATCACAGTTGGAGTTTAAATAAAAATATAATTTTTCGAATTTTAATTGCTAGTATTCCTATATTTTTTTCATAATTCTCGTGGTTTTTTTTGGGAAAAATTATATTAATCGCTTCGAGTTTGAATATTTAATGTCTGATCGCTTAAAAAACGCCGCATTTCAGCACCCTCTTTGGAGTGGATACAATGAGACTTCCTCTACTATCGAAGATAATATAAGCGTGAGCGCAGTACTAAGCATAATAAATAATTAACTATGCTATAATTCCATTAATCTACTCAGTACTGCTTGCGGTTACAGCTACGATTTTTTACGCAATACTACGAATCAATAGTTCGGACAGTTTTTGCAACTAATTGATATTCGGATGAGAGTCCTCGGCATGATAAAATGGGGTCTGCGAAGAACGCCATTTCCAACCGAAACCGAGAACTCTCATGTCCCTAGTAGAAACCGTTTTAGATCGAATGTCCAGTATCACCAAGCCGCAACGGACATTTCTGATCATGCTGTTCGCGACCCTAATGTACTTGCCGGGTAAAATCAACTTTCGCAATTTAAGCCGCTACAGCGACGGCTGCGAAAAGACCCATGGCCGGTGGTTTCGCCGGTCATTCGACTTTGTCGAATTTAATCGGCTCAGTTTATCGGGTCTGTTCGGTCGTGGCCGTCGGCTGGCGGTCGCCACCGATTGCAGCTTCTGCCCGAAAAGTGGTCAACACACTTACGGTCTGGACTATTTTTACCACAGCCAGCACCGGCGCGCGGAAAAAGGCTTGGAAATCTCCACGCTGGCGCTGATCGATGTGGATTATCACACCGCCCACCACCTTTCGACCCGCCAAACGCCAAAGCTCGATCACCCGAAGGAAACCCGAGTGGATTGGTATTTGCGTCACCTGCGCCAGGATCATGCGGCCTTGCCGGCGGAAGTCCGTTACGTACTGGCCGATGGCTATTACAGCAAACTCAAATTTATCAATGGGGTATGTGATTTAGACCTGCGGTTGATCAGCCGGTTGCGCGAGGATGCCCACCTGCGCTGGCGCTATCAGGGACCCCAAAAACCCCGCGGGCGTCGTAAGGGGTACGATGGCAAGGTCCGCTTCCTCCGCCCCGATCTGGTCCGCTTCGAAGCCGTCGGCCCGGTGGACGGGATTCAGCTCTATACGGCGGTCGTCAACAGCGTGGCCTTCAAACGCGATCTTCGCATCGTCTATTTGATCAAAACCGCCGGCCATGCCTGGCAAACGGCCCTGCTGTTTTCGACCGATACCGGGTTGTCGGCCCTGGAACTTTATCAATACTACCAAGCCCGGTTTCAAATTGAATTTCTGTTCCGCGACGCCAAACAATATACCGGCCTATGCGATAGTCAGGCCCGATCCGAACCAGCGCTTCATTTCCACTTCAATGCCTCGATGACGGCTTTAAATCTACTCAAACTGGAAGACCGACAACAGACCACCGATGAGCGACGATCTCCGATCTCCATTGCAAGTTGGAAAATCCGCAAATTCAACGAGCATTTACTCGAACGGTTTTCTTCCCTGTTAGGTTTGGACTTCACCTTGATAAAATCCAACCTCCTGTTTGTAACTCTTTGTAACTACGGGGCTATCGCTGCATGAAACTGTCCGAAGTATTGACGAATAAAACAAAAATATTGATTTTATCTTTCTGTATATTTCCTATATTCACGATTTTTGTTGCCTCTGATTTTTATCGATGGCTTGCCATGTTAGCCAATATGAGCCTTCTCGTGATAATGTTCCTCTCAGCTAATTGTCTGGCAATAATACCACCTCGGCTATTCTTATTTTTGCTTATTTTCTCAGTATTATCCCCACTAGGTACTGCACAGATCGATAGACCGTTTCCTGTTCATCAGTTTATCTTAGAGAAGTTTTTACATTAGAGGCGCTCCTAAATAATGAGCACATCCATGCCCCTCTGCATTGACCTCGACGGCACCCTGCTGAATTCCGACCTGCTGCTAGAAGCTGCTTTCGCTCAACTCAAACAGGCGCCGCTCTCGGTGCGGCACTGGCCGCGCTGGCTGGCGGTGGGCAAGTCCCGGCTCAAGGCGGAAATCGCTGCGCGGGTGGAACTGGACATCGCCACCCTGCCCTACAATCGGGAACTGCTGGTCTTTCTCCGCAAACAGAAGGAACAAGGACGAACCCTGGTGCTGGTCACCGCTTCGCATCGCCGATTCGCCGATGAGATCGCGGCGCATCTCGGCCTATTCGACACGGTGCTGGCCACCGACGGCGACCGCAATCTAGCCGGCCCGTACAAGGCCGAAACTTTGGTGGAACGCTACGGCGAGCGCGGCTTCGACTACGCCGGCAACGCCGCCGTGGACCTAGTCGTCTGGCGCCACGCCCGCCGCGCTATCGTGGTCAACGCCAAGCCGCAACTGGTCGACCAAGCCCGCGCCCTCTGCGAGGTGGAGCGGGCTTTCACGCTAGACGGATCGGCATGGCGACCATGGAGCAGGGCGCTGCGCCTGCATCAGTGGCTCAAGAACGTGCTAATCTTCGTGCCGCTGGTCGCCGGTCACGTCTGGAATCAGACGGCCATATTGACTTTGGCGCTGCTGGCCTTTCTCAGTTTCGGGCTGTGCGCCTCCAGCGTCTACCTGCTCAACGATCTGCTGGATCTGAGCGCCGACCGCCGCCATCCGCGCAAGTGTCGCCGTCCCTTCGCTTCTGGCCAACTTCCCATCGCCCAGGGCGTCGCCGCTATCCCGCTATTGCTGATCGCGGCCTTTGGCCTGAGCCTGTCCCTCAATCCGCCCTGGTTCAGCGTCGTGCTGGCGACCTACTACCTCTTCACTCTCGCCTATTCGCTGCGGCTCAAACGTACCTTGATGCTCGACGTCGTCGTATTGGCCGGGCTGTACACGCTGCGGATCATCGCCGGCGCGGCGGCGGCGAACATCGAACCCTCGTTCTGGCTGCTGGCGTTCTCGATGTTCCTGTTCCTGAGCCTGGCCCTGGTCAAGCGTTACGCCGAACTATGGACCCTGCACGAGCAGGGTGATCTGAGCGCGAGTGGGCGGGGGTACCATGTGGACGATTTGGGCCTCCTGCAAAATCTGGGTGGGGCCGCCGGCTATCTAGCGGTGTTGGTGCTGGCGCTATACATCAACAGCGAAACCAGCCGCACGCTGTACGGCCAGCCGATGGTGATCTGGCTGCTCTGCCCGACGTTGCTGTATTGGATCAGCCGGGTTTGGTTGATTACCCATCGCGGCGAGATGCACGACGATCCGATCATCTTCGCCCTGACCGATACCCATAGCCGCTACATACTGTTGGCCTGCGCGCTCATCCTGCTGGGCGCGATGCCGAAGTGAGCACCGCTATGCCCATGACCGCGCCGGGTAGTTGGGGCCGCTATCCATCTTCGCAACCACGTCACCTTTTGCCGTGCCGCGATACGCGAATGCCCACCCTGCCAGCCGAACCACAGTTCTGTCTGCCGTTTGGCAACGGCCGCAGTTACGGCGATGTCTGCCTCAACAACGGCGGCGCGCTGCTACTCATGCGGGGATTGGACCGCTTCATCGCTTTCGATCCGGCAACTGGCATCCTGCGGGCGGAGGCTGGCGTGCTGCTTTCGGAGATTCTGGCGCTGATCGTGCCGCGGGGCTGGTTCCCGCCGGTCACCCCCGGCACCCAGTTCGTCACCTTGGGCGGGGCCATCGCCAACGATGTCCACGGTAAGAACCATCATCTCGCCGGCAGCTTCGGCGGTCACGTTCGCGCCTTTGAACTACTACGTTCCGATGGCAGCCGCCTGATCTGTACGCCGGAGCGCAATGCCGACTGGTTTCGGGCGACGGTTGGTGGCCTGGGGCTAACCGGCTTGATCACTTGGGTGGAAATCCAGTTGCAGCGCATCGCCAATCCCTGGATCGTGGCCGAGAATCGGCGCTTCGCCAGCCTGGACGAGTTTCTGGCGCTCAACGCTGAGTACGAGGCGCGTTATCCCTATACCGTGTCCTGGATCGACTGCGCCGCCCGGGGCCGCGCGCTGGGCCGGGGGATTTACATGGCGGGGATGCACGCGCCACCCGGGCTGATGAAATCGCCGCCGCCGGAACGTCGGGCGCTGACCGTGCCGTTCGCACCGCCGGTTTCGCTGGTCAACAACCTTAGCGTGCGCGGGTTCAATTGGCTTTACTACCATTTGCCCCGCCCGGCGCGCGGGCTGACGCCTTATCCACCGTTCTTCTACCCACTGGACAATCTGCGGGAATGGAACCGGTTGTACGGGCGACGGGGTTTTTTCCAATACCAGTGCGTCCTGCCGCCCGCCGTCGCCCGCGAAGCGTTGCGGGAAGTTCTGACCCGCATCGCCGCCAGCGGTCAGGGTTCCATGCTGGCGGTCCTCAAGCGCTTCGGCGACCAGGCTTCGGGCGGCCTGCTGTCCTTCCCCCGGCCCGGCTTCACCCTGGCGCTGGATTTTCCCAATCTTGGGGCCAGGACGTTCGCGCTGCTGGAAAGTCTCGACGAGGTGACCCGACAGGCCGGCGGCGCGGTCTATCCGGCCAAGGATGCCCGGATGAGCGGTGACAGTTTCCGCCAGTATTTTCCGCAATGGACGGAATTCAGCCGCTATGTTGATCCCCGGTTTTCCTCCAGCTTTTGGCGGCGGGTGATGAAAGATTGATCCCCTCACCCCTAACTCCTTTCTCATGGAGCAGGGGGAGAAATTTTGCAAGGTAACACCATGCGCAACATCCTGATCATCGGCGCCACTTCCGCTATCGCGGAAGCGACCGCCCGCCGTTTCGCCGCTGGCGGCGCCCGTTTCCACCTGGTCGGGCGCCATGCCGAACGACTCGCCGCGATTGCCCGCGATCTGGAAATCCGCTCCGGCCAGCCGGTCACGCGGGAAAGTATCGACCTCGATCAACTGGACCGGCACTCGGCCCTGCTGGAACGGGCCGAACAAGTACTCGGCGGCATCGACGTGGTGTTGATTGCCCACGGGACGCTGCCCGACCAGAATGCCTGCCAGCAATCGGTCGAGAAAACCCTGGCGGCGATTCACACCAACGCGCTGAGCGTGATCAGCCTGGCGACCCTGCTGGCCAATGCGTTCGAGCGGCGCGGGCGTGGAACCTTGATCGTCATCGGCTCGGTGGCCGGCGACCGAGGCCGGCAGAGCAACTATGTGTACGGCGCGGCCAAGGGCATGGTCGGCCTGTTCTTGCAAGGGTTGCGTAACCGACTGAGCGGGAAGGGCATTCAGGTCATCACCATCAAACCGGGGTTCGTGGACACGCCGATGACCGCCGCGTTCGAGAAGAAGGGCCTGTTGTGGGCGCAACCCGACCGGATCGCCCAAGGCATTGTCGCCGCCGTCGAACGTGGCCGCGACGAGGTTTATCTACCCTGGTTCTGGCGCTGGATCATGCTGGTGATCCTGCATATCCCGGAACGGCTGTTCAAACGACTGAAACTCTGACCGGATCAAGCGGATCGTCGGCGCAAACTGGGCAGCAGCCACAACCACGTCAGCAACTGCCCGGCCAGCGCCAGTCCAAACGCCAGTCGATAGCCGGGCTCCGCGTAACCCCCGCCCGCCGCCGGCCAGCGATTGATGATCGCGCCCATGCCCCACTGGCCGGTGAATGCCACCGCGAACAGCAGCAAATTCAGGGCAGTGTTCACCCGGCCCGCCAGCGCCGGTGGAAACGCCTGGGTCAGGATGGCGTAGTTCAGCGTTCCGGCGGTGCCTAGAAATCCGAACAGCACCCACAGCGGCCATAGCGGTTCCAGCTTCAGCAACAACGCCAGTTGCACCAGCATGAACAGCGCCATGCCGCTCGTCGCTACCACCACCGGCGGAATGCCGCGCCGTGACAGGCGATAGGTCACCTGGCCCATGCCGAGGAATCCCGCCACCATCGCCGCCGCCGCCCAGAACAGGTAATTGGCGGCGGTGGCTTTGTCCAACCCGGCCACGTCGCGCAACCACGGACCGGCCCACAACCCCAGAATCGCCATGAACGCCGCCTGCGACACCGCGCTGCTCGGCGCGATCCGCCAGAACACCGGGCTGCTGAAAATCTCCGCCACGCCGCGCCATTGTTCGTGCCAGCCGCTCGTCGGCGCATGATGGCCCTGCTCCGGCACGGTGAGCCACAGGGCGACCGCGACCGCGACCGTCAGGGCGGCCAGGCTGGCGAAGACGCCCCGCCAGCCCAGCAGGGGCAGGATCGCTTCCACCGGCGCGGTGGCGGCCAGCGCGCCCAATCCCCCCGCCGCCATCACCCAGCCATTGACGGCGGGCAAGCGCGCGGCGGGAAACCACAGGACGAACGCCTTGAAGCTGGCCATTAGACAAGCCGACACGCCCAATCCGATCAGACCCCGGCCGATGGCCAGTTCGGTCAAGCTGTGGCTGAGCGCAAACAAACCGGCTCCCGCCGCCGCGAACAGCAGCAGCGTCGCTTCCACCCGCCGTGGTCCGAATCGATCCAACAACATGCCCAACGGCAGTTGGAAAGCGCCGAAGGTCAGGAAATAGACGCTGGTCAACAAGCCAAGGTCGGTGGCGTCAAGCCGCAGTTCCGTCGCCAGATAGGGTGACAGCACCGCGTTGATGGTACGGTAGAGATAAGACAGAAAATACCCGCTGGCAAAGGGTAGAAGGATGCGGAGCAGAAGCACCAGCGGCAATTTTTGGGAGAGCGTTGGATTAGGCATGTTCAACGGCAAGAAGCAGTGGCCGGAGATACTGGATTTCGGCTGGTTTAGCGCTCGGTTGCCAGTAGCGCGTCCAGCCGGCGCGTCAGCCGATACACTTTTTCCAGTAACCAGGTCAAACCTCGCTCTCGCCAGCGCGATTCCTCAGCCAGGGCATCGCGGGTATAAAGCAACTCCACCTCGTGCGTCGCTTCGTACAGGGCTCGCACCTCCGCCTCGTCGACCGCGAACGGTGGTCCCGGCGACACCGACTGGTCGTATTCCATGGTGACCAGCAGCATCCGCGTTTCGGGTGGCAAAATAGCGTCGAGATGGCGGGCATAGCGCTCGCGCATCGTCGGCGGCAGCGCGATCAGCGAAGCGCGGTCGTAAACCCCGGCGCAATCGGCGACATGGCGTGGCTCCAGGGCGAAGAAATCGCCGAGCAGGATACGGACCTCGTCGACCTCCCAAACCTCAAATATCCCGTCCCGCCTGTGGCGCGGCGACAGCCCGTTTTCGGCGAAAAAGGCTTGAACCGCTAGCGGGCTGAGTTCCACGCCGGTCACGGGATGACCTTCCCCCGCCAGCCACAACAGGTCGAGGCTTTTGCCGCACAGCGGGACGAACACCCGCTGACCGGCGCGCGATTCCAGACGAGGCCAGAACCGTTGGAGATGAACGTTGAAGTCCTGCTGGTGAAAGCCGATCTCGGCCCGCGCCCAGCGTTCGTGCCAGAAACTCGGTTGCATGTATCGCTATCCTGTTTGTTCGAGCAACCCATGGGCGCCAGCCACCGGTCGCGGATGGTTTCCAATCGACGTTTGTGCCGGATCGGTTGTTTGCCCGGACCGAAGATCACAGATGACAAGGAGTGGGCGGTCCATCAAGCCCAGCGCCAGCCCCGCCACCGCCAATCCACGTCCATGGCCGCCAGCGCCCCGATCCAGCCGGATTCCGGCTCCAGGTTCAGTACGCTCCATTCGCGTCCTTGTCCATCCCGCACGCTCGCGCGCCCGTCCGGATGAGCTTCCGCGCGGCAACATACCTCAAAGGTTCGCAAGCCGCTGGCCAGGCCACCGCCGAGCGCCTTGGCGATGGCTTCCTTGCGGGTCCAGCAGGCGAAAAACGCGGACTGAAGCCGTTCCGCGGGCAACGCCTGGAACGCCGCCCACTCGCGCGGCGTACACACTCTTTCGATGATCGCGGCATGGTTCACGTTGCGATCTAGACGCTCCAAATCGACGCCAACCTCGCGGCGGGCCACGGCGTAGAGCGCCCGATCGCTACTGTGCGAAAGATTGAAATGTAATTCGGCTCCAATGTCCGCACCGGCCAATACCGGCTTGCCGTGCGGGCCCGGCTCAAAGCGCAACGTCGCGGCCGGTCGATCCAGATAACGACCCAGCAATTCCCGCAACAAGCCGCGTCCGGCGATAAAGCGATTCCGGTGCTCGGGAAAACGAAAACGCGCCGCCCGCTCCCGCTCGTCGAGCGTCAACATCGTTGCCAGAGCGGCTAGCGGTATCGGTGGCTGATCCAGCGTCGCCAACCACAAGTGAATCTCATCGGCCACCAATTCGGGATGCCTAAAAGCTTTATGAAAACCGGTTCCTTGCGCCATGATCGTCATCCAGTTTTTTAATGTGTCGCGCCAAGGGACAAAGGTCCCAGGTTCAACCGGGTTGAACATTTTCCATAATCCGTTGAATATATCCTATAGTTTTATCATTTCAGATTGCTCGAAACCGCGCGACTCCGCCAATCCTAACCGCATGCCACGCCATCCGAGCCGACCACCGCTTCCCAGCCATCCAGGTGATATCGATCACCCCTGATTCTCGAAGGGCTGGAAACCCGTTGATCCGTCAACCCGATAACCTTTACCCACGCAATCCTCAACCATCCGACGGGCATCACGCCGAGGAGCCGAAGTATGGAGATCATCAAAACAGACGTTGCCATCGTGGGCGCGGGAGGGGCAGGACTGCGCGCCGCCATCGCGCTTGCCGAAGCCGACCCAAAGCTTCGCATCGCATTGATTTCAAAAGTCTATCCGATGCGCAGTCATACTTGTGCGGCCGAAGGCGGCGCTGCGGGCGTCATCAAGTCCGACGATAGCCTTGACCTGCACTTCAACGACACCGTTGGTGGCGGCGACTGGTTGTGCGACCAAAACGCGGTCGAATACTTCATCAACGAGGCGCCCAAGGAGTTGTTGCAACTGGAGCATTGGGGCTGTCCCTGGAGCCGCGAGCCGGACGGCTCGGTGGCGGTGCGGCCGTTCGGTGGGATGAAGATCAAGCGCACCTGGTTCGCCGCCGACAAATCTGGCTTCCACATCCTCCACACCCTGTTTCAGACCTCGCTCAAGTATCCGAGCATCCAGCGCTTCGATGAGTATTACGCCATTGATTTGCTGGTGGACGATGGCCGTTGCCAGGGTCTGACCACGCTGGAAATTCGCAGCGGCGAGATGAGGCAGTTCCAGGCTGGCGCGGTCATCATCGCCGCTGGTGGGGCGGGCAAGATGTTTCCGTTCACCACCAACGGCGCGATCAAGACCGGCGACGGCATGGCCCTGGCCTATCGCGCCGGGGTGCCGCTCAAGGATATGGAGTTCGTTCAGTACCATCCCACCGGCTTGCCGAACAACGGTATTCTGCTGACGGAAGGCTGTCGCGGCGAGGGCGGTATCCTGGTCAACAAGGATGGGCGCCGCTATTTGCAGGATTACGGCATGGGGCCGGAAACCCCGGTGGGTCAACCCGTGCTCAAGACGATGGAACTGGGTCCGCGCGACCGGTTGAGCCAATCGTTCTGGCACGAGCAACGCAAGGGCAACACGGTTTCCACCCCCTGGGGCGACTGTGTGTTGCTGGACATGCGCCATCTGGGCGAAAAGAAGATCAACGAGCGACTGCCGCTGGTGCGCGATCTGTGCATCAGCTATCTGGGCATGGACCCGGTCAAGGAACCGATCCCGATCCGTCCGGTGGTGCACTACTGCATGGGCGGCATTCATACCGACATCAAGGCCGCGACGCCGGTGCCGGGCCTGTTCGCGGCGGGCGAATGCGCCTGCGTCAGCATCAACGGCGCGAATCGGTTGGGCTCCAATTCCCTGACCGAACTGCTGGTGTTCGGGCGACGGGCGGCGTTGAGCGCCATCGAACATCTCCAGTCCGGCTCGTCCGCCAGCAACGACGCCGCGTTGTCGGCCCAGGCCAAGGCGTCGGAGGACCGTATCCGCACCCTGTTCGAGCGGAGCGCGGGCACGGAAACCGTCGCCGGGTTGCGCAAGGAGATGATGCACACCATGGAAGAAAACGCCGGCATTTACCGCACTGGCGAAGAACTGCAACGGGCTTGTGAGAAAATCGCCGAATTGCGCGGACGCTACGCGAATCTGGCGCTGACCGATAAGAGCAAGGTGTTCAACACCGATCTGATGCAGGCGCTGGAGCTGGGTTCGATGCTTGAGTGCGCCGAGGCGGTGGCGGTCGGCGCGCGGGATCGCAAGGAATCGCGCGGCGCGCACCAGCGGCTCGACTTCACCGCGCGGGATGACCAGAACTTCCTCAAACACACCCTGGCCCACTATCATCCCAAGGAGCCGCCGCGCATCGACTATCTCGATGTCGTCATCACCAAGTCGCAACCCGGTGTCCGTGATTACTCAGGAGCCAAGAAATGAGCGAAGAACGCCAAATCCAACTGGAGGTGCTCCGCTACAACCCGGAGACCGATAGCCAGCCCCGGTTTCAGACCTACACCGTGCCGTGCGTGAACGAATGGGTCGTGCTGGACGCGCTGAACTACGTCAAGGAAAACCTGGACCCGACCCTGAGTTATCGCTGGTCGTGCCACATGGCGGTCTGCGGCAGTTGCGGCTACATGATCAACGGCGAACCCAAACTGGGCTGCAAGGCGTTCATCCACGAGTACGGCGACCACATTCGGGTCGAACCGCTGGCGAACTTCCCCATCGAACGGGATTTGGTCACGGTGGTCGAGGACTTCATCGCCAAGCTGGCCAGCGTCAAGCCGTACCTGATTCCCAAGGAAGACAAGCCGATCAGCGCCGGCGAGTTCAAACAGACGCCGGCGGAACTGAAGAAGTACAAGCAGTACACGCTGTGCATCAACTGCATGTTGTGCTACGCCGCGTGTCCGCAATACGGTCTGGTGCCGGAGTTTCTCGGCCCGGCGGCCATTTCCATGGCCCATCGCTACAACCAGGATTCGCGGGATGGCGGTCGGGATCAGCGCCAGGAGGTGATCGCCACCGACGAGGGCGTGTGGGAATGCTCGTTCGTGGGGGCCTGCTCCGAGGTTTGCCCCAAGCATGTCGATCCCGCCGGCGCGCTGCAACAGGTCAAGGTCGCGAGCACCATCGACTGGTACAAAGAACACTTGATGCCATGGGTGAAGAAATGAGCCGCAAACCCTATATTCGTGAAGTTTCCAAAACGACTTGGTTTCTCAGCCAGCCGCGCTACAAGCGATATATGGCCCGCGAGGTGACCTGCATTTTCATCTTCGCCTTTACCTTTCTGCTCATCTGCGCGCTGGGCAGTCTGGCCAAAGGGCCCGAAGCCTTTCAGTCGTTTCTGCATGCGCTGCGCAGCCCGCTGGGCGTGTTGCTCAATCTGGCGGTCCTGGTCGCGACGATTTACCACAGCATGTCGTGGTTCAACGTGACGCCACAGGCCATGCCCATCCAGCGGGGCGAAGAGTTCGTGCCGGGCAATGTCATCGTTGGCGCCCACTACGGAGCCTGGGCGGTGGTCTCGCTGATCATTCTGATCTGGGGAATCTAATCATGGCCAAGTCCAACAAACCGATTTTCTGGGGATTATTCGCCGCCGGCGGCACGGTCACCGCGTTCGTGACTCCGATGCTCGTGCTGCTTACGTTGTTCGCCGCGATGGGTTTCTCGCCGAGTTTGTTCACTTATGAGGCTTTGCACGCCTTCGCCGCCAATTGGCTGGGCAAGCTGATCATCTTCGGCGTGATCCTGGTGTCGCTGTGGCACGCCGCGCACCGGCTGCGGGTCACCGTTCACGACTTCGGCATCCGCGCCGATGCGCTGGTTGCCTATGTCGTGTATGGAATGGCGGGTCTGGGCACGCTCATGACGATTGTTTACCTGCTGCGAATCTGAGGGAGAACCTTCAGATCCCGCCGGTTGTTTCATTCTTCACCTTCACCTCTCCTCTCTCCTTTTGGAGAGAGGGGATTTTCGATCTAGGTACCAAGGAAGCTTTTGCAATGAGTTCCCAACCTGCTCGACCCACAGCCGCACAGGTTCAGTCGCCGTCGTCGGATCAAGGCATGGATTTGCCGTCCGTGCTGACCACCGCCGAAGGCGCGGTCCAAATCGAGGCTGGTCGAGAGGGAGGCGATGTCGCAACGTCGGTTCCCCTCCCCGCCTATCTCCAGCAAACCTACTGGTGGGCCTACCTGCACCCGGCCGCGGTACGTATCTTCGAGCGGCAGTGGCTGGTCAATCTGATTTTGTGGGGCAATTTCGCCCAACTGCGTGATCTGGCCCTAGACGAAATCGGCCATTCCATTCCAGGCTCGGTGCTCCAAGTGGCGTGCGTCTATGGGAATTTCACCGAGCGGCTGGTCGAACGGTTGGAACCGATGGGGCGACTGGATGTGGTGGATGTCGCTCAGGTCCAGTTGGAAAATCTGAAGGAAAAGTTGGGGGATTCATCGCGCGTTGGTTTGCATCATCAGGATTCCACCGATCTGCGGTTCGCGGACGCCAGCTACGATTGCGTCGTCCTGTTTTTCCTGCTGCACGAGCAGCCGGAAGACGTGCGCGCGCAAACCATCGCTCAGGCGTTGCGGGTGGTCAAGCCCGGCGGCAAGGTGGTTTTCGTGGATTATCATCGCCCGGATTGGCTCAATCCGTTTCGTTACGTGATGACGGTCATTCTCAAAACGCTGGAACCGTTCGCCATGGACCTGTGGCGCAAGGAAATCGCGGATTGGTTGCCCGACCGGGGACGGTCGCTGAAGATCGAAAAGGAGACCTTTTTCGGCGGACTTTATCAGAAGGTGGTCATGACCCGACCCGAGGAATGATCGGCGTTGAAAATTCGGTAGCCCAGCGGGTCAAGTGGGGAGGATAATAACCCTACTTTCTACCTAGCGGAGGGCAACCGCAATGAACATCGTTCCAAATGTTGGATCAACCGACAAAATCATCCGCCTCGCGGTCGGCGCCCTGCTGATTGTGCTGGCGTTGTTTGGAGTCATCGGCTGGTGGGGCTGGATCGGCATCGTCCCCATCGCCACCGCGCTGATGAACTGGTGCCCGGCCTATACCTTGCTGGGCATCAAGACCTGCCCGGCCAGCAATCCACCGGGCGCTTAGCCATTCCCGCTTGATGACTCACCTCGACCGGCCGTTCCAAGCGGCCGGTTTGTTTTCCTTAGCTCTGCCACTGCTCGGTATCCGGCCCCCAGCCCCGAAACTCGCTTGTCTCTTCAGATCAGCCCGCATCTTGGCAATTTTATTCATTGTTTCACTCGCACTACTTAACGGGGCGGTGGATAACCGGCGAGCCCGGACAAAATGCAATTTTGGACGGGTGAAGTCCGGTTGATCCGCGTGGTTGTGCGGCGCGAAACACCGTGCAACCAGCGGATCGTAATCCGCCGCCCCGTTGTCGCGGACGCGACAACGTTTGAAATCACCGGCCTGCGCGGCTCCTCGCGCAGGTCCGGTGGATTGATGGGTTGGGTATTTCGGCTTCACGATCGCTGTCATCGGTTACTCGATACTGAGTTTGACTCGACCTCGATTGTTGCCGTAGCAGTTCCAGGCATCATTTGCGTAGGCATAGAAGTATCCGGACTTGTGGGGCGTGTACGTACAACCACTCCCAATCAGGAAAGTTTCATGCGGTTCCGTGTGTCCCCTTGCATCGACGCCACCACCGTTGGCAATGGCCCCGACAAGGCTGAACCACGGCATGTTTTCGTGCCGTCTTGTAAAGCGAAAATCAGCGGATTTATTGCCGAACAGTTTCTTGAAACCTTCTTCTATCTTGCCTAGGAGCGTGCCGGCCATTTGAGCTACTTCTCCGAACTGGAAGTTGCCGTCATCCGTCCCCGCCGAACCGCACTTGATCGAGCTGTCCATCCATTCACCCGTTGCGGTGAAAGTATAGCTTGTTCCAGCGTTTAGCCAGACCCCGGTTGCATTCCAGGGCGGCAGGGCATAAATGTCCAGGCTGATCGGGGTGGTGCTAGCGGGCCGATACGGGCATTGGCGGATCGGAGGATTCGACTGCCGCGCTTTGGCCGAAGAGTGAATATCCCCGCTGCTCAGTTCGGGCGCACTGCGTGGCTGTGTCGGCAGCAGTGCAAAAACGCCCGCGCAGGAGTCGTGCAGAACATCGTGATGATCGGGCTTAATCTGGACAAGGAAAGCAGGATTGAAGGCCAGTTCACAACTTGTCGCCTCCTTTACCATCCAGTCGAGCGCGCCATGGGACAGGCCCGCTTCACGATACCCGCCGCCGACGTCCGAATGCACGCCGGGAAACCAGACTTGTTTTGCATTCTCATTGTTTGTCGTCCATAGCGTTGGCTGAAAACTGGCGCGCATTTCATCAAGCGCTACCGCGTGACGAGCCGTCTTCACCGACGGGCTCAACATCGTATCGTGGAAAGTGTAATCATGCAGATTGTCGACAAGATTGAGCAGCCCCATGTCATCTGGTACGCCTAATGCCCCGACCGTATCCCATACGCCGAGGAACCAGATCGGTATCCGCTGATTGGCATTGTTCCGGAATTTCCAACCGAGTTTGTCCCACACCACCCGGTCTTCGCTTTTGCGTCGATACCCCTTTTTGAAGACGCGCTCAATTCGATCCCAAACCTCCGACTCTGATAGACCGGACAAATCAAGCAGACCAGCGTAGGTCACTAACCCAGCCAAACTACGCACCGTATACGCACCCCGGCTAAAACCGAACAGAAATATGCGATCATCCGTTTCGTAGTACTCACATAGTTCGCGGTAAGCGCTCATGATGTTTTTGTTAAGACCGGCTCCGGTTCCCCCGCCTATCACCTTATCCCACCATGAACCATCTGTTCCAACGCCAGGATGGTAGTAACGGTGCTGTCTTCTGCCCTGACTGTCTTTCTCAGCAACGGCGTTATATATCTGTACGACGTTTGTTGGAACAGGAACACCTTGTTCCTTATCGTCCGGCGTGTTCCATGTTCCATCACAGCAGATAACAATATTTTTCATGGTAAGTAACCCCCTTTGTTGCGTGTTGGAAAATCTTTGCTTATGCGCAGAAACTGCTCTCTATGTGATGCCTAACGATCACGTTCAGCGGAAACCCCACCCCCACGAAATCTCGAATTCACGAGAAACTAGACAGCGGGGTTTTCCGCTGCAACAGTTTGTTAGGCATGAGATTTCATGCCGGTATCCTCCATGATCTTGAGTTTGCGAGGCGGTAATGAAACCACACGCTCCGGATGCGCGGCCTGCTTTTTTATAAGGTCTTCAAAAATAGCGTCCGCATCGTAGTTAAACTGACGTGCATATTCATCTCGGAGAGCACGGGTTTCGGCAACAATCGGATCTTTCCACATGATTTAACCCTCCGTAAGCTCAAGTGGTGTACAGATGACAGGCGGCTCGTAGCCAAGCGCCCGGCAGGTGGCTTCGATTTTAGGCCGCGTGTGTGCGTTGGCAATATGCGTGCAATTCCATGTCAGCAAATACTCGGCACCGTTCACGACGGCAATAGCTACATGGTAAGCGTCTGCCTCGGCTTTCGGTGGCAGGGCATGATTTTGGATGAGTGCCTGCGCCAAACTCCGAACTTCGGGAGAAATTTGGAGTAGTGGCAGGTCGGCGATGACCGCTAACCGACGCTGCGCCGCTTCTGGATGGCCCTTGCTGGCTTCGGATATGACGAGTTCGGATACAAAAACGCTGTAATTCGGGCGTTGTGTTTCCCACCAATCCGATGTCGCGCTCTGGTTTGCCATGGCGCGCAAATCATTGCTTGGCCGCGCTGTCAGATAGCTGAAAACGGACGTTTCGATATAAACGGAAGCTTTCAAGGACGACGCTCCAAAGTTTTGCTCGGTAGATCAATGTTGGATGAAATGAAATCCAGAAATATCCCGGCTTTTGTTAAGCCGCATGGATGCCTACGATGTTCCGTCCGTAAAGAATAATCCGGTAGGCGTGGGCCAATTATTCCCACCCACAAATCCGAAGCGGCGGGCTATATTCAGCTAATCATTGAAAAACTGGATTGCTTTTAGAATGTTCTCAATCTGAGAGCGTTCTCCTTTCACAACCGCTTGATGTAACAAGCCAGAGAGGATGGCATTTCTAGTGGTCGAAGGAATAACGCAAGGACTTAAAACACCGCAAGACTAGGGATAATTATCGCCCCAATGAACTCCAAGAGCTTTCTCACCACCATTTTCTTGATTCTTATGGTCGTACCAGCTAACTATCAAAACCAGCCCTTCGTCTTCATATATTCGTTGCCAATTTTTCCAGTACGAAATCATTTACATAGTCTTGTACCTAGTGAAATTTAGAGAAGCCTAACGTAGAAGTGAGCGGCCTGCGCGGCTTTTTGCGCAAGTCCGCTCGACTGCCGGGTTAGCCCTGGGCATTTTCAATCGGCTGTGCACAGAAAAAGAGCACCAAGTCACCAACGGTACTGACCTTGGCATACATTGGGTTCCCGATTGTTTCCGAATAGTTGCGTCCTGTGCGTTCGGCAACCTCCGAAGCAATAATGTCTCCGACATCTTCAATATCGATCTTCAGATCCTTCTCGAATGAATCATTCCACCTGAGCGGGAAATGTTGAAATTCGGAGCCGAGGTAGGTTTGTACCTGTTCATAGACGGCACGAACCACCCACGTGTCGTTATCTCGGCAGCTCGCCTCGCGGGCGAACGTGCAAATGGACTCCCCAGCACGTTGCGCGGCGAGCTTGGTTAGATGGGCCTTAGTTCGCTTTGCTTCGATGACAGAAATTACTCCTACAAAGCCGACGAAACCTAGAACGGCAATTGGGTGCACCCAGAGCAAATACACAAATGCCGCCAATAGGACAGCAAGAACAACCCACGCTCCTAGCGAAGTGGGCTTTCGTGCTACTCGCGGCATGAATCGTGACGGGATACGCATAGGAAAGGGCTAACGTAGAACTCAGCGGCGCGGCATAGCCGCGTCCGCTGCAGTGTCTTGTTGGGCTTTTCAATACAGTAGTCAACTGATACGCACTTGGCCTTGGGTGATATGAACCACATTCCTGTCAAATGAACGGAAAGTGAAAGACACTGGCCGCTCGGCATATTCCATCGTTCGTTTGCGCAGGATTTCGATGGCGATCTCCTCGCCCAGCCTTAGGCTACGTGTGTTATCGCTTCGCCAATGGACACCACCCATGCTTCGGCCCATGGCGACGTTGCTAGCGATCTTGTTGAGCTCACCACCGACGGTGATCTTGTCGGCATCTTCGCCTGTGTATTCCTGCGGTTCGCAGAAGTCCTCGAGAGTGCCACCCTTTTTGCGATATCCCGGCTGGAGCAGCTTCAACATGGATATCGGCGGGTCCTTAGGGAAGCGTTTTTTGTTAGCTTCCGCAAAAATGTCTGCCAGTTTTGCGTCCTCGTCGAACCACGCTTTGAGCACGGTGACACAGGCTCCGGCAACGGTAGCATGACCGGCGCCATAAGCCGGATGGCTCGGCGACCCGGCAGAGAAGGCCATGGGCAGGAACAGGGTTTCGGTTCCTCCGTTCTGTGCGGCATTGTGCGATGCAACGGCGGCCAGCGTATCGCTGAGTGCATTGTCGAATTGACTGCACTCTTGAACCGTTTGCGGCAGGCCGTACTCACGCGGGTTTCCCATATATCTCTTCAGCTGCATCTGCAGCAGGCCGCCATACACCTCGGGGCGACAACGGCGATGAACAAGCCATTTCTGACGCCAGATGACCTTGAGCGCACGGCTGGCGACTTCGGAGACGAGCGTCAGCAGGTCTGGTCCACCCAGCGTGGCAAAGCCACCCTCGCGCGAATATCGGTTTCCTCGATAGGGATTGCCTGCGTCAAGAGGTGCGCCAATTCCGTCCAGGAAGAGCGCTGCATTGAAGTAGGCCTGGTGTAGCGCATCACGATTCACAAACCGCGCCAGGTCGCGCATAGTGGAAACGTAACGCTTGATTACCGGTCCGTCGGCATTTCCGTTTTCCGTCGGGTAATACATGTTGGCAGAGCAATTCCGCTGATCCGCGTAGTTGTTACAGCTGCCATAGTCGCGGCCATATTTGTCCTTGCCTGTGTTTTGTGCCAACAACCATTCGCCGTGCGTGGTCAGAAAATCACGCTTGGCGATGTAAGGTACCTCCTTCTGATCGATTGACTGTACCCCGTAACCGATTGGCCGAATGAAGAACTGGCTCACGAGAGGGCCGATGTCTTCGCCGAATAATCCGGTTCGGAAAAGCGTTTGTATCCTTATGTCCGCACCGCCACTGCCTGCCTGCAAATCAAGGGGGGCTCGCAAACGACCAGGATCGGTATCATGGCTTATCGCGCAATCAAACATCATGTTTACAGCCTTGCGCGCCGCGTTGATGCGGTCGACCACCTTGTAGCCAAGTTTGTTTGGCCCCGGACCGTCGTGCTCTGAAAACTTCGCGCCCAGGCACCCGCTGTTAGGGTCGGCGTTCGGCGCCGCCTGGTATTGCTGGAACGCCACCAGTGGTGCATCCCGAAGCAAAGCCATCCAATAAAGTTCAACCATCTCAGCCGCTGCGCTGATTGACAGACAGCCCGGTGCGGGCAGCATCTCCAGTGACTTCGGATCGGGGCCGTGGGTTTCGGTAGACGCGCCCGCCAACGGGCTGGTGAATTTTGCGGCCGACTTGGTAAGCGCAGGGTTCGCGCAGGACTCGAACGCACTCTGGACCTGCGTCAGCGGGTTACTCTGGGCTGGGAATGGAGATGCCACCGGCCCGGATGGCACTTCCTCAAAATTAATTACCGATCCAGCTTCGATTTCGAGACAGGCGCGCTCAAACTTTCGATAAGCCGCCTTATCAACCTCACCGTATTCGTTGTGCGGCAATGTCTTGTGGAAATTGCCGATGAAAGGCTGCTCCGGAGTAGTCAGGCTCTCATCATTATTGGGTGTTGGAAACGTCATTTCACTTCTCCTTTCGTGGTTTGAGTTGTTCTGATTGAATCACTTTGCAACATCGGTGGATGCGGGGCCCAACGTAGAAGTGAGCGGACTGCGCGGCTTTTTGCGCAGGTCCGCTCGACTGCCGGGTTCGGCGTCATCTCCGCTCCCACACGGGAGCGATTGAGCGCCCAAGAACCAGCTTGTAAAGCGCAAGATTGGCTTCATGAATTGCCACGGTTGCGCGCCGGATGTCCGCAATGGAAACGGCTTCGACACCTACCTTGACGGTGCCGCGAGCTGTACCCTTCGCCATCTCAATTCGACCAGACTCTTCATTTAGTGCCATGCCGTAATGCATGTAGTCGTTACGCAATTTCTGGGCTTGGCGTAACTGCTGCACCACTGCGGGATAGCCCTTAAGCGTTGGGAATTCCTTGACTAATTGTTCGCACAGAGCGGCCAGCATATCGAGCCGTTGAGGGAAACTTGAATGTGTGACGAGAATGAATGCCTTTGGATCGTTCAGGTCGTTGAACCCAGCAAGCTTTCCGATGCAGAGGTTCAGAAACGACTCTACTGTGGCCCACAACGCGGCAACTCGACCAAGCTCGACAAGATAATCATCTGGCAGCGGCCAGCCTTCAAAGTTGAGCTTGAGCAACTGATCGTTTTTCATGACGCCGAACCAGTGATTATGCGATTTCCGCCTATCTACCATGATCTGCAATCTTTTATCATAATTGATTGATTATGATATATTTTATTTGTCGTTTAACATCACAAGCCCTTTGACCCGGAAATCCCACCTTGTTCGCTGTCCATCCGAAGCAGACTCGGCGCCACTAGGCATTTCTGACCCATAAGCATCTTCCATGCCATAGCTGGGCATGGTACGGATAGTGTTATCCATGAATGGCTTATCGGCGCTGGCGCTTTATTTTGAACGTCGGAGCGATTTCAATTTGCAACGGGGAGATTTCAGGCTGTTTCAATTTGAAACGAGCGCCGGTCGATAAACGAGCACAGGCACAATCAAGCAAGTCCGGCTTACCGCTCCCGTAGTCGCGGCAGCAATTCCACCAGATTGCAGGGCCGGGTCCGAGCGTCCAGTTGCGGTTGCAGGATGCGGTCCCAGCCGGTGCGACAGGCCCCGGTCGAGCCGGGCAGACAGAAAATAAAAGTGGCGTTGGCCAGTCCGCCCAGCGCCCGCGATTGCAGGGTCGAGGCCCCGATCTCCTCCCAGGACAGCATTCGGAACAATTCGCCGAAACCGATGATCTGCTTGTCCAGCAACGGCCGGATCGCCTCGGGTGTGCTATCGCGGCCCGTCATGCCGGTGCCGCCGGTGATCAACACGATGTGTACCGCAGGATCGGCGATCCAGGCGGAGACGACCGCGCGGATACGGTAAATGTCGTCGGGGACTAGGGTTCGCTCCGCCAGTCGATGACCCGCCGCCGTCAACCGTTCGACCAGGGTTTGGCCGGAAGTATCATTCGTCAGGGTTCGGGTATCGGAAACGGTCAGCACTGCGATTGTCAGCGGCAAAAATTCACGAGGGTCGGTTTCGTGGTTCATCCGGGTTCCTCCGGGTTCGAGCGGAAAAATTGGCCAACTTGGCTTGAAATGACGCGCGGCGGCCTTATTTGGAAAGCAACATCCATCCTCCCAGGAGACCTCATCATGACTCCAAGCCGCTACGAACCCTGGCAGCACATGCGCCACCTGCGTAAGGAACTGGACCGGCTGTTCGATCCTTACACCTCCCGCGACGATCAATCCAGCGTCGCCACCTGCGATTGGATTCCGCCGGTGGACATCAAGGAAGAGAAGGATCGCTACGTGTTGCGGGCCGATATCCCCGGGGTCGATCTTAAGAACATCGAAATTATCGCCGAAAACGGCGTCTTGACCATCCGCGGCAACCGTCCGAGCGAGACGAGCGAAAACCGCGCGGGTTACAGTCGGGTCGAACGGCCCTACGGCAGCTTCTACCGCCGCTTCAGCTTGCCCGATACCGCCGATCTGGAGCGAATCGCCGCGCGCGGCGCGCTTGGCGTGCTGGAAATCAGCATTCCCAAGGCCACCCATACCCTGTCGCGGACCATCAAGGTCGAGGGCTAAACCACCTGGCCGGTGGGGTCAACCCGCCGGCCCTTCCCTCAACCGCCCGGAACCGGCATGAAATACCAGGACTACTACCAAACTCTCGGCGTGAGTCGCGACGCCTCGACGGAAGACATCAAAAAGGCCTACCGCCGGCTGGCGCGCAAGTATCATCCCGACGTCAGCAAGGAAGCCCATGCCGAGGAGCGCTTCAAGGAGGTCGCCGAGGCCTACGAGGTATTGCGCGACTCCGAAAAACGCACCGCCTACGACCAACTCGGCAGCAACTGGCGAGCCGGCCAGGAATTCCGCCCACCGCCCGGCTGGCCCGGCGGTGTGGGAAGCGCCGGCGGGCAGCCGTTCGGCGCTGGCTTCGGCGGACGCGAGTTCAGCGATTTCTTCGAATCGCTGTTCAGCAGCGTGGGCGGTGGCGGTCCCGGCTTTAGCGGCGGACGCGGGTTCCACGGTCCCGGTCAGAGCCAAACCGTGGCGCTGGACATCAGCCTGGAAGAGGCGTATCACGGCGGTAACCGGTCCCTGCAACTGCAACTGCCGGAGCGGGACGCCAGCGGCCGGACGAGCACGCGGACCCGCACCCTGAACGTCAAGATTCCCGCCGGAGTCATAACCGGCCAGAAAATCCGCCTGGCCGGTCAGGGCGGAGCGGGCGTCGGCGGCGGTCCCAGCGGCGATCTGTATCTTGAGGTGACGATCCGGCCGCACCCGCTGTACCAGATCAAGGGCCGCGACATCACGCTGGAAGCACCGCTGGCGCCATGGGAAGCGGCACTCGGCTGCAAGATCGATGTCCCCACGCTGGGTGGTTCCGTCACGCTCAATATCCCGGCCAACGCCCACAATGGCCAGAAATTGCGGTTGCGCGGGCGCGGCCTGCCCGGTCAGCCGCCCGGCGATCAGTTCGCGGTGCTGCGCATCATCAATCCGCCCGCCGAGACCGAGGCGGCGCGGGAACTATTCCAGCGGATGGCGCGGGAACTGCCGTTCGATCCACGCGTGCATTGGCGTCGATAACGCCGGCTTGAAGAAAGACAGCGAGACTTCGACCCAGGGAACCCACGCAACAGGGCTGGAATCGAGACTCCAAGCTTTTCCGTATCCGCATCCGTTCTGGAATAGAGGTTTTTCCCATCCATGAATACCCGACGTTCGTTATTGCCCGCCGCTCTGCTGGCATGGGGTCTAACGCTTGCCGTTCCGTTGCCCGCCATCGCCACCCTGCCCGCCACCGTGGAAGGGCAACCGTTGCCGACCTTGGCGCCGATGCTGGAGCGGATCACCCCGGCGGTGGTCAACATCGCCACCGAAAGTCGGATTGCGCTGCGTCGTAACCCGTTGCTGGACGATCCGTTTTTCCGCCATTTTTTCAATGTCCCCGACCAGCCGCGCGAACGCAAGACCCAGAGCGTCGGCTCCGGGGTGGTGGTGGACGCCCGGCGCGGCTACGTGATCACTAACCACCATGTGGTCGAAGGTGCCGATACCATCACGGTCACCCTGCGCGACAGCCGCAAGCTCGATGCCAAGGTGATCGGTTCCGATCCGCAAAGCGACGTGGCGGTGATCCAGATTCCCAGCGGGAATCTCACCGCGTTGCCGCTGGCCGACTCCGACAACCTGCGGGTGGGCGATTTCGTGGTCGCCATCGGTAATCCGTTCGGCCTGGGCCAGACGGTCACTTCCGGCATCGTCAGCGCGCTGGGCCGCACTGGGCTGGGCATCCAGGGCTACGAGGATTTCATCCAGACCGACGCCTCGATCAATCCCGGCAATTCCGGCGGCGCCCTGGTCAACCTGCGCGGCGAATTGGTTGGGATCAATACCGCCATCCTGGCGCCCAGCGGCGGCAATGTCGGCATCGGCTTCGCCATCCCAGCCAACATGGTGTCGCGGCTGATGAATCAGATCGTGGCCCACGGTTCGGTGCGGCGCGGCCAACTGGGTGTGTCGGTGCAGGATCTCACGCCGGAATTGGCGCGGGCGTTCAATATTCCGGCTGACCGGGGCGCGGTGATCGCTCAGGTCAGCCCTCGTTCCGCCGCCGCCCGCGCTGGCCTGAAGGAAGGCGACGTGGTGCTGAGCATCAACGATAAACCGATCCGCGATAGCGGCGGGTTGCGCAATGCCATCGGTCTGTTGGAAGTGGGCGAGGCAGCCCGGCTCGATATCCTGCGCGACGGCAAACCGATGACCCTGAGCGCCAAGGTCGGCGAGTACGTGCCGGCCAGGACCGAAGGCGACGCTATCAATCCACGGTTGGCCGGCGTGGTTTTTGAGGACATTGGGCCTAATTCGCCGTTGAACGGGCGGGGGGTGCGCGGCGTGATGGTGGCCAAGCTCGAATCCAGCAGTCCCGCCGGCCGGGCCGGATTACAGCGGAATGACGTGATCGTCGCCGTCAACCGCCAGCCTATCGCCAGTACCGACGAGTTGCGCGAGGTCGCCAGCCAGAGCGATGGACTGATCCTCAATCTGCTGCGTGGGCAGAGCGAATTGCTGCTGATGCTGCGGTAGTGGGTTGACGCGAAAGTTCGATAGGTTTGACCAGATTCGCCGCTTGGAAGCGGGCGCTTCAATCCTCGCCCAGTCGCAACACCTCGGCCAGGGCGTCCAGATCCGCCGCGCTGGTTTGTACTCGCGCCAGCGCCTCCATGGCCTGTTCGCGGGTAAGACCAAGCGTAAACATCGCCAGCGCCGGCAGTCGCTGGTTTTGCCCTTCGTCCAAGCCAATTTGCTGCAGCAACCGGTTGGCGATCAGCACCAGGTTGGAATATTCGGCGTGGGGCTGGGTGCAATCCTCGCTGTGATGCCAGCGCACCGCGGCGATCACTTCTTCGGGCATGGACCAAGCCTGCATCAACCAGGCGCCGATATGCCAGTGCTCGGCGCCCAGCACATAACGCTCCACCGCGCTGGGCGATAGCTGCCGGTTGACCGCCAGAAAGCGGTTGAACAGGAAAAAGCGAGCTGGAAACAGGTGGCCCAGGGCGAGATAGCCGAAATCGTGCAACAAGCCGCTCAAGTAAGCCAGCCCTGGTTTGACGGTGACCGTTTCGGGCAATAGCGCAACCAGTTCGCCGACCAGGGCGGCGCAGTACACGCCATGTCGCCACAAGTGTTGCAGGCCCACCGGGCCATCGACGGGAACCTGAAGAGCCCGGCTCACGCTGGAGCCCAGCAGCACGTTGAGTGTGGCCTCAATCCCCAAGACCTGGGTAATCGCGGTTTCCAGCGAATCGACCGCCCCTTGATAGCCGTGCAACGGGCAACGCGCCCAATACACCACCGGAGCGGCCAGGCTGGGGTTCTGCTCGATCACCCGGAGGATGTCACGAACCGTGACATCCGGGTTGGCGCGCAGCGCCAGCAGGTACTGCGCGATTTGCGGCATGGCTGGTAGTTCGGTGATGGTTTCAATGTGCTCGTGCAAGCGGGAGGAGGTATAGCGTTTGGTGAAACGGTTCAGATGAGCCGGTGTGAGCGTCTGTTGATTGTCTAGGGAATCCAGTTCTTCCGCCGGCGTCGCGAAGTGCTCCCAGCGGGCCCGAGCGAGCAACGCGCGAAAATCGGCGTTTCGCATGTGGACCAGCAAATTGCCACTGCCGCTGTCAAAGTAAGTTTCATCCTCGTCATCCATGGCCAGGCTATCATCAACCAGGGCGGGGATGTGGAAAACTTCCGGTAGGGGTGGATAGGACCTGATCGAGCAGCCGTGACTTTGGAAGAAGCGGGCGGTTTCGGTACCGTGCACCGGCTCGAGGTTACACTGCGACAAGTGATAAAGCCGCGAAAAATCCAAAACGTGGCTGCAAGGCAGAATGGCCATCACCAAGTTGGATTTTTCCTTCAGCAAAACGATGCGCGCCACTTGCCGAAGGGGGATGGCGAGGCTTGCCGCGATCTGGTTCAGGGATTCGCCGGATGGACAGACAATCAGCCGGTAAGGTAAACCTTGCTGGTCCAGGTAGCTTTGAACGGCATCGGGCAATTTCATGACACGATGACCTAGGAGATGGTTGCCTTGGGAATCACTGAAAGATCATGGCGCTCGCTCGGTTTTGACAACGACCTTCGAACCATTGTCGGTGAGCGGTCGAGGCGGTTGCGCCATTCGCGCCGACATCGCTCCCGGCGTGGACTGGACATTGGTGGGCTTGGTATCCGTGGGCTTGGCGGCGGGCCTGCTGGCGGCGTCCGTGGGCTTGGCGGCGGGCTTGGCGTCCGTGGGCTTGGCGGCGGGTCTGCTGGCGGCGTCCGTGGACTTGGCGGCGGGCTTGGCCATCGGCGGACTGGCGTCTGGCTTGGTGTTGGCGGTGGCTATGATCGGCGTAGCGGGGCCCTTGCGCGGCGCGGCGGGCTTTCGGAGCGGATCGGTCGCGGGCTGCGTCCGAGCGGGCGTTGCCGGGACAGCGGGTTTTGGATTGACAGGCTCGTGAATGTCGATCTGCCGTTTGGGCAGTTCGGTATAGAAATCGTATTTGGGCTTGACCGGCGTGGGTTCCGCCACCGGAGCGACCACGGTCTTTGGCGGCGGCGGGGGTGCGACGGCCGGTTGCGCTGGGGTGGGGGGTGCGACGGCGGCGACTGGTGCCGGCTTGGTTCGGTCACCCTTGATGTAGGCCAGCAAGCCGCCGAACAAGCCGATCAGCACCAAGGTGATGACCAGCAGACCGTGACGGCGCGCGCGTTGGCGGCGTGGTCCGGTTGCGACGGATTTATAATCGCGGCGGCTGCTCACATGACCTCCGGGGCCGAAACGCCCAACAGGTTAAGACCATTTTTAATGACTTGCCGCGTGGCCAGGCTCAGGTTGAGCCGGGCGTCACGCAACGCGTCGTCCGGGACCAGAACCCGGTGTTCATTGTAGTAGGCGTGAAATGCCGTGGCCAATTCACGCAAGTAGTGGGCCAACTGATGCGGCTCGTGGGTGCGCGCGACGGTTTCCACTACCTCCGGATAACGCGATAGCGCCATCAGTAGAGCCTCCTCATGCGGTTCGGTTAGCAAGGCCAGGCTGGCCCGGCCACGCGCCTCATCCCGGACCAGGCCCTTGTCGCGCAACTGGCGCAGCACGCTGCTGACCCGAGCGTAGGCATACTGAATATAGTAGATAGGATTATCCCTGGATTGCGACTTGGCCAGATCCAGATCGAAATCCAGATGCTGTTCGCTCTTGCGCATGACGTAGAAGAAGCGGGCGGCATCGTTGCCGACCTCTTGGCGTAGCTCGCGCAAGGTGACAAATTCGCCGGACCGAGTGGACATCTGCGCCCGTTCCCCGTTGCGGTAGAGGATGGCGAACTGCACCAACAGGACGTCCAACTTGTCGGGATTCTCGCCCAGAGCCCGCAGCGCGGCCTTGACGCGGGGGACATAGCCGTGATGGTCGGCGCCCCAGATGTCGATGACCCAGTCGAAGCCGCGCTCGAATTTATCCAGGTGATAGGCGATATCGGAGGCGAAGTAGGTGGTCTGGCCGTTTTCTCGTTCGACCACCCGATCTTTCTCGTCACCGAAGGCGCTGGAACGAAACCACAGTGCGCCATCCTGCTCGTAGACATAGCCGGCGTCGCGCAAGCGGTTGATCGTCTTGTTGACCGCGCCGCATTCGGCCAGCGTCCGTTCCGAGTACCACTCGTCGTACACCACGCCAAACTCGCGCAGATCGTCGCGAATGTCATCGAGAATAGCGTTCAGACCCCGTTCAAAGATATAGCGGTAGTGGTGATCGCCCAACAACCGCTGGGTGCGTTCGACCAGGGCGTCGATGTGGGCTTCCTTGTCGCCCGCGATCACGATATCGCCATTCTCGTTCCGAATTTCATCCTGAGGCAGATTTCGGAAGATCGGCGCCGCCGCGACCATGTAGACACCGCCACGCTCGGCGTACAGGCGGGTGGCGATGTCGCGCACGTATTCGCCTTGGTAACCGTTGCTGGGAAAGCGGAACCGTTCGCCGCAGTGCTCCAGATAGCGCAGCCAGATGCTGGTGGCCAGGATGTTCATCTGCCGGCCAGCGTCGTTGACATAGTACTCGCGGTGAACTTGATAGCCGATCGCTTCCAGCAGATTGGCGACGGTGGCGCCAAAGGCCGCGCCGCGACCGTGGCCGACGTGCAGCGGACCGGTGGGATTGGCGGAGACGAATTCCACCTGCACCCGCCGGCCTTCACCTCGGTTGCTCCGCCCAAAGGCGTCGCCCTGGTCCAGAATCTCGTTGATCACCGATTGATGGGCGGTGGAGGTGAGAAAGAAGTTGATGAAGCCGGGGCCCGCGATTTCCACCCGGGCGATCCGGTCGGACGCCGGCAACGCGGCCACCAGTTGTTCGGCCAGTTCACGTGGTTTGCGGCGAGCGGTTTTGGCCAGGGCCAACGCCAAGGTGCTGGCGAAGTCGCCACGCGCTCGATCGCGGGTATGCTCCAAGGGAATGTCCGTGGGCGCGTCATCGGGCAACAGTTTATCCTGGCGCAACTGCTGAAGCGCCTGGGCGAGGAGGGTGTGCAAATGTGCTTTCAAGGGAAAACCTCTCGGTGGGATCCACCGATCAACCGATCATGCCGAGCTTGAAGTGGTAGGTGATGAATTTCTTGAATTCGTTGACGATCTTGAACGAGTCGCGCAGCAGTTCCCGCTTGAGCTTGTTGAGATCCTTGGGGTTCAGATAATTGTCCTGCGGCAGGCCCTGAAGGGCTTTTGTCAGGCCGGCCTCGGCCCGCAGGGTGGACAGGTAAGTGAACGCCTCGATCAGCTCGGCGCCAAAGGACGGCTGGAACAGGTTGCGCTGGCTGAGCGCGGTAATGCGATCCACGGTATTGGTCTGCGGCAACCGATACTCCAGGGCCAGGCTGCGCACGCCGTGGACGATGGGGAAGATACCGCCTTTCTTGATGTCCAACTCCGCGCGGTTTTTTTCGAGCACGAAGTTGGTGAAGAACCCCAGGGGAGTTTCGAACGCCACCGTGCTCCTGGCAAACTGGCTGAAGAAAGCGCGATGGTCGCCGAGCAGACGGTACATACGGTCCTTGACATGCCGGAGCAGGTTTTCGTCGCCAGCCACCGCCTTGGCGTCACAGAAAATGGCGAATTGCAGGAAGGAATCACGGGTGGGATGGACGATCCACTCGAACAATTCGTCCTTGAACGCCGCGACCGATTTGGTCCAGTACGGATTCGACACCATGATGTTGCCGGGGCAACGCGGGTAACCGAACTCCAGCAGGCATTCGGTAAATTCCCTAGTCAGCCGTTCCAGCTCGGGATGGGAAAAGTCGTCGCGCAAGATCAGGGCGTTGTCCTGATCGGTCTTGAGCACCTGTTCCTCGCGACCCTCGCTGCCCAGCACCAGCAGGCAGGAGTTCTCCCAGACTTCCGGCGGCGCCAGCAATTCGAACAGCTTGCGCAACACCTTTTTGTTCAACTCCGACACCAGTTGCATGATGTAACCGATCTTGGTGCCCTGGTTATGCAAGTCGCGGACCACGTTGACCAGATCGTGGCTGGCCCATTTCAACTCGTCCTTGGAAACCGCACGGTCGATTTGCAGGGCGATCAGGTGCGAGTGGTTGGAGAGATAGCTCAGCAGGTCGATCTGTTCAAGGATGCCATGAATGGTCGAACCTTCGCGGATCACCAGCCGATTGATCTCATGGCGAGTCATCCGCAGTAGCGCGTTGAACAGGAAGTCATCCGGCGCCATGTCGATCAATTCGTAATTGGCGAGCGTTCCAACGGGCGCGTCCACCGATTGCCGCTGCACGATGGCGGCCTCGCGCAGATCGGTGGCGGTTACGATGCCGATTTCATCGTCACAACGGACCAGGACCGACTTAGTCTTGTTGGCCTTCATCGCCAGCGCGGTTTCGTGGATCGAGGTTTCAGCGGTCACGAAGATGGGCGGATGAATATAGGCGTCCCGGATCTTGGCAACCGCGAACGCGGCCATGTCCCGAGCTTCTTCAAGGCCGCGCAGCGCCTCGAAACGTTGGGAAATCTTCCGCGGGTAGGCGTTGGCCAATGCCGGCTGGGTTTGAACGGCGTGCAAGAACAGGTCGCGCGGCAGCCGGTAGCAGCGGGTCGGCTCGCCGGCCACGAAATTGCGCTGGCTGGTCCCTTCCAAAAGCGCCTGGACATCGAACACGTCTCCGCCCGTGTAGGGTGCGATCACGCACACGAGCGATGGATGGTTGCGTTTGGGCACATCGAGGGTACCATCGGACGGACGAGGCAAGACCGCTTGCGTGTCGTCCGCTTCCCAGATCGCGCCATCGATGACCAGATACAGGCAAGCGGGTGTTTCTCCAGCCTTCAGCAACACTTCGCCGGCACGGTGATGGCTGACCGTCAGCGCCTGGGCCAACCGTTCCAGCTCCGGTTCGGGTAACTGGCCAAATGGATGCAAGTGCGCGAGGAAAGTTTTTCGATCCAGTCGATCCAATGGGTCCAGGGTGGTCACGGCTGTTTCGTCCGGTTGCGCCAAAAGAAAACCCCCACGCGGCGAATGTCGCATGGGGGTATGTTAACAGGATTTGGCTGATCCGGGAGAAACGGTCAGCCGACCGGCTTCTCCCCAACGCCGTGAGCTGGTTAGTGGCTGGCCGCGCCCTCGGCGCCGATGCCGGTCTGGCAGCGCACGTCCTGCGCCTCGAACGAGGCGCATTCCTGCTTGCCTTGCTCGCTGCTGTCCATGATCGAGCCGATCCAGATGCCCAGGAACGAGATGGCCATCGAGAACAGCGCCGGATTCTTGAACGGGAAGATGGCGTCGCCCAGCTTGAGCACGTCGGTCCACACCGTCGGTCCCAGGATCACGAACAGGGTGGAGCTGACCAGGCCCAGCCAGCCGCCCAGCAGCGCGCCCTTGGTGGTCATCTTCGACCAGAAGATCGACATGATCAGGATCGGGAAGTTGGCGCTGGCCGCCACCGAGAAGGTCAGGCCGACCAGGTAGGCGACGTTCTGCTGCTCAAAGGCGATGCCCAGCAGGATGGCGATCACGCCCAGCACCAGGGTGGCGATCTTGGAGACCCGTACCTCCTGCAACTCGTCGACGTTGCCGTGCGCGACCACGTTGGCGTACAGGTCGTGCGAGATAGCCGAGGCGCCGGCCAGGGTCAGGCCGGACACCACCGCCAGAATGGTGGCGAAGGCGACCGCCGAGATGAAGCCGAGCAGGATGTTGCCGCCCACCGCCGCCGACAGGTTGACCGCCGCCATGTTCTGGCCGCCCTTGAGCGCCAAGGCGCCAGTCTTCGGGTCGGGAACCATGAAGCCGGACTCGGCCGGCATCAGCAACACGATGGCGCCGAAGCCGATCAGGAAGGTCAGGATGTAGAAGTAACCGATGAAGCCGGTGGCGTAGAACACCGACTTGCGGGCTTCCGTGGCGTTGGGCACGGTGAAGAACCGCATCAGGATGTGGGGCAGGCCGGCGGTGCCGAACATCAGCGCCAAGCCCAGCGAAATGGCCTCGATCGGGCTAGTGACCAGGGCGCCGGGTCGCATGACGGCGTCTTTCTTATTGTGAATCTGAGTAGCCTTCTGGAACAGCCGTTCCGGGCTCAGCGAGCCGTCGGTGGCGACGTACAGGGCGCCGAAGGCGATGATGGTGGCGCCGCCCAGCAGCAGACAGGCCTTGATGATCTGCACCCAGGTGGTGGCGAGCATCCCACCGAAGGTGACGTACAGGATGATCAGGATGCCGACGATGGTCACCGCGTAGATGTAATCCAGGCCGAACAGGACCTGGATCAGCTTGCCGGCGCCGACCATCTGGCCGATCAGGTACAGAATCACCACCACCAGCGAGCCGGTGGCGGCCATGGTGCGCATCGGCACCCGCTGGAAGCGGTAGGACACCACGTCGGCGTAGGTGTACTTGCCCAGGTTGCGAAGCTGCTCGGCCATCAGGAACATGATGAACGGCCAGCCGACCAGCCAGCCCACCGAATAGATCAGGCCGTCGTAGCCGTTGATGAACACCAGGCCGGAAATGCCCAGGAACGACGCGGCGGACATGTAGTCGCCGGCGATGGCCAGGCCGTTCTGGAACCCGGTGATGCCGCCGCCGGCGGCGTAGAAGTCCTTGGCGGTCTTGGTGCGCTGCGCCGCCCAGTAAGTGATGCCCAGGGTGGCCCCGACGAAGACCAGGAACATGATGATGGCGGGGATGTTGATCGACTGCTTCTTGACTTCGCCGACATCGCCGGCGGCCAGCGCCACGCCGGCAACGAGGCTTAGGGCGAGGACCGCGAATGCGTTTTGCCAGAGTCTCATAGCACTTCCTCCTTGATTTCGCGGGTCAGTCGATCGAATTCGGAGTTGGCGCGAAACACGTAGATACCGGTCAGCACGAAGGCGCTGAGGATCACGCCGAGGCCGATCGGAATGCCGACGGTGGTGATGGAGCCTGTCCACAGTTGCTGGGACAGGAAAGCTTTGTTGAAAGCAACGATCAGGATGAAGCCGTAGTAGATCACCAGCATGAGGATGGTCAGGATCCAGGCGAACGACTTGCGTTTCGAGACCAGCTCGTGGTACTTCGGGTTGCTCTTTATAGCGTGCACCAAGTCTTGTTGCATCGTTATATCCCATGGATGGCAGGTGGATTGCGAGGTATCGCGAGTTGGCTGGCACCGGGCGGCCACCGTGGATGAACCGGACGGCGGCCAGCCCCTTGCTCCAGGAAGACCAATTCTCGACACGTCCTTTAGCGGTCGGTTCGCTGCGCGAAAAACGCGCAAGCACAAAAAAGTCTAGTTGCCTCCTTCGCTAAGTAAAGGTTCCAGGTTTAGTTATTTTTTCAATCGGTTGAACTTTTCCCTCAAATCGAGCGCGGAAAAGGTCGTTTTCCGCCCATCAGCGTCGGCTGGCGGGCCAGATTGGACCAAATCGGGCGCCAAGGGAAAGCGGTTGCGACCGATTCTCAATAAAGTTCGACTGGATCGACGTCCAGCGACCAGCGTACTTGGCGATCCTGGCGCTCCGCCCAGAGCAGCACCGCCCAGTGGTCGAGGAAGCGTTGTAAATCTTGCCGCCGCGCCGCTTGCAGAAGCAGGTGAGCCCGATAGCGGCCGGCGCGGCGCTCCATGGGCGCGGGGACCGGTCCCAGCAACTCCAGACCAGCGGCAAGGGGCTCGGCCAACACCCGCGCGGCGTTCAAAAATCCGGTGGCGCGCTCTGGATCGACGGCTTCCGCCCGCAGCAAGGCCTGATGAGCGAACGGCGGCAGCAACGCCTCGCGCCGCTCCGCCAGCGCCGCCGCCGCGAAGGCGGGGTAACCTTCCGAAACCAGCACACGCAGCAGGGGATGCTCAGGGTGGTGGGTCTGGATGAGCACGGTTCCCGGCTTTTCGGCCCGACCGGCCCGACCGGCCACTTGCAGGATCAGTTGCGCCATCCGCTCGCTGGAGCGGAAATCCACGCCGTACAATCCTTGGTCGGCGTCCACGACGCCGACCAGGGTCACGTCGGGGAAATGATGGCCCTTGGCCAGCATCTGGGTGCCGATCAAAATGCGGCGGTCGCCGTTGTGGATGTCGGCCAGCAGGGTTTCCAGACTGCCGCGACGGCGGGTGCTGTCCCGGTCGATGCGGGCGATGCCGATGCCGGGAAACAGTGGCCGCAGGGCGGTTTCGAGCCGCTCGGTGCCATGCCCCACCGCCCGCAGATCCACGCTGCCGCAGGTCGGGCAGACGACATCCACCGGCCGGCTGTCGCCGCAATGGTGGCAGATCAACCGGCGCTGGCGCAGGTGCAGGGTCATGCGGGCGTCGCAGTGCCGGCACTGGCTCAGCCAGCCGCATTCGTGGCAGAGCAGGATCGGGGCGAAGCCGCGCCGGTTGAGAAACAGCAGCACCTGCTCGCCGCGCTCGAGATGCGCCCGCATCCGCTCCAGCAACGGTTGTGACACTCCCTCGGTCATCGGCTGGCGCCGCACATCCAGAATCAGGATCGGTGGTTCGGTTCCCCCGCCGACCCGCTCCGGCAGGAGCAGCAAACGGTAACGCCCGCCGCAAGCGTTTTGGACGCTTTCCAGCGCCGGCGTCGCCGACCCCAGCACCACCGGAACGCCGAGTTGCCGACCCCGGATCACCGCCAGGTCGCGGGCGTGGTAGCGAAAGCCATCCTGCTGCTTGAAGGACGGATCGTGTTCCTCGTCCACGATCAGCAGACCCGGCGCGCGCAATGGGGCGAACACCGCCGAGCGGGTGCCGACCACCACTTTCGCGGTTCCGTCGCGGGCGAGCAGCCAGGCGTTCAACCGTTCCCGATCGCTCAGGCCCGAATGCAACACCGCCAGCGGTCCCGGCAAGCGTTCCCGAAAGCGGGCCAGCAATTGCGGGGTCAGGCCGATTTCCGGAGTCAGCACCAAGGCCTGTCGGCCGCGCGCCAGCACCGCCTCGATCAGGCGCAGGTAGACTTCGGTTTTGCCGCTGCCGGTGACTCCTTCCAGCAGAAAGACCTGGAACCGGTCCAACGCGGCGCTCACCGCCGCCACCGCGTCGGCCTGCGCCACGCTGGGTGTCGGTGGAGCGGGGGGAGCGGCGGATGTGGCGTCAATCGTTGCCGGCGCGTCGGCGGTATCCGATTCCACCCAACCCCTGGCGCTCAATGCCCGCAGGGTCGCGGCGCTGTCGCGGACCACGGGACGCAGGGTTTCCGCGTCGAGACCGGCGAGACATTGGGCTAGATGGTCAAGCAACCGGCGTTGAGCGGGAGCGCGGCGCAGCGCGACGGATTCCGCCAATGCGGTCAGCCCGGCGGCGGTGATGCGCCACACCGGCGGCGGTCGAGGGATGACGGCCGGTTCGCCCTGCCGTAGCAGCGCCGGCAGCGTGGCGGCGAACGCCTCGCCGGGCGGATGGCGGTAATAGCGTTGCGCCCACTGGATCAACGCCAACACGTCGGCCGACAGGATCGGCTCGCGGTCGAGCACCGCCAGCGCCGGCCGCAGCAGGGTGGAGTTCAGTTCGCTGTCGGCCCCAATTTCGACGAGAAAACCGACGGTTTGTCGGCGACCAAACGGTACGCGCACCCGCGCACCCGGCCGCAAGGCCGTGGGATCGTAATCGGGCGGTGGCAGGTAATCGAAGGTCCGATACAGGGGCGAGGGGACGGCGATCCGCAGAATCGGGCCGGACACGGCGGAATGACCGTCAGGGGCCGAACAGACCGGCGCGCAAGCCTTCAAGCATATACTGCATGGCCAGCGCCGCCAGAATCACCCCCAGCAACCGGTCGATGACGTTGGCGCCGGTTTCGCCCAGCAGTCTCATCAACCGCGGAGCCAGCAGCAGGCACGCCAGGGTCAGCGCCAGCACCGCCAACAACACCCCCAGCAGACCGAGAAACAGCAACGGTTGATCCTGGGGACGCAGGCCGCTGGTGGTCAGCAGGATGGTGGTCAGCGCGCCAGGACCGGCCAGCAGGGGGAACGCCAGCGGGAATACCGAGATATCTTCCTTGTACTGGGCCTCTTCCTGTTCTCGCACCGTGGTCGAGCGCAAGCCGGATGGACGGGCGAATACCATGTCGATCGCCAGCAGGAACAGCAAGGCGCCGCCGCTGACCCGGAACGCCGCCAAGCTGATGCCTAGGAAGCGCAACAGCGCATCGCCGGTGAACAGGAAAAACAGCATGATCAAGGTGGCGATGGCGGTGCCCTTGAGCGCCATGCGGCGCCGATAGCGGTCGGTGCCGCCCCGGGTCAGGGCCGCGAACATCGGCGCCACGCCTACTGGGTCGATGACGACCAGGAGGGTGACGAAGAGGGTAACCAGTTGATCCAGCATGAGGGTTGGTGGCGTTCACGCCTCTCCTTCGTGGGGGAGAGGGTAGCGGGGACGAGGGGAGACGGCGCTATTCCCCGGCCCGAAACGCGCCGAGCGCGCCGCCCTGACCTTGAACGAACACGGTGTCGCCAGCCGCGAGCGGCGGGGCGACGATGGCCTTGCTCGCGGCGCGGATCCGACCCACGACCTGGCCGTTGTCCTTGCCGAGCCAGTGCAGATAACCCTCGAAATCGCCCACCACGACGTGGTCCCTGGTGGCGACCGGGGCGGACAACCGACGGCCGGTCAGTTCAGCCTGTTTCCAACGCGTGCCGCCATCGCGGCGATCCAGGGCCAGCACGGCGTCGGTCTCGTCGCTGACGTAGACCTGGCGCTCGTCCACGGCCAGCCCGGCGTAACTGGACAACTCGCGGTTCCACAACAGATTGCCGCCGTGCATGTCGATGGCGGCGACGCTGCCACGATAGGCCACCAGGTACAGAGTGTCGCCAAGGATTTTCGGCTCGGCGTCGATGTCGATCAGCCGCTCGATTTCGGTGCGACCGCGGGGCGCGGCGATGGTTTTCTCGGTGATCGGCAAACCTCTGTCCAGGGACAGCACCAGCAGCTTGCCGGTTTCCAGTCCGGCGATGACCAGGTTATGGGTCAGCAGCGGTGACGCGTTGCCGCGCAGGCTCAACGCGGGCATGACGTGAGCATAGACCCAGCGACGCTCGCCGGTGCGGGCGTCGAGACCGGTGAACTTGCCGTCGCCGGTGCGAACCACCACCACACCGCTGGCGGCGCGCGGCGGGGCCAGCACTTCGCTAGAGACTTGGCTCCGCCAGGCTTCTTGACCGTTGTCCTGGCGCAGGGCAACCACTTGCCCCTTGTTCGTGCCGACCAGAACCAACCCGTTGTCGCTGACGCCCACGCCGCCGGTAATGGACAACTGGGTCGCGCTTTCCCACAGTCGTTGTCCGCTGAGGGCATCCAGCGCCATGACCACGCCGTCGAAGCTGGCGGCGTAGAGCCGGCCGTCCGCCAACACGGGGGTCAAACGGATGAATTGATTCTTGGCGCCGGACCCGACCTGGGCTTCCCAAAGCTGCCGGACGCCGACCGGTTGGGCGATGGCCTTGAGTTCGGCCGGCGGGGTCGAATTATCCGAACCACCGAACCAGCTACAGCCGGTACTTAGAACCAGGAGCAGAAGCGGGAGCAGGCGGTGGACCATGATCATTGACCTGAAGTGGCGGCGGGGGGAACCGGCATGGACGTGGGCGCTGGCTCGGTCGGAGCGGGCGGAACGGGCGCGGATACCGGCTCGGTCGGAGGCGCCGCCGGTTCGGCGGGGGTGGCGAGCGCGGACGCGGCTTCGATGACCGGTTGGGTGGTCGGGGTAGCGGATGTCGTCGTCGGTTCGACGGACACGGGCGCGGCTTGGATGACCGGTTGGGTGGTCGGGGTAGCGGATGTCGTCGCCGGTTCGACGGACACGGCGGGCACGGGCGTGGCCGGTGCCGATGGAGGCTTGACCGGGTCGGGTTGAGGTGGTGGAGCGGGTGGAGCGGGAGCCACGGTGTCGGGTGTGGTCACCACCAGATTGTCGAGTTTGAGTTGCAGCAGGCGGTTGCCGCCACTTGCCGCCAGCGCCGTCACATACGCGGTCCGAGCCTTGTCCGGCTGGTTACCAGCCAGATACAGATCGCCCTTGAGTTCCTCGCGCTCCACGTTCAGGCTGGCGGTAGCCATGCTTTCCAGCAGTTTTTCGGCTTCGGCGGTCTGGCCGGCGGCCAATTTCACCCGCGCCAGGCGCAGCCGGGCAATGTCCCGCAGCTCGTCGGAACGGGCGTTGCCGATGACCCATTCCAGTTGCTGGCTGGCGGTGGTGCTATCGCCGCCGGCCAGCGCCAGCTTAGCCAGTCGCAGCGCGGTCAGCGCTGCGTAGGGAGACTTTGGAAAATCGGCGATCAGGGTTTGTCCCAGTTGGCGAGCCGGGCCGGCGTCTGGTTTTTCCACCGCCGCGACGAAGGTGTCATAAGCCCCCGAGGCGATTTCCGCCTGGGCGTCGCGATGGGAGATCCAATATCGCCAGCCGAAAATCGCGATCACGCCGAGCGCGATGCCGATGAGAATGCTGGCGCCGTTTTCCTTCCACCATCTTTTGAGATCCTCGACGCGTTCGTCGTCGGTGTATTGTTCCATTGGATTCTGTCCTCTCGCGTCCTGTTCTTAAGACCGGGGGGGCGCGTCCAGCGCCGCGCCCAGGAAGGCAGCGGCCTGATCGGGCGATAAGGTGAGTTGTTGGCCATCGGGGTCGCGCAATGGCTTGATGGCGACCATGCCGTTCCGGATTTCGTCCTCGCCCAGAATCAACGCGAAACGGGCGCCGCTGTGATCGGCGCGACGAAACTGGGCCTTGAAACCGCCGCCGCCGCAGTGCATTCGCAGCCGCAACGCGGGCCACTGGTCGCGCAACCGTTCGGCCAGCGCCAATCCTTGCTGCTGGGCGGCGTTGCCGACCATGATCAGATAGGCGTGCGGGTTGGTGTCGGTGCCCGGCTGGCCGCTGGCGGCGAGCAGGGCTGCCAGTCGCTCCAGACCCAGCGCGAAGCCGATGCCGGGAGTGGCTGGCCCGCCCAGTTGCTCAAGCAGGCCGTCGTAGCGGCCACCGGCGCAGATCGTGCCTTGGGCGCCGAGCGCGTCGGTGACCCATTCGAACACGGTCTTGCAGTAATAATCCAGGCCGCGCACCAGGTGTGGATTGATTTGATAGGCGACGCCGGCGGCGTCCAGCAGGGTTCGTAGTTCCTCGAAATGGGCCTGGGATTCGGCGTCGAGATGATCCAACAGCACTGGCGCCTCCGCCAGCACCCCCCGCATCGCCGGATTCTTGCTGTCCAGGATCCGCAGGGGGTTGGTGGCCAGCCGCCGCTGGCTATCCTCGTCCAACTCCGCGCGGCGGGCCTCGAAATAGGCGACCAGCCGGTCGCGGTAGGCGGCGCGGGCGGCGCTGGAACCCAGCGAATTGAGCTGAAGGGTGACGTCGCGAATTCCGAGTCGTCGCCACAAGCGCGCCGAGAGGCAGATCAGTTCGGCGTCGATGTCCGGCCCGGCCATGCCGTAGGCCTCGGCGCCGACCTGGTGAAACTGGCGATAGCGACCCTTTTGCGGCTTCTCGTAGCGGAACATCGGCCCGGCGTACCACAGCCGTTGGTTCTGGTTGTGCAGCAAGCCGTGCTCGATGCAGGCGCGGACGCAGCCGGCGGTGCCTTCGGGGCGCAGGGTCAGGCTCTCGCCGTTGCGGTCGGCGAAGGTGTACATCTCCTTCTCGACGATGTCGGTGACCTCGCCGATCGAGCGGGCGAACAACTCGGTTTTTTCCAACAGCGGCAGACGGATTTCGCGGTAACCATAGGTGGCGAGCACTTCGCGGAGGGTCGTCTCCAGCGCCTGCCACAACGCCGATTCGCCGGGCAGAATGTCGTTCATGCCGCGAATGGCTTGAAACGGCTTGGACATGATGGGGTATCCGGGTCAACCCCGCGGGCCGTCGCCGGACGGCCGCGATGAGGTCAGGGGTGGGAGTTCAGGGTGAAGCGACTCACCGTGCCGCGCCGGGGTACATAGACGGCGGTGTCCACCATCCGATCATCCAAGGCGATGCGGGCGGCGGGTGCGTTGCCCAGCGTCACCGTGAACGGCGCTGGTCCGGAAAGCGCGCGGCTGGTGTTGGCCTTCATCAAACCATTGACCAGTACCTTACCCTGCGCATCCTTCACCTCCACCCAGCAGTCGTCGCTGAATTGCAGCATCAGCCGAGCGCCGCCGACCCGCGTATCTGGGGCTGAACTGTCGCCATTTTCGTCCACGGTGGCCGAAACGGGGGCGGAGATGGCGCGGATCAGGTTGGTGGTTACCGGGGCAGGCCCGGAGATGGCGGGCAAGGGTGACGCCGTGAGCGCGATGGTCGAGGTGGAGGCGGGTTCCGGGCCGGGCGCCGGTGGCGCGCCGGTCGCGGGCGCGGCTGGCGCTGGAGAAGGCGCGGGTTCGCGGGCCGTTTCCGTGGGCGGGGACTGGAAAGGGTACTGAGTCTGGGTCGCGCCCGCCATCGGCTTGCTGGCGGACGATGGGGCACTCGTCGCAGTGCCCCGTGGCCACCAGGCCAGCAGTCGCCCAGGATCCAACTCGTCCAGGTGCTGAATGGCGGTCCAGCCCAGGCCGATGATCACCAACAGGTAAACGAGTCCGCGCAGATCGCGAACCCGAGTTTGCCGGCGGGGCGAGTGCATCACCTGGAGCGGCGGCGGCTCCTGGCTGGTGTTCGACTGCTGGTGGTAACGTTCCAACACCACCGTTTCCGGCAGATCCAGCAACCGAGCGTAGCGGCTCAGATAGCCACGCACGAATACCGGCGGCCCAAGCCGGGCGAAATCGTCGGCTTCCAGGGCCAGGATGAGGGTCGGATTCAGGCCGAGTTGACGGGCCATGTCACGCGGCTCGACGCCATGACCGGCGCGGACGCGGGCCAGCCAGGCGCCCAAGGATTCGGTGGGGCCATCGGTCGGCGGACCAGACTTGGGGGCGATCTCTTTGCGGGTACTCATTTCGACGGTTTCAGACGGCGGGCTTCATCGGAATTCGGAAATTGGGATAACAGTAGCACACTGTATTCCCGGCGTAGCTGCGAATCGCCATCGCTGGCTTGCTCGATCAGGACGCCCAGCCACAGGCTCTGGGCCGTGGGGCGGGTCCGGGCGTGATAGCGTTGCAGGAAGGCACGGCCCTGCAACGTCTTCTTTTGAGTTTGACTCAGTTCGGCCAGGGCGTATAGGGCGGTGGTATTGTTGGGATCGAATTCCAGCGCCTTGCGCAGCCAGGTTTCGGCCTGGGCCGGATCGTTGCGCTGACGGGCGCACAGGCCCAGTCCAGCGTAGGCTTCGGCGGCGGTGGCGCCGGCGTTGGCGGGATCGGCGGCGATCCTTTCGAACTCGCTTTCGCCCTCGGTGGCGCGGGTCGGTTCGCGCAGGCACAGGAAGCGGGCGTAATTGAGCTTCGCCAGGGTGTAGTCGGATTTCAGCTCGATGGCGCGCTTATAATGGGTTTCGGCGGGGCCGTATTCGCGGATTTCCTCGTACAACACGGCCAGGGCGTTGTGGGCTTCTGGAAAGTTGTCGTTGTATTGCAGGGCCTTGACCAACTTCTCGGTGGCGACCTGGAGATTACCGGACTGCATGTAGCCGATGCCCAGCTTGAAATTGGCCTCGGCGACGCTGTCCTTGAAATCGCGCTCCGAACTGGCGCAGGCGCCCAGCAACAGCGCCAAGGTCAGGATGGCGAGTTTGGCCAGTCGTCGCACGGTGGAGTCTCCTCTACTCTAGCCAGCGACCCGGACGATCCGGGTCCGCTGGCGACCGCGGGCCTGGACCTGCCCGGCCAGTTGGCCGCAGGCGGCGGCGATGTCGTCGCCCCGCGTCTTGCGAGTGACGGTGGTCAGGCCATGCGCCATCAGGATCGCCTGGAAACAAGCGATGGCTTCGGGACTGGAGCGGCGGTAGCGCGTGTTCGGAAACGGGTTGAACGGAATCAGGTTGACCTTGGAGGGAATATCCTGGATCAGCGCCGCCAGCGCGCGCGCGTGCGCCTCGGTGTCGTTGACTCCGTCCAGCAGCACGTATTCCCAGGTGATCCGCCGGTACGGTTTGTCGGCGATGTAATGCCGGCAGGCCGCCAGCAGCTCGGCGATGGGGTACTTGCGGTTTAACGGCACCAGTTCGTTGCGCAGGGCGTCGTCGGGCGCGTGCAGCGAAACGGCCAGGCTGATCTCGGCGACTTCACGCAAGCGATAGAGGGCTGGGACCACGCCGGCGGTGCTCAGGGTGACCCGGCGCTTGGAGATGCCGAAGCCGAGGTCGTCCTGCATCAGGTCCATCGCCTTGACCACGGCCTCGAAGTTCAGCAACGGCTCGCCCATGCCCATCAGCACGATATTGGTGATGATCCGGTCGCCGTTGCGGCGTTCGCCCAACAGTCGGCTGGCTTGCCAGACCTGGCCGATGATCTCGGCGACCGTGAGGTTGCGGTTGAAGCCTTGTTGCGCGGTGGCGCAGAACGAACAATCCAGGGGGCAACCGATCTGCGAGGACACGCACAGCGTCCCGCGATCCGGCTCGGGGATGAACACCATTTCGATGCTGTTACCGCTGTCCAGCCGGATCAGCCACTTGTGCGAGCCGTCGCGCGAGGCATGGTCGAGGATCACCTCGGGTGGGCGGACTTCGGCGCATTCGGCCAGCCGCTCCCGCAACGCCTTGCTCAGGTTGGTCATGGCGGCAAAATCGGTAACTCGCTCGTGGTAGATCCACTTCATGACCTGGGTCGCGCGAAAGATTTTTTCGTTGAGCGCGACGAAAAACGCCTCCAGGTCGCGGCGATCCAGATTGAGCAGATTGATTTTGCCGGTGTTGGCGTTGGTCACGGCGACAGCGGCGATGCGGTCATGGACTCAGGGGGTGCGGACACAGGTCGAACTGGCCGAAGAAAAACGCGATTTCATGAGCGGCCGTTTCAAGAGAGTCGGAACCGTGCACCGCGTTCTGGGTCACGCTTTCGGCGAAATCGGCGCGAATGGTGCCGGGAGCCGCCTTGCGGGGATCGGTGGCGCCCATGATCTCGCGATTCCTGGCGATGGCGTTTTCTCCTTCCAGCACCTGGACCATGACCGGGCCGGAGGTCATGTAGTTGATCAATTCCAGGTAGAAAGGGCGCTCGCGGTGGATGGCGTAAAAGATTTCCGCTTGCTCGCGGGTCAGGCGAACCATCTTGGCTGCGACGATTTGCAGGCCCTGGTCCTCGAACCGGCTGTAAATCTTGCCAATGATGTTTCGAGCGACGGCGTCGGGCTTGATGATGGACAGGGTGTGTTCCAGGGCCATGTGGGACTCCATGGGGCAAGATCGGGTTGGTTTGCTTCAATCCGCGCCCGCCAGTCACGTAAGGCAATCGCGAATCCGACGGCGGTGCGTCGGGCGGGGAATTGAAGTTTAACGATATTCGGGCAACGCCGGCAACGCACCGCCCGCGCCCGCTATTCAGGCGTCGAAAATACGATTGAAAACTAAAGAATAATTGATGCCGCGGCAAGTCGCGACGGTATTTAGACGATTTTTTTCAACTCATATTCAAGGATGCCCTGGGCGCCGGCGGCGGTGACGCGAGGGATTAAGTCGCGCACTTGGCGGCTGTCCACCACGGTTTCCAACGCCAGCCAGTCGCGGTCGTAGAGGTGGCTGACGGTGGGCGCGTGCAGGCTGGGTAGCAGCCGCACCACGTCATCCAGCCGCGCCGCCGGAACGTTCATCTTCAGCGCCACCTTGCCGCGAGCGGCCAGCGCGGCTTGGGTCAGCAGGGCGATCTGCTCGATCTTGGCCTTCTTCCACGGGTCCGCCAACGCGGCGCGACTGGCGATCAACCGGGTGGTGGTATGCAGCAGGTCGCAAACGATACGCAGGCCATGGGCGCGGATGGTGCTACCGGTTTCGGTGATTTCCACCGCCGCGTCGGCCAGACCTTCCACCACCTTGGCCTCGGTGGCGCCCCAGGAAAACTCCACGGTGGCGGCAATGCCCCGCTCGGCCAAGTAGCGGCGGGTGAAGCCGACCAGTTCGGTGGCGATGCGCTTGCCGGCCAGATCCTCGATCGCGTGGATCGGGGAATCGCCGCTCACGATCAATACCCAGCGGGCCGGCTGATCGGAACTTTTCGAATAGCTCAATTCGGCGATTTCCACCACGTCGGCCTCGGTTTCCAAGATCCAGTCCAGCCCCGTCAGGCCGGCGTCGAGCACGCCATTGGCGACGTAAGGCGCCATTTCCTGCGAGCGCACCAGCGCGCAACCGATTTCCGGGTCGTTGATCGTCGGGAAATAATTGCGGCTGTGAGGACTGATGGTCCAGCCGGCCTGACCGAACAGCGCGATGGTGGAAGCTTCCAGACTGCCCTTGGGAATGCCGAGTTTGAGTTGCCGCATGACGATGTCTTGCCTGGGATCGAGGTTGCCAACAGGAGCGCCAGTTTAACCGTGCCGGGACGGGGAATAAACTTGCCGGATGAAAACGTATTTTTCCCATCCCTGGAATCTTGACCCCACCGCGGCGCTGGCCGTGCAGCGGGAGTTGCGCCCGCATTTGGTGTTGCAAGATCGGTTGGGACCCGTGCGGCGGGTGGCGGGAGTGGATGTCGGCTTTGAGGCGGCCGGGACCGTGACTCGCGCGGCGGTGGCGGTATTGCGCTATTCCACACTGGATCTGTTGGAGACCGCCATCGCCCGTCGCCCGACTACCTTTCCTTACATTCCCGGCCTGCTGTCGTTTCGCGAATTGCCGGCGGTGCTGGAGGCGCTGGCGCAATTGCGCGAACCACCGGATCTGTTGCTGTGCGACGGGCAGGGCATCGCTCACCCGCGTCGGTTGGGTATCGCTAGCCATCTCGGGTTGCTGGTCGATATTCCCTCGATTGGGGTCGCCAAAACTCGACTGTGCGGGATGCACGAAGAACCACCCAACCGACGCGGGGCCTGGACACCGCTGCATGTGGAGGGGGAAATCGTCGGCGCGGTGTTGCGCACGCGAGTCGGGGTCAAGCCGCTCTACATTTCGCCCGGTCACCGGATCAGCCTGGAGACGGCGATTGCCCATGTGATGGGGTGCTGTACCCGCTACCGCTTGCCAGAAACCACCCGCCACGCGCACCGCCTGGCGTCCGGGCCACCGTAGATCCGCCAATTCCAATCCCGGATTGGATGGGTGACGGTCAAATCGTGGTCAGACGAGGCTGGTTGTTCAGATAAAGCAGGCGCTGGGCTTCCGCGAAAAAATCCGGTTGGGCCAGCAGTTCGCTGGTCGGAATTCTGACCAGCAGGACGGTGAAACGGCGCTGATTCCCGACTTGAACTTCCTGAAACGTCAGGGTGTTGCTGACTCGCGCTGAGTGGGGATCGACCTTGACGTTCATGTGATCCAAGGTGAGCGAGACTGGGTCTAGCCGCAGGTGCTGTTCGGGCTCGCTCAGGGTTTCGGCGATCAGGACGAGATGATGATCGAGGGTCGCTGTATCGGCGCGAATCTGGCCCAGCTCGGTTTCAATCGCTTCCAGTTGGCGCTCCAGGGTCGCACGGTCGGGGATGGCCTGGCCCCCGGGCTCTTCCAGCAAGGATTCCAGGCTGAGGTGGGCCGATTTCAGCACGCCCGCCTTGTTCTGCAGCAAATGGCGCTGGCGCTTTTCCAATTCCTGCTTGCGGGCGCGCAAGGAGGTCAGGCGTTGCAGCGCGATCTCGACCAGGTAATCGAACGCCCGGTTCATCAGTTCCCGCCGCGTCTCGGCCTCGTTGGCGTTGGGAAACGTCGCCCGGGGATCCTTGAACAGGACAGTGACCTGAGGCACGTCGCGCTGAAGCTGATCACCTTGCATGGTGATGCCCAGGGTATTGCGTTCGATGCGCTCCGCTCGAAGCGCGGCGTACAGTTCCGGCGGAGTCGAACCATTGCCGCGTTGCCGGTAGTCACGCATGGCCGGGCTGAAGCTCAGGGTTTCGAGCAACTGCTCGGGCGAGGCGAACAGGGCGCGTAGATGAGGGTCGGCGGTAAAGTTGCGTCGGCTGGCCTCGACGGCGGGCGGCAACACGGCCATTTGCGCGCTGACATAGTCGATCGCCCGTTCCACCGGCGCCCGCAGCTTGCGGCGGTAGTGTCTCACCGCCCGCAATCGGGGATCGGTACCGTCCACCACTCGTTCGATGGCGGCCTGGACCACGGCGCCGCCGAACTTGCCGGCGGGTCCAGGCCCGGTCTTGAAGAGCGAATGCAGGAAATTCAACACCATGGCCGATAAGCTCCGTGGGATGCGCGGATAGTCGCCAAGGGTAGTTTAGTGCATTTGACCGGAATCACCGGCGCGGGCGGCGAGCGGCGGGCGGTTAGCCCAAAGCTTCCGGTGGCGGAGACCATTGGTATAGCCAGGTTTCGCTGAGCGCGCCGTTGGCGTCGCGCAGGTAACAGCGCAGGTCCACCGGCTCATCCCCGTGAACAACCAGGTCGAAGTGGCAGCGCCATGGATCCGATTCCTTGAGCGGCCGGATCACCACGTCGAGGATTTCCCCGCGCGAGGCGCTGACCACGGCTTGCACCTTGGCGTCCCGAGGTAGCGAGGCCAACGGCCCGCCCTGGAAATCGAGCACGAACTTGCGCAGTGGCAGGGTCGGTTTGCGACCCGGCATGCCGCCAACGCCCAGGCGGGTGGAGATCACCTCGGCGACCGTGGACCGAACTGGTGGCTGGGCGCCCCAGTACAGGCGATAGTCGAACGCCAGCTCCTGGCCCGGTTCCACCGCTTGCGCCGGATTCCAGAACGCCACGATGTTGTCGAGAGTTTCGTTGGCGGTGGGCAGTTCGACCAGTTGCACCGCGCCCCGGCCCCAATGGCCTAGCGGCTCCACCCACAGCGAGGGCCGCTTGTGGTAGAAGGACACATCATCTTGGTAGTGGGCGAACTCGCGGTCGCGCTGTAGCAAGCCAAAGCCGCGCGGGTTGTCGTCCAGAAAGGAATTGACGCGAATGTAGTGCGGATTGAGGATCGGTCGCCAAATCCATTCACCCGTTCCCGTCCACAACGCCAAGCCGTCGGAGTCGTGAATTTCCGGACGATAGTCGTCGGCGATGCGGCGGTCGTTCTCGCCGCATTGGAACATGGAGGTCATCGGCGCGATGCCCAACCGCTCGATGGAACGGCGCGGGAACAGGCGAGCCTCGACCCGCATGGTCGTGGTGTCGCCGGGGGTGACGACGAAGCGGTAGGCGCCGGTGATGCTGGGGCCGTCGAGCAGGGCGTGGATCGTCAGGGCGGTGGCGTTCGGGGTAGGTCGCTCCAGCCAGAACGCGCGGAAGGCGGGGAATTCCTCCGGGCGGTCCATGCCGGTGTCGATGGCCACGCCGCGGGCGGATAGGCCGTATTGCTTGCTGGCGCCGACCGCGCGGAAGTAGCTGGCGCCGAGAAAGGAGAACATGTCGCGATCCCAGTCGGCGCGACTATTGACCCGGAAGCCGGCGAAACCAAGATCGCCCACCGCCTCGGGAATCCGGTCCTTGACCCTCGGACCGTATTTGTACAAATCCGGAGAGAAGTGAATCGGCCGGGCGATGCCGTCGGCGACCTCGTACAAGCTGACGGGATGATGAAAATACAATCCCAGATGGAAAAACCGGGCCTGGAATGGCAATTCGCCGCCGCCCCACAGGCCGCGTTCAGCGCGGAAATTGTTGAGGGCTTGATAATCGTCGTAATCCATCGCCGCCAGCCAGGGCGGGCGCGCGTCGGTGGGGGGAATGTACGACTCTCGCGCCAGGCGCCGCGCGGTCTCGCGCAGCCATTCCAGGCTGAAGGGCTGGCCATCGGTCGAGGAACCGCCATCGGTCGTGGCGGCATGAACGAACGAGGCCGGCAACGCTCCGCAAGCGGCCAGTCCCAGCAGTCGCAGCAAAAGTTCCCGTCGTTTCATGGTTTTTTCATCCTGTCGTTATCGTTTGGCGCGGAAAGTATAACGCTGCGAATGACTACGATTGATGGGTAACTGTCTAAGCGCCCATGCCGAAACTAAGTGATTGATTGTAGGAGAGAGCTTGCCCGCGACAGGAGGACCGGTCGTCGCGGTCAAGGCCGCCAATAAATATAAAATATTGATTTATAGCTGTTTATTTTCGAATAGTCTCTCAAGCCAGCCATATTCGCCCGCCCGCGCGCAGGAACAGCAACGCATAGATCAGCAGCAGCAGACCCAGACTACGCATGAGGACGATGTAGCCGCCGCTGCGCAGGAGGTGGCGGGCGCGGCCCAGCACCACGGCCAACAACACCTTGGAACCGACCAGCAGCCCATAGAACGCGACGACGAACGCCACCGCCGCCGGCCAACCCTCCCGCCAGGCCGCCAACACGGTCGGCGTACCCACCGCCAGCCAGAACAGATAGGGGCTGGGATTCAGAAAGTTGGCGATGACTCCGCGCCATAGCGAATCCGTTGGGGCGGTTGACTCCAGTTCCGCGCCTCGGAAGCGCACGCCCTGAAGGCCCAGCCAAGCGAGATAGAGACCGCCGCTCAAATGAAGCAGCGCCAGCGGTGTGGCTTGGTCGGTCAAGGGTCGCAGCAGCAACACCGTCGCCAAAATAATCGGGAGGTCGGTCAGTAGCGGCGCCAACGCGACCCGGATCCCTGCGCGGGCGCCATGACGCAGCGTCTCGCTGGCGACCAAGGTCAGCAATGGCCCCGGCGCCAGCCCACCGCTCAGGCCCAGCAGAATGCCAGATAGCAAAAAAGCGATCACGAGGGTTATCGGGCCGGTTTCGTCGCCGCTTCCAGCGCGGCGCGCAATTGCCGGTAACTGTCCAGCCGGCGCGGGGCGATGGCCCCACTCGCCACGGCCTCCCGCAGGGCGCAATCCGGTTCGGCGTCGTGGCGACAGTCGAAAAATCGGCAACGGTCCAGATAGGGGGCGATGTCCAGGAAACCCCGGTCCAGGTCGCTCAAACTGATTTTTCCCAACTCAAAGCTGCGCACACCGGGCGTATCGATCAAATCGCCGCCGTCGGGCAGGTGATAAAGCGTGCTGCCGCTGGTGGTGTGGGCGCCATGGCCAGTGAGCTGGGACACGGCCTGGATACGAATTTGACGATCCGGCAGCAGGGCCTTGATCAGCGAGGACTTGCCTACCCCCGACTGGCCGGCCAGCAGGCTGGCGCGTCCGCGCAGCCAGCGGCGCAGCTCGTCCAGGCCCTGCGCGGTGTGGCTGCTGGCCAGCAGCAGCGGATAACCGATCCGGCGGTACGGTTCCAGCCGTTCGCGCAGCGCCGCCAGCGCCGCCGCATCCAGCAAATCCAGTTTGTTCAGCACCAGTAGCCCCTGGATCCCGGCGGCGGCGATGGCGACCAGATAGCGGTCGATCAGGGATTCGCTCGGCTCCGGTTCCGGCGCCAGCACCACCGCCACCACGTCGAGATTGGCGGCGACCGGGCGCGGTTGGCCCTGATAATCGGGTCGGGTCAGGAGCGAGCGGCGTTCGACCACCGCCACGACCACCCCTTCCCCCGCGCCGGACGCCTGCCAGACGATCCGGTCGCCGCAGGCGATCCGATCCAGGTTCTGCCGCGCGGCGCAGCGGTACAGGCGACCCCCCTCGTCCTCGACCACCAGGGTGCGTCCGTGATGGGCGATGACCAGGCCAGGCTGTTCCGAACCCAGCCCCGTGCCATCCCAGGACTCCAGCCGTTGATCGGCGCGCGCGCGTCGGCGTTCCTGCCCGCGCCGGATCTGTTCCCGTTGGCGCTGGGTCAGCCGGCGTTCAGCCATGCCCGAACCATCCCGCGACCTTTGGATTCAGCGTACACTTCCTGTAAACAAGCCGCGTCGAGCCACCGCTGACGAACTTCCCTTTCCGCCCCGATCCTATCCCAAGAAAAATCCATGTCCCCCGACAACCTGATCTGGATTGATTTGGAAATGACCGGTCTGGATTCCCAGACCGACCACATCATCGAAATCGCCACCATCGTCACCGACAGTCAACTCCATATTCTCGCCGAAGGACCGGTGTTGGCCATCCACCAAAGCGACGCGGTGCTGGCGAGGATGGATGATTGGAACCAGAAGCAGCATGGCGAATCGGGCTTGATCGCCCGGGTTCGCACCAGCGCCGTGAGCGAACGCGAGGCCGAAACTCGAACCCTGGAGTTTCTGAGCCCGCACGTACCCAAGGGCCAGTCACCGATGTGCGGCAACAGCATTTGCCAGGATCGGCGGTTTCTGGCGCGCCGCATGCCGGAACTGGAAGCCTACTTCCATTATCGCAACCTGGACGTCAGCACGCTCAAGGAACTGGCCCGGCGCTGGTATCCGGAACGGATCAAGGGCTTCGGCAAGACCTCGTCCCATCTGGCCTTGCAGGATATCCGCGATTCCATCGACGAGTTGCGCTTTTATCGCGAGCGGTTGTTCGTGGTGGCGGATGTGGCCGGATAGGCTTGGCAATGAACCGGTCAGCGTTCGATCGGCAGATCGGGAATGTTGCCCCATTCTGACCAGGCGCCGGAATAGCCGCGCACCCGGGGATAGCCCAGATAACGCAACACCCAATAGGTATGCGCCGAACGATGATGGGTCTGGCAGTAAACGATGACCTCCTTGTCGGGAGTGACGCCGCGCTGTTCCATCAATTTCCGCAGCACCGGGTCGGGCCGAAAACGCAGTTGCCGTTGCGGGTCCATGGCGTCGGTCCAGGGCAGGTTCACCGCGCCGGGGATATGACCGCCGCGGGCGGCGCGTAAATCCAGGCCGGCGAATTCGGCGGGAGTACGGGTATCCAGCAGCGCCAAATCTGGCTGGCCCAGCCGCTTGAGGATGTAGTCCTTGTCGGCGACCACCGTCGGCGGATCGACGAAGCGAGCCTGGTAGGCGCTGGGCGGCGGCGGGCGGAACTGGGTTTCCAACGGCCCGGCGGCCGCTTCCCAGGCGTGGAAGCCGCCATTGAGCAGCGACGCTTGTCCGTGGCCGAGCGTCGCCAGGGTCCAAAGCAAGCGACTGGCGCGGCCGTTGCCCTCGTCGTCGTAGGCAACGACCCGCCGCGTTGGAGTCAGACCCAGTCGCGACAGCACGTCGCTCAGCCACGCCTCGGTGGGTAGCAACCCCATCGCCGGCGGTTCGACCCGGACCAGGTCCGCATAATCGAGATGTACCGCGCCGGGAATGTGTCCGATGGCGTAATGGGCCGGATCGCAGAGATCCACGATCAGAACCGCCGGGTCGGCGAGATGCGGTTGGAGCTGCTCCGGCTCGATCAGCGGCGGCAAGTTGGATGCGGAGGACATGCGGATTCCTGAAAAAGTTCGATGCCATGGTTTGGGCAAGCCCGACCGATCTGGCCGGGGTTCAGAGCAAAGCCGATGCCGACCATCATCACAAGTTGCCGCCGCGCGCGCAACCGGGTCGGATCGGTCGCTGAAGCCGTGGTTTCGGGGCGACCCGGTCGTGGCCCGGAGATCGGCCGCTTAGGCGGCTTCCAGTGGGCGCGCTGGCGCTGGCTCTCGCCGATAAAGTTCATTCAGTGGTAGCGAACGGCTCGGCCCGACCACGACCCGACAGTGTTCGCGCCGCAGTCGCCGAGGCTCCGCCGCGCCGCAGGCGTGGGCGATAAGCTCCACCTCGTGGCGCATGTTCTCCACGTAATGCCGCACCCGCTCGGCCTTGTCCGTCGGGTCCAACCCCCGCTGCAAATGAGGATCGTGGGTGGTGATGCCGGCCGGGCAGGTGTTCTTGTCGCACTGCATGGACTGGATGCAGCCGAGCGCGAATAGGAACCCGCGCGCCGAGTTGACGAAATCAGCGCCCACGCACAGCGCCCAGGCCACCTCGCCGGGGTTGATCAGCTTGCCGGAGGCGATCACCCGGACGCGCTCGCGCAAACCGTACTCATCAAGCGCGTCCACGACCCGTGGCAGGCTTTCCTGAATCGGCAGCCCCACGTAGTCCAGCAAGCTCATCGGCGCCGCGCCGGTGCCGCCGTCGGCGCTGTCCACCGTGATGAAATCGGGCGCGCTGGCCGGTCCCCGATGGACGATTTCCCGGCACAGTTCGTCGAACCAAGCGGGATCGCCGACCACTAGCTTGAAGCCGGTGGGTTTGCCAGTGATGGCGCGAACCCGGCCGATGAAATCCAGCAGGCCGGCCGCGTCGGCGATTTCAAGATGGCGATTGGGACTGCGGGAATCCCGCCCGACCGGAATGCCGCGAATCGCCGCGATCTCCGGCGTCACCTTGGCCGCCGGCAGGATGCCACCCTTGCCCGGCTTCGCGCCCTGGCTCAGTTTGATTTCGAACATCTTGACTTGGGGATGCGCGGCCACCGCCCGCAACTTGGCCTCGTCCAGCCCGCCTTGCGCGTCGCAAACCCCGTACTTGGCGGTGCCGATTTGAAACACCAGGTCCGCGCCGCCTTCCAGATGATAGGGCGACAAGCCGCCCTCGCCGGTGTTCATCCAGCAACCGGCCCGCCGCGCGCCGTTCGACAGGGCTAGCACGGCGGGTTTGGAAATCGCGCCGTAGCTCATGGCCGAGATGTTGAAGAAGCTGGGCGCCGGATATGGCTGGGTGCAATCTGGCCCAATGACCAGTGGTTTGACCGCGACGGCTTCGGCGTCGAGCGCCGGAAACGTGGCGTTGGCGAACAGCAGTGTGCCGGGCGGGCGCAGGTCGCGGGTGGAGCCGAACGGCTGGGTGGTGTCCAGATTCTTGGCCGCCCGGTAGACCCAGGCCCGTTGCGCCCGGTTGAACGGCATCTCTTCGCGGTCCATGGCGTAGAAGTACTGGCGGAAGAACACGCCCAGATGCTCCATCCGGTAGCGCAATCGCCCGATGACTGGGAAGTTGCGGCGAATGGCGTGCTGGGTCTGGGTGATGTCGATCAGGTAGAGGATGAGGATCAGCAGGACGCCGACGCCGACGGCGAACACAAACAGCGCCGCCATCGCGGCCAGGAAGGTGGTGACAAAACCGGGTAGATCGAGGGTCATCATGGCAAGCCTCTCTAAGCGCAATGTGGGGGCGGTCAAGCAACCGGACGGTGCGTGGGTACGACGCTCCGCCGCCCCGATCTCCGTTCCGGCCCCAACGCCAACCGACCCGCCCCCGTCCTTTATCATAAGAGACTGTAAAAAAACCAATATCATTTCTCGATGGATTTCATGCAAAATCGTAGGGTGGGCTAGAGCCCAGCCCATAACAAGCTGATTTTGCTACGGTTTTGGCGGGTTGCGCTCCGCTAACATCTATCGGAACTTGGTATAACTACGCCGCCGCCTCGGCCCGCTTGCCGAAGCGGTAATGCGATACGCCCCATTCCTCGCCGCCCCGATAGCCGAACAGTTCGGCGCAGGCCATGAAAAATACCCGCCAACGCTGGAACCAGCGTTCCGCTTGGTCGGGACCGTAGGTGTCCCGAAATAGGGTCAGCAATTCGGCGCGATATCGGTCCTGATTGACCAGCCAGGCTTCCAAGGTGCGTTGGTAATGGCGACCGTCGAAATGCCATTGACCTTCCAGCATCAAATCGCCCCGAAAACGCGGCAACAGATCGCGCGAGGGCATCAAACCGCCGGTAAAGAAATACCGTCCCATCCAGTTATCCTCACCCTCGGCCTCGAACGGATAGGCTAATCGGCGATGGGTGAAGATGTGAACGAACAGGTTGCCACCGGGCTTGAGCCAAGCGTGAATCCGCCCCATCAATGCCTGATAGTTGCGCATGTGTTCGAACATTTCCACCGACACGACCCGATCGAAACGACGGTCGATGGAAAAGTCGTTCATGTCGGCGGTGATGACCTGGACGTTATCGAAGCCGCGCTCCCGACAACGCGTCTCGATGAATTCCCGTTGCGAGTTGGAGTTGGACACCGCCACGATTCGTGAGTCCGGGTAAAACTCCGCCATCCACAACGTCAGCGATCCCCAGCCGCAACCCAGTTCCAGGATATCCTGATCGAAACCCAGTTCGGCCCGCTCGCAAGTCAGGGCCAGCATCGCCGCCTCGGCGGTTTCCAGGCCCTTGACCTCTTCCGGCCACCAGCAGGAACTGTATTTCAGGCGTGGCCCCAGGATTTTCTCGAAGAAACCGGCAGGCAGTTCGTAATGCTGTTCGTTAGCCGACTGGGTGTGAAGCGCGATGGGACTGGCGCGCAACTCCGCTTCCAGCCGCGCCAGCGCCGTTTCGCGCGCCTGGTCGTCGCTGGTCGCTTCGGTATGCAAGCGATCGGTCAGCAATCGGCGGATGCCGATCCGGGTCAGCCAGTCCGGGACATAGCCCCGTTCCATGAGATCAATGGCGGTGTTGAGCATCAGGAAACCTCCTTTTTGGGAAACCAGGGTACGAACGCGCTGGTCGTGCGCTGATAGGCGCGGTAATCGTCGCCACGGCTGGCCAACGCCTGTTGCTCGGTATGGGGAATGCCGGTGACCTTGAGCAGGGTGTACCACATCAGCGCCGGACCGAACAGGGTCAGCCACCATGCCGACGAACCCCAGGCCAGTAGCGGGTAGCTCCACCAGTGCAGCCACTCAAAGAAATAGTTGGGATGGCGGGAATAGCGCCACAGCCCCGCCCGACAGGCGCGGCCCCGATTCGCTGGATCAGCCCGCCAAGCCGCCAGTTGCCGGTCGGCCAGCGCTTCGCCCCCCACCGCCAGCAGCCAGATCGCGACGGCGGCGATGATCATCGGTAGCGGCGGTCGTTCCGGGGTCAGCGCGACCACCAGGAACGGTACGGCGAACACGGCGGTCAACAGCGCCTGGGCCTGGAAAAAGCTGAAGAACTTGAGTTGGGTATGCTCGCGCCAGTGGGTGCGCAACCGCTGGTAGCGACCATCTTCCGGCTTGCCGATCACCCGATTGAACAGAATGTACGCGGCCAGCCGAAACGACCAGCCGCCAGCCATGAGTGCCACGACCAGCCGCCGCGTCGGATCGCCATCGGCCAGCAGGGCATAACCCAGCGCCAGCACTCCCAATCCCGCCGCCCACGCGAAATCCACCACGCCAGCATTTCCAGCGCGCCATTGCACCATCCAGGCGACCCCCATCAACAGCGCCGCGACCATCCAGCCCATCAGGAAGAAGTTCAAGCCAGTCATGGAATGAAGGAAAAGCGAACGCACTTCCCGCCCCGTGCGTGGTCTTGTTGGAAAGCTCCATTCATCGTCTTGGGAATCTTCATGCTGCGTATCGTCGTCATCGTTTGCGGAATCCTGCTTGGCTTGCTCGTGGCCGCCATCCTGATCGCCAGCGGCCAAAGTTCCGTGCTGGCCGGGTTGCGCCATGTCGTGGCCGATCCGTGGGGTGTGGTCACGCTGCTGGATCTTGGCGTGGGACTGCTGTTCGTCGCCGTCTGGCTGGCTCTGGTGGAGCCCAGCCCGTGGCGAGCGGCGGCCTGGATCATCGCCCTGTTCCTGCTCGGTAACGTGGTTACCCTGGCTTATCTGCTGTGTCGGACGTGTCAGGTTCGCCACTGGTCGGAATTGTTTCTGCCATCCCGTTCCAACGATTGGCGATGACCAACAGCAGCGGCATGGCCAGCGTCCACACGCCGGCCACCGCCAGCAGACTAGCCGTCGGGTTCTCGAACGATACCCCGCCCAGTTTTGCCCCGCCGTAGTAGGCCAGCGGTCCGGCGGTCATTCCCAGCAGCGCCGCCAACCCCAGGCGCGGTTTCAGCCAGCCCAGCGCGACGTTGAACGTCGTGGCGAACAGCATCCACATCGCCACCATCCAGTACGGCGCCAGATCGGTGTGGAACTGCCCGGATGGGAAGCGCAACAGGCCCATCCCGGTCAGCAGCGAATCGGCGATGAATCCCAGCAGGCTGCTCAGTCCGATCAGCGCCGCTTCCAGGCGCGGCCGCGCCGCTCGGTACAGATGCAGGGCAACGGCGGCGATGGTGACCAGCACGCCCAGCCATGGCCAACCCCGCGCCCCACCCACCACGCAGGCGAACCAGCCGATTTGGAAAGCGATGAGGTTGAGCAGCATGGCAACTCCTGAACCCCTCTCCCTCTGGGAGAGGGGCTGGGGTGAGGGTGATATTGCTAAACCAGCGCCGGCGTCAGCGGCTCGCGCCGGCACAGCGGCTTGGTCAACAACAGTTGCACGGTTCCAATCGCCCGTTCGCGGAAGCCACCCTCGCAGTAGCACAGGTAGTATTCCCACATCCGGATGAAGCTGTTGGGAAAGCCAAGTGCCCGCACTCGATCCACATTGGCCAGGAATCGCTCCCGCCAATGGCGCAGGGTGGTGGCGTAATGGGTGCCGATGTCCTCCAGATGAAAGATGCGCAGGTCGGTGGCGCGGGCCAGAATTTCAGCCATCGCGGTCAGCGAGGGCAGGAAGCCGCCGGGGAAAATGTAGTGGCGGATAAAATCCACTTCGTTCCGATAGTCCGCGTATTTCTGATCGGCGACGGTGATGGCCTGCAACAACATCATGCCGTGCGGTTTGAGCAGTTGGGCGCAGGCGCGGAAGTAGGTCTTCAAATGACGCTCACCCACCGCTTCGATCATCTCGATGGAAACCAGCTTGTCGAACGCGCCGCGCAAGTCGCGATAATCCTGACATAGCACCGTCACCCGGTCTTCCAGCCCCGCCTTCCGCACCCGCTCGCGAGCCAACTGGTATTGCTCCTGAGAAATGGTGGTGGTCGTGACGCGGCAGCCGTAGCATTGCGCGGCGTGCAGGGCGAAACCGCCCCAGCCGGAACCAATTTCCAGCAGATGATCGTTCGGGTTCAGTTCCAGCTTGCGGCAGATGCGATCCATCTTGGCAACGGACGCTTCCCGCAAACTAGCCTTAGGGGTCGGAAAGACGGCTGCTGAGTACATCAGCGTCTCGTCCAGAAATAGCCGGTAAAACTCGTTGCCGAGGTCGTAATGGGCGGCGATGTTGGCGCGGCTGCCCCGGCGGGTGTTGTCGCGCCCCCGGTTCAGCAAGCGGAATAGCGGCATCATCAGCCGGGTCAGACCGTGCTCCAGCCCCCGCAGCGCGTCCTGGTTCAGCACAAAGATGCGCACCAGCGTCGGCAGATCGTCGCAGGACCACGCGCCCGCCATGTAGCCCTCGCCCACGCCGATGCTGCCGCGCAGGGCCAACAGGCGATAGGCGTCAGGGTCGTGAATGGTGATGGTGGCGCGCAGCGGGCAGTCGGCGCTGGCGCGGCCAAATTCATGAACGCCGTCGGCGTCGGCCACCGTGACGCAGCCGTGCTCCAGCCGGGCCAGCCGCTTGAACACGGCGCTACGCAACCCGCGTTCGCGCCACGGTAGCCGCGTGGCGTTCGCGGATAAGTCCAGGGGGGACGACATCACCGATTCTGGGTGCATGACTTAGCTCTCCATGGGTTTGTCGGATGTCGAGGGATGCGGGAAGATCGGAATGCGTTTCCAGAGCAGGCGCAGCGCTTCCCAGTAAATGGCGGCGACGACCTTCAAGGTCATGAACGGAAAACGGGCCAGCGCCCCGGCCATGGCGCGACCGTCGAGCGGTTGGTGGCGCAGGCTGAGGGTGGCGTCCAGCATCCGTATCGGCCCCTTGAGGACATCGAGATGCACGGCCAGATGCGGACCCGGTGGCGTGGAACGCCAGCCATAACGCAGGTCCATGGGCATGAACGGCGATACGTGCATGGCCTTGGAGAATTCGGCGCGCTGGGTGCCGTCAGCTTGGCCGGCCACGTTGAGGACGTAGCCGATCTTTTCGCCCCAGGGCGTGTTGGTGACTTCGGCGACCAGCGTATCCACTTGTTCGCCGTCGGGGGCGAAGCAGTAGTAGATGCTGATCGGATTGATGCAATAACCGAAATAGCGCAGATGCGTCAGCAGGCGGATCGGGCCTTGAGGGCGGCGGCCTGTTTCCCGTTCCACCAGATCGCGCACGCAGGTGCCCAGCGACATGTTGGGATTGCCGAAGTGGTCCGCGCGGCGAAACCAGGCCAGCGCCGGCCAGCGAGTGGACCACAGCCAGCGGTGCTTGAAAACGGTTTCAAGTTCCGCCAGATCGAGATAAACCATGAACAAGCCGTAGCGAAACTCGTGCCGACACGGGAAAAAGCGCCGATGGCGGACGTGGCCGACGTAGAGGCAACTGTTCATGCCGCCAGCCGCCCTGGTTCGAGCAGGCCGCGCGCTACCGCCAGCCCGCTGTTCACCCCGTCCTCGTGAAAGCCGTAACTCCAGTAAGCGCCGCAGTACCAGGTCCGGTTGACGCCGCTAATCTCGTCACGGTGGGCTTGCGCCCGGACGCCGGCCTCGGTGAAGACCGGGTGGTGGTAGGTAGTTCGGTATAGGGCGCGCGCCGGGTCGATGGTCTCGCCACGGTTGAGCGTGACGCAGAACGTTTCCGGTGTGTCCAACCCTTGTAGAATATTCATATTGTAAGTGACCGCCACCCGGTCTCGGGGTTGCGTCGGCAGATGGTAATTCCAAGCCGCCCACGCTCGCTTCCAGCGTGGCAGCAACCGAGTGTCGGTATGCAACACCACCTCGTTTTCCTGATAGGGAATCGCGCCGAGAATTCCGCGCTCGCGAGGTGTCGGATCAGCTAGGAGTCGCAACGCCTGATCGCTGTGCGTGGCGATGACCACCTCGTCGAACCATCCGACCGGGCCGCCCCAAGGTTTCACATGAACGTGAGTTGGATAGCGGCGCACCCATTCCACCGGGCAATTCAACCGGATGCGGTCACGGAACGGTGCGGTCAACGCTTCGATGTAAGTACGCGAGCCGCCTCGGATTACCCGCCACTGGGGCCGGTCGTTGACGCTGAGCAGGCCATGGTTCTTGAAAAAACGCACGAAGAACCGCGCCGGCATCGCGCCCATCATCCCCGGCTCCGCGGACCAGATCGCCGCCGCCATCGGCAGAATGTACTGGTCGGTGAATTCCTGGCTGTAATGGCCTTCCCGCAACCAGGCGTCCAGGCTGAGATCACGATGGCTGTCCAGCAGCGCCGGCGCTTCGCGGTTAAAGCGCAGGATGTCGCGGATCATCCGGTGGAATGAGGGCCGGAACAGGTTGCGGCGCTGGGCGAACAGGGTGTTGAGATTCTCGCCGTTGTACTCCAACCCGGTGCGCTCGCAACGGACGCTGAAACTCATGGTCGTCGGTTGCGAGGCGACACCGAGTTGCTCCAGCAGGGCGATGAAGTTGGGATAGGTCCAGTCGTTGAAGACGATGAAGCCGGTATCCACCGCATGGCGTTGTCCCCGAACCTCGACCTCCACCGTGTGGGTGTGGCCGCCGATGTAGTCGCTGGCCTCGAACAGCGTCAGATCGTGCGTCTGGCAGAGTCGCCAGGCGGCGGTCAAACCACTGATCCCAGTCCCGATGATGGCGATTTTCATGTCCTTCTCCCTATGTTACAGGCGGTTCTTGATGGCGCGGATGACGCCGCCCAGCACGGGGATCCGTTCGTAAATGAATGCGCCCATGTCGAAATAATCGTGATGTTTGAACACCTTACCATCGTCGCGGAATTTCAGATGGCTGACGCCGCGCAGTTCCAGCGTCTCGCCGCGCCGGAAGCGCGCGTGCTGGAACCGCATGACCCACACCAATATCCCTTGCTGGCCATCGTTCACCTCGGCCTCGAAGTCGAAGCGGCAGGACACCACCCCCTCGTACAACCGACCGTAATAGTCCCGCAGTGCTGGCAGGCCATTCAGTTCGTGTACCGGATCACGGAATCGCACGTCCGGTGCGTAGATGCCTTCTAGGAGGTGCAGCGTGTCCCTGTTCAACTGGTTGAACGTGGTCTTGAAGCGATCCAGGGATTCCAGCATGGGTCCGCTCTCCAGTTGCGGGTAGTTCGTACAATAATATTAGACACAGTCTCTACAAAATGCAAATACTTATACAATAATTATTCATCCCATGGCGAGATCGGATGGCCGAGACGAAAACCGTGGCGGAGACGGCATGGATGACGGAGGTTGGCGGAGAGGAGGTGGCGAGACGCCGGGAGAGGTATGGCTGAACCATGGTGCCGATCAGATGCGACCGGGAACGGTGGCCAACGGTCCTGGGGTGGGCAATTTAAATTGGGCATATCTCCAGCGGCTCATGGTTTTAAGGCGCCTTTGATGCGCTCCTCGAATAAAATGGCGTCGTCTTGAGTCACCAAACCAACCAATGTTCTCTCAATAAGCCAAGGTCAGCACGAACAATTCACCGATTTCCTCGAACCGCGCCCGATCGCAGGATGTTGATCTGCTCGCCGCGATCCAGATCGCCATAAGGAATTTGGTAATAGCCCTGCTAGTAGTCGTGCAGCTTGGCCGGATCGAGATCGTTGGCGCGAGTTCCCTCCACGAGCGAAATATCGAAATGCACCAGACCCGCGACTTGAAACAGGCGACTCAATTCCTCCTTGGTCGCCTGGCGGTTGGTGGAACCGACCCGAATCAAAAATTTGCCATCCAGCGTTTGATAAGGCTTGGCGGCTCCCTTTTCGACGGTCACCACGCAGAACGATTTGCCGTCCGCCACGACGGTCTCAATCGTTGGTTGCAGAGCGGTTCTCGCCTTGGCCAATCAACTCAAGCAATCGGTCAGGAGTCATCATGGAACAGTACCCCTTAAATGGCCTGATGGGTCCACCGCCAGCGCCTCACCATCGGCGACGGCGAGATTGAAATCGAAAATCGCCCGGCTGCCGCCAGGATAGATTTTGTCGGTTAGCCATAACTCCGATAAAACGCCTCGTTGGCAGGTGCAACACCTTGAGCACGCTCACGTTGTGCTGCTGGCAAAGTTCTTCAAGGAGTTGCTCGTCTTCCGGCGGAAGATTCATTATTTTTCATCCCTTTGAGATCGGTGCTTTGAGCGGCGTCTGGTGGTTTGAGGCAGGAGGTTTTGATCATGACGATTGTAACGCTGGAATAGTCATGATAGTTCCAAAAGACTTTGTTCAATCGCCGCATCAGGCTGACCGAGGAGTCATTTGCCGAGCTGGTGGCACGGAAGCTGTGGCACTCGTGGTCGAAGGCGTATGCGTACTGCGCTACGATAATGAGTTAGGCAAGGGCGATCATCGGCACTGGGGAGAAACGGAAGTGCCTTATGTCTTCACCGATATCGACCAACTGGTCGCCGATTCTTTTAATGACGTAACCCGGTGGCATCATGAACACGGTAACGATTGATGTTCGTTCGCTGGCGGACAATTTGGCGGATTTCGTGGCGGCCTGGAAGACGGGACAGGCCAGTGGGCCACGCATCAGCTTTGAAACTTCGGAATGACTTTGGAAGATGTTGACCGTCGAACGCTGGCAACTGCTCAAGGTCTTGACCGGCGCCGGGCCGGTGACGATCCGCGAAGCGGCGCGGCGAGTGCGTCGCGATGTCAAGGCCGTGCATCGCGACGTTCATGCCCTGCTGAATGCCGGACTGCTGGACAAAACCGAGGACGGCAAGATCGCGTTTCCCTATGACGCCATCCACGTTGATTTTCTGGTGAAAGCGGCATGATCACCCATCCTCGCCCACCAGTCACGGATTTCGCCGCCTAACGCTGGCTCTGCGCACCCCCCAATGTCAGTCGAAAAACCGCTCCGCCGCCAGCAGGGGCAACACCCGCTGGATGATCGGATCGGCGGCAAAATATTTCTGAATCACGCCATCCCGCAGATGATTGGCCAGCGCGATCAAGATCATGCTTTGATCCAGCGCCAGATAGTTGTAGGCCACCTGGCCGGTCTTTGGGTCCACCGCGTCGTAGAAGCCGAAGTCGCCGTACAGCGGATAGCGTTCCGCCAGTTGGCGTAGATTGGCCGTGGCCGCCGCCGGCTCGGTCAGCAACGCCAGCGCCGCCGCGTGCGGCGTGACCGCGCCGGCGGGATAGCCCCGCGCCCCGAGCACTCGCGCGCCGTATTCGCTGTAACCGTCGCCGCTTGGCGTCGAACTTGGTGACAGGCCCCAGACCGGATAGCCCAGATGCTCCAGCGTGAACCGGCGACTCAGTTCGGTATGCGCCAAGGCGTTTTGCCCCAGACTGGCCGGTGCGTACCGCAGTTCGTCCAGCACCAGCAGCGGCATCAGCGCCTCGAACAGGCTGCCGCCCCAGGACGGCAGGTACTTCAATCCCTTCCAGGAATAGTAGCCACCGGGGAACGTGAAACCATTGACGGTCTTGTCGGCGCGGCTCTTGGGCGCTTGCGACTGCCAGTCGAAGTGAGCCGGGAAGGTGCGCGCCATGCGATACCAGTGCTCCACCGGGGCCTCACCCTTGCCGATGGCGATCAGGCTCCCTAGCCGCGCCTCGCTGTAAAGCAGGCCATAGCTGTATTCCGATCGGTGCGGCAGATGGACATAGTAGCCGTGCATCATCAACTGCTCGACCGGGTCGTAGAAGAAGCGGTAATCCTCTCGCTCGATCAAGTGGGTGCAACGCGCCGCCAATTCGGGAACGCTGTTTCTCACCACCATCAACCCGGCGGTCAGCCAGGCCGAATCCACGAACGAGAGAAAGTTGCTGGTGCGTTCCAGGGTGGTGGTGTCGTAGTAGTTGAAGAAAAAGCCGTGATGGGTTTCCAGTCGTTCCAGGGTGGTCAACGTCCGGTCGAGCCGCGTCCGCGCCTCCTCCGGCCCGATCAGGTCCAGTTCCCAGGCCGCGACGATGTCGATCAGGTACAGGCCGATGTTGGTGACGTTGGTGTAATCGCCCAACCACGCGCGCTCAGGCTCAATCAAGCCATGGAGGCGCACGGTGTCGAACGGTAGGCCATGATCACGGTCGCTGAGCGCCGCCAGCCCGCGCCAGGTATCGCGCGCCAGCCGCCACAGGAAGGCCAGGTCATCGGCCGGCTGTTCCGCCGGGCCCGTCAGCAGCCGCTCCGGCCAGCCCGCCAGCCGGGCACGAATGTAAGGCTGCGCCGCCGCCTTGCCGCCCAAGCTGTTCTCCCACGCGGTCTTTCGGGGTGGAATCACCGGATCGCGAACGCTGGGGCCGGGATCGCCAGTCTTGATCAGGGCGATGTCATCCAGCCAGTAGGCGCCGACGCGGACCGGCGAACGGCGCGGTTGCAGCACGATCCCGAACTGGCGCAAGTGTCGCCAGTCGGCAATACCGTTCATGCGGTTCAGCGGGGCTTGAATGCGCTGCCAGTCGTCGGTAATCCCCGCGACCACGGTACTACCCTGGCGTAATAGACCGGGCGGCGCGTTCGGCAACGGTTGCTTGAATTCGATCTTCAGCGCGTCAGCGTAACCGACCGCTGAATCGCCGCGAATCCAAAACTCCAGATGATCGTAGGTCGAAGCATCGAGATCGGGCAGGGTGATTTGCCAGCCAAGATCGCCGGTGGCCTCGGGGGCGAAGCGGTAATTCAGATGCAGCGCCCGGCTGCGATCCGGCCCCGACGCAGGTTCCAGCCGATACTTCACGCGGCCAGTTCGAAAACCTGGCGCGGTTGCCCAGCCGCTCATCGTTCCACCCAGATTGGGAACGCCATCGAGTCGCTCGAAATCGTGCAGCAACAGGGGGGCGGTGGTGAATTCGGCGGCTTGGATGGACCAGGGAAGGCACAAGAGCAAACCGCCAAGCAGGGCGAGCGGAAGGCGGAACAGGATCGACATGGGTTATGCGACAGGCTCTTACAGACGGATGAAGCGGCATTGTAGACGAGGTAGACGAGTTACCAACGGCTTTGACGCCCCGCCTCTCGCGCCTCACGACCGCCAAGAAGAGTTTTCATACCTATTCTCGGTAGGTTTCCACATTTATGGTCGTCATTCCCGCGAAAGCGGGAATGACGGACGGGGTGGTTTTTAGCCTTAAAAGGATAAAATCTACCGGTAAGCGGTATTAGAACTTCATGTCCTCAAAGAATTTTTTGACTCCATCCAGCCAGCTTCCCTGTTGCGGGGTATGGCGTTTGCCGCCGGCTTCCATGGTGTCGGCGAACTGCTGCAGCAGTTCTTTCTGTTCCCGGGTTAGATTGACTGGGGTTTCCACCACCACCCGGCACAGCAGATCGCCGGTTGGACCGCCGCGTACCGGCTTGACCCCCTTTCCGCGAATCCGGAACACTTTGCTAGTCTGAGTCTCGGGTGGAATCTTCAGGCTCAGTCGCCCATCCAGGGTCGGTACTTCCAGATCGCCGCCCAGCGCCGCCGTGGTGAACCCGATGGGAACCTCACAGTACAGATCGCTGTCCTCACGGCTGAAAATCGGATGCGGCTTGACCTGAATCTGCACGTACAGATCGCCCGGCGGCCCGCCATGTTCGCCGGCCTCGCCCTCGCCGGCCAGCCGGATTCGGTCGCCGTTGTCCACCCCCGCCGGCACCTTGACCGACAGCGTCTTCTGTTCCTCCACCCGACCGACGCCCCGACAGGTCTCGCAGGGTTCGGGGATGATCGTGCCGCGCCCCTGACAGCGCGGACAGGTTTGCTGGATCGAGAAAAAGCCCTGCTGCATCCGCACCTGGCCGACGCCGCGACAGGTGGGGCAGGTGGTGGGCTTGGTACCTGGTTTGGCGCCGGTGCCGGTGCAGGTGGCGCAGGTCACTAGGGTCGGCACCCGAATCTTGGCGGTGGTGCCGAACACGGCTTCTTCCAGCGTCAGGTCCAGGGGGTAGCGTAGATCGGCGCCCCGATAGCTTTGCGCGCCGCCACGCATGCCGCCACCGAATATGTCGCGGAATACGCCACCGAATATGTCGCCCAGATCGGCCGCACCGCCGAAACCGCCGCCCGCCGAACCGTCCACACCGGCGTGGCCGAACTGGTCATAGGCGGCCCGTTTGCGTGCGTCGCTCAGCGCCTCGTAGGCCTCTTTAGCCTCCTTAAACTTTTCCTCGGCGACCTGGTCGCCCGGATTGCGGTCGGGGTGGTGTTTCATCGCCAGCCGCCGATAGGCCTGCTTGATCTCGGCTTCGCTGGCGTTGCGGGCCACGTTGAGGATTTCGTAATAGTCGCGTTTGGCCATTTTTCGATCTTGCGTCGCGGAATTCGCGGGTCGATACCTTCAAAACCAAAAATCCGGGAAGGTTTCATCCCCTCCCGGATTCGCGGTTTGGCGCGGTTGAGGCGCTACTTTTTCACTTCCTCGAATTCGGCGTCCACCACGCCGTCGTCGGCTGGCTTGTGTCCCCCGCCCCCTGGGCCGCCGTGCGGGCCGCCTTCCGGCCCACCGCCGGACTGGCCGTAGATCCGCTCGGCCAGCTTGCCGGACGTCTCGGCCAAGGTTCGGGTCTTGGCCTCGATCGCGGTCTTGTTATCGGTCTTGACCGTCGTGCGCAAGTCGCTGATCGCCGCTTCGATGGCCGACCGTTCGCCGCCTTCCACCTTGTCGCCCAGATCGCGCAGGGTTTTCTCGGTGGCGTGAATCAGGTTCTCGGCCTGGTTACGGGCGTTGACCAGTTCATGGAACTTGCGGTCCTCGTCGGCATGAGCCTCGGCGTCGCCGACCATCCGCTTGATCTCGTCCTCGGACAGGCCGGAGCTGGCCTTGATCACGATGCGGTTTTCCTTACCGGTGGCCTTGTCCTTGGCCGACACGTGCAGGATACCGTTGGCGTCGATGTCGAAGGTCACCTCGATCTGCGGCACGCCGCGCGGCGCCGGCGGAATGTCCTGCAAATCGAACTTGCCCAGCGACTTGTTGGCGGTGGCGATCTCGCGCTCGCCCTGCAACACATGCACCGTCACCGCCGTCTGGTTGTCGTCGGCGGTCGAGAACACCTGGGTCGCCTTGGTCGGAATGGTGGTGTTCTTCTCGATCAACTTGGTCATCACCCCGCCCAGGGTTTCGATACCGAGCGACAGCGGCGTCACGTCAAGCAACAACACATCTTTGACCGTGCCGCCCAGCACGCCGCCCTGAATCGCCGCGCCCACGGCGACCGCCTCGTCGGGGTTGACGTCCTTGCGCGGCTCGCGGCCGAAGAATTCGCGCACTTTCTCCTGCACCTTGGGCATCCGGGTCTGACCGCCGACCAGCAGCACGTCGTCGATCTGCCCGATGCTGATCCCGGCATCCTTGAGCGCGATTCGGCAGGGGCCGATGGTCTTGTCCACCAGATCCTCGACCAGCGATTCCAGCTTGGCGCGAGTCAGCTTCAGATTCAAATGCTTCGGGCCGCTGGCGTCGGCCGTGATGTACGGCAGGTTGATCTCGCTCTGCTGGCTGGAGGACAGCTCGATCTTGGCCTTTTCCGCCGCTTCCTTCAGCCGCTGCAAGGCCAACGGGTCATTGGCCAGATTGATGCCGCTCTCCTTCTGGAACTGGTCGATCAGGTAGTCGATGATCCGCTTGTCGAAGTCCTCGCCACCCAGGAAGGTGTCGCCGTTGGTCGACAGCACTTCGAACTGTTTTTCGCCGTCCACCTCGGCGATCTCGATGATCGAGATGTCGAAGGTGCCGCCGCCCAGATCGTAGACCGCGATCTTGCGATCCTTGGAACTGGATTTGTCCATGCCGAAGGCCAGCGCCGCCGCCGTCGGTTCGTTGATGATGCGCTTGACTTCCAGGCCGGCGATGCGGCCAGCGTCCTTGGTGGCCTGGCGCTGGCTGTCGTTGAAGTAGGCCGGCACCGTGATCACCGCCTCGGTGACCGGGTGGCCGAGATAATCCTCGGCGGTCTTCTTCATCTTCATCAACACCCGCGCCGAGATTTCCGGCGGGGCCATTTTCTTGCCGTGCGCCTCGACCCAAGCGTCGCCATTGTCGTTCTTGACGATCTTGTAGGGTACGAGGTCGATGTCCTTTTGCACCTCCGGCTCGCCAAAGCGCCGACCGATCAAGCGCTTGACCGCAAACAGGGTGTTGCGCGGGTTGGTGACCGCCTGGCGCTTGGCCGGCTGGCCGACGGTGATTTCACCGTCGTCGAGGAAGGCGACGACCGAAGGAGTGGTCCGGTCGCCTTCACTGTTCTCAATCACCCGGGGCTTGCCGCCCTCCATGATCGCCACGCAGGAGTTGGTGGTGCCCAGATCGATGCCGATAATCTTGCTGCTGCTCATTGGCCACGCTCTCTATACGCTAAATTCAGTTGCAAATCTTTGCCTGTCGCTGGATGTGGGGGCGGAGCGACGGGTTTTCAATGGGTTTCGCGGGATTTAGCCGGCCGGCCTGGGGATAGCCTGGGCCACCAGCACCTTGGCTGGGCGAATCAACCGGTCGTTAAGCAGATAACCCTTTTGCAGCACCTGGATGACGGTATTTGGCGCGGCCTGGTCGGTCGGTGTCATCGCCATCGCTTCATGCTCGTTGGGATTGAACTTGGCCCCAAGTGGATGGAGTTCGCGGGCACCGAATTTCTCCATCGCCGCCGCCAGTTGCCGGAGCGTCAGTTCGACGCCTTCCCGCAGCCTGGCCACGTCCACGGCGTCGTTGCTGGTTGCCGCCAGTCCCAGTTCCAGGCTGTCGCGCGCCGGCAGTAGCTCGTTGAAAAATCGTTCCAGCGCGAATTTGTGGGCGTTCTGCACGTCGCGCTCGGCGCGTTTGCGCAGGTTTTCCATCTCGGCGTGGGCGCCCAGATACAGTTTCCAATGTTCGTCGGCCTTAGCCAGCGCTTGGTCCAGGTCCTGTTGCAGCGCGTTGAATTCCTCGCGGCTGACCGGGATACCGCCCTCGGTCTCGGCGGCCGGCGCGGTCGCGGGTTCCGCGAAGGGGTGCGTCGATTCGGCGGTCTCCGGCTGGACACCAGGTTCCAGCGTGGGGTCTGCTTGGGTCATGATCGTTCTCCGTCACCGATGAAATTTCGCGCGGGCGGGCGAATACCGCCCCGGTCGGAAAAGACTTGGGGTGCAATCGTGGAAATTCAAGTAAGCGGCGTTTTTGAACAACCTCCAGGCGCCCGCCGGCGAAGCCGAGGCAACAGTAAGCGTCGAAGGCGAATCGTGGGCGGGACCGAGCGCGGAGGGCGAATTAGCCGTTCTCGCTCCGATGAGGGGGTAATGGCCGCGTCTCCCAGCGCCAGGCGTGCGCGATGATCGTCGCCAGATCGGCATGGCGCGGCTCCCAGCCCAATTCCGCCCGTGCCCGCCGCGAATCCGCCACCAACCGGGCTGGATCACCCGACCGTCGCGCGCCGTAGCGCACCGGGATGTCACGGCCGGTCACGGCGCGGGCGGTCTCGATCACTTCCCGCACCGAAAAACCGTTGCCATTGCCAAGGTTGTACGCCGCGCTGTCGCCATTGGCCCACAGCCGTTGCAGCGCCAGTAAATGAACTTCGCACAGGTCGGCCACATGGACATAGTCGCGGATACAGGTGCCGTCCGGCGTTTCGTAGTCGGTTCCGAACACCGTGATGTGGGATCGGTGGCCAGCGGCGGTTTGCAGGATCAGTGGAATCAAGTGCGTTTCCGGCTCGTGGCGTTCACCCAGTTCGCCGTCCGGGTCGGCGCCGGCGGCATTGAAATAGCGCAGGCAGACCGACTTGATCCCATACGCCACGTCATAATCTTGCAGTATCTGTTCGACCATCCACTTACCGCGCCCATAGGGATTGATGGGATTTTTGGGGTGATCCTCGTCCATCGGGATGCGAATCGGCTCGCCGAAAATCGCGGCGGTGGAGGAGAAGATGAAATTGCGAACCCGATGCGCCACCATGGCGTCCAGCAAATACTGGGTCTTGAACACGTTGTTGAGATAATATTTGGCTGGCTCGCGCACCGATTCGCCCACCTGAATGTGGGATGCGAAATGCATCACCCCATCGACGCGCGGAGTTTCGAGCAATTCATCCAGCAAATCCCGTTCGCCCAGATCGCCCAACACAAAACGGCCACCCACCACCGCATCCCGATGACCGGCGGACAGATTGTCCAACACCGTGACCTCGAATCCGCGCCGGTTCAACAACTTAACCATGTGGGAGCCGATATAGCCCGCGCCGCCGACGACCAGCACGCGCATAGCGTTTCATCCTCGATCCGGCGCCGTCGATCCGCGCTTCACGAGCGGCCACCCTGCAAGCGCAGCAAGCGCTCCATCAACTGTTCGATTTCGGCTTCCAAGGCGCTGCGTTCCTGTTCGGCTCGAGCGGCGTGAGTGGCCAGTTTTTCCTCCAGCGCCTGGTGATCGCGTTGCGCCTGCTCCAGTTGCTGGCGCAGCTCCAACTCGCGCGAAGCCGACGGAGTGCCCGGACTTGCCGCCGTCTGCTCGCGCATCGCGCGCCGCTCGGCATGCAGCCGTGCCACTTGTTCCTGCAATTTTTGCCGTTCCTCGTCCCAGGCCGCCTGTCGCCGGTTCAACTCCGCCGTTGCCTCGGACCGCACCTGTTCCACCACCAGCGCGCTGTCCAACCCCAGGGATGAGTTATTACTGGAGCGCGCTTTTTGCAAGGCCAGATTGTCTTCCAAGGTATTCATCTGGATCTGCAACGCCAAACGTTCGCGCTCCCACGCTTCCTGCTGTTGCTCCAACCTCTGGTCCAGCCCCGCCTTGTCCTGATGCAACGCCTGGTACTGTTGCTCCATGTGCGCGGTTTGCAAGCCCAGGGACTGACGCTCCCGCTCCCACCGCGCGCTGTCCTGCGCATAGCGATCCTGCAACGCCACCTGTTCCTGTTCCAGCCGCAAGACCGCGCCCCGCAACCGGGTGGCTTCGCGCAGGTAGGTTTGCTGTTCCTGCTCGCGTTGCGTTTCCAAGTCGGCGATCCGCTTTTCCAACTTGAGGTGTTGTTCGCCCGCCTCGGCCAGTTGTTCCTCAAGGCGCTTCTGTTGTTGCAGCGCGGCCTGGCGGTTCTGGTAAGCCGTGGATTGCACATCGAGCAAATCCGCTTGCAACCCATTGTTCTTGGATTGGATTTCCGCCAGCTCCGCCTGCGTTGCCCTCTGTTCGCGCCGCAAGGTCCGATAGGGCAGGAGATAGATCCCGAGGCCGCCCACCGCCACGCCGACGATTAACCCGATGAATGACGACAGAATATCGATCATGTTTTTATGTCCACTGGTATTTTTTAACCCTGGCATCAACCCGATTCACCACGGGCCGTCCATCCTTCATCGCAACCCGTAGACCAGTAGCGCCGCGCCGATACCCGCCGCCGCCGCTCCACCCGCCGCCAGATAAATATAACGTCGCAACTCCCGCTGGGCTTCCGCCACCAGGTTCCGTGTGATCCGCGTTGCCACCACCGTCGGGCTTTCCTCCGTCCGGGCGACGGCGCGAGTCTCGGTGACCGCATCGGTGACCGCCTGCAAGGCGACCTCGCGGGCCGTGGCAAGGGCGGTTTCGCGAGCGGCGCCGACCGCGGCTTCCTGGGCAGCGGTACTTCCCTTCCGCGTGGCCTCGGAAAACCGCGCGCTCAATTGCGGCACCAATTGGTCGGTGAACGCATGCAACTGGTCTTGGCAAACCCGCGTGGCGATCTCCTGAATAAGCTGCTCGATCTCCGGCCGTCCTTCACGCTGGAAGGTCTTGAATTGCTCTTCCACCAGCGGCGGCAATTGGGTTTGCAGTGCCGTCCCGATCGTGCTCTCGGTATCCACCGCCGGCGCTTGCCAGTTCGCCAACCGCTTCTCGACAACTTGGGCGGCGACTTGGTTGCTGGTTTCTTCCTGACTCGCCTCCAAATCCAACCGCAGCTTGGCGACCACGTCATTAACCAGTGGCAGCACCTGCGACTCCACCGCGTTGTAGAAAAACTGCTCGGCTTTTTCGAGGATCAGCTTTTCGATCGATTCGGCCGTCATCGTCCCCTCGCTGGCGAGCGTCGACGCCACAACTGGATGCGTGGCGGCATCGAGCAAGGTATTCATTCGTTCAAGAAGCGCGCTGAGTGCTTCCGGCGTCGCGGGTTTGCTCAAGACATCCACCGCACCCGCCGCGTGAGCTTGATTCCGATACGACGGCTCGTCCTTGGAAGTGTACATCGCCGCTGGAATGCGGGCGGTGGTTGGTTCGCTTCGAATTCGGCGCAATGCTGTCAGTCCATCCATGCCGGGCATGGTGTGATCCATGAAGATCACATCCGGTTTCCGGTCACGCAGATAGGTCAGCGCCTCCTCGGCGGAATCCGCCGTGTCCACTGTCATGCCGAGATTTTGCAAAATCTTGCGCAGCATTAGCCGCGCGGATTTGGAGTCATCCACCACAAGAACATGTCGGATTGGCATAAACCCCCCTGGCTTTCCATGTAAATTAGTAAGATTTCCACTTTAGGAAGCACGACGACCATGGTCGGTATCTGTTACGAGGATCGCGAACGTAACGGCATTCTGGTGGCGATCATCCATCACCATGGCGCGATAACCCGTGATATGGCGACAATGGTGGGGATAATACGAGAAACACCCTCAACAACAAAGAGACGATCCAGCCGATTTCGCGCGCCGACGCGTGGACAACACCCATCGGTGACAAAGCCTGTCGCTATTTTCGGGGGCAACCGAACCAAATGAATAACCTGAAGCATAGCAAGCTTCCCCACCAAGGGGATTGGGAGCCACGAAGCGTGACGAACGATCGCGGGACAAGCGACCGGTGGTTTGGAAGTCGAAGTCGGTATTGCCCCCGCTTCATGCCGGCGCGCTAGACCTGTCGCCGCAACAACACATAAATTGCCCCGGTTCCGCCATCCATCGGTCGGGCCGAACAGAACGCTAGCACCTCGTCGCGCTGGCGCAGCCAATGGTTGATCTTTTGTTTCAAAACCGGCCCCCGCTGGCGGGAGCCGTTGCCCTTGCCGTGCACGATCCGCACGCAGCCCAGGCTGTCACGGCGGGCGCGACGCAGAAATTCTCCCAGCGCCTCCCGGGCCGTCGTCACCGTCATCCCGTGCAGATCGAGCGCCGCGCCAACCTGAAACTGACCACGTCGCAGCTTGCGCAGCACCGTCTGTCGTACCCCCTCCTGGCGGTAGTACAATTCCTCGCCGGTATCCAGTTCCGCCGGCTCGAAACAGTTCGACAGCGTATCGGCCAGCGCCTGCCGCTCGTCGGCCTCGGTAAAGCGGGGAATCGGCGCGGGATGGAAGCGAGTCGGCTCGATCCGGTCGCAACACAACGGCTCGACCGGACCGATGGCCCGCCGAAACAGAATCCGGTCTTGTGGGTCAAGGATGAACGGCTTGGTCATGGGCGCCTCTGCGGGAACGCGGGGAAGTTCGACCAGGACAGCGAACAACGGTCATTTTAACGTCAACACCGCCGGATACCCTACGGATACCGATCCATCGGTCGCGCGGGAGGAGATCCAAGTCATGCGCATTCTGGTCAGCAACGATGATGGTTATCAGGCGCTTGGCCTGCTGCGGCTGGTCGCCGCCTTGAGCGAACTAGCGGAGATCACGGTGGTGGCTCCCGACCGCGACCGCAGTGGCGCCAGCAACTCACTCAGTCTCAAGAATCCGTTGTACGTCACCCAGCACGACAACGGTTTCCACAGCGTCGAGGGTACCCCCACCGACTGCGTTCATCTCGCCATCACTGGTCTGCTGGAGCAAGAACCGGACATGGTGGTGTCGGGCATCAACAGCGGCGCCAACCTGGGTGATGACGTGATTTATTCCGGTACGGTGGCGGCGGCGATGGAAGGCCGCTTTCTGGGTTTTCCCGCCATCGCGGTGTCCCAGGCCGCGCTCCGCCCAGCACATTTCGACACCGCGGCCCGTGTCGCTGTCTGGCTAGTGCGGCGGCTGTGCGAACGGCCGTTGCCACCGGACACCATCCTCAACGTCAACGTCCCCGATCTGCCCTGGGAACGGCTCGCTGGATTCCGGGCCACTCGCCTTGGCCACCGCCACAAGTCCGCGCCCGTCATCAAAAGCACCGACCCGCGCGGCCGACCGATTTATTGGGTGGGGCCACCCGGCCCCGAGCAGGATGCCGGCCCCGGCACCGACTTCCAGGCCGTGCATGCTGGTCAGGTATCGATCACGCCGTTGCAGGTGGACTTGACGCGCCATGGCGCGCTCGGTTCCCTGACGGAATGGCTAAGCGCCGGACCGCCTTGACAGTCCGGTTAGGATGGTTTTTTGTTGTACCGAATAGGCATTTCGTCAGTAGACGAAAGGTATGGAAAAAGTTTATCATCATCAAACGCTTGGAATACGCGCCAAGGAGTGGGCGATTCCGCGGTTCCAGCGTCGGCGCCCGCGAGGGGTAAAACTCCCGCCAGTCCTCCCGAAACGAGCACCGAATTTTCGACCCAATAATAAAAGGCGCAGCCGCCATCGGCCCAAGCGTCAACACAGAGAACCTACCAAGCGAAGCTCATGAGGAGGTCATCAATGTCCCGACGGATTGCCGTCTGTCTGGAAATGGTGGTGTGTGAAGACGAATTGCGCATGGACGACCCTCTGCTGGAGGACGACAAGCCAGAGGATACCGAGGACGAAGCGGTTGCGGAGGAAATATTGGAACCGGGCGAAACCCCGTGGTCGGCGCCGCTGGCGGCTGGTCGGGAATTCACCCTGGAGGAATTGGACGCCACCCGTATGTATCTGAGCGAAATTGGCTTTTCTCCGTTGCTGAGTGCCCGGGAAGAAGTCTACTACGCGCGGCGAACCCTGCAAGGCGACGCCGACGCTCGCAACCGGATGGTCGAGAGCAATCTTCGCCTGGTGGTGAAGATCGCCCGCCGCTACATGAATCGGGGCCTGAATCTGCTTGATCTGATCGAGGAAGGCAATCTGGGGCTGATTCACGCGGTCGAGAAGTTCGACCCGGAGCGTGGCTTCCGGTTTTCGACCTACGCGACCTGGTGGATTCGCCAGACCATCGAGCGGGCGTTGATGAACCAGACCCGCATCATCCGGTTGCCGATCCATATCATCAAGGAAATCAACGGGTATTTGCGAACTGCCCGGCAATTGGCGCAGACGCTGGACCACGAGCCCACCGCCGAGGACATCGCCCAGGCGATGGGCAAGTCGGTGGCCGAGGTGAAGCGGATGCTGCAACTCAACGAGCGGGTGGCCTCGGTGGATACGCCGATCGGCAAGGACGAAGATCGGTCGCTCCTCGATGCCATTCCCGACGACAACCCCGATCCGTCGCAATGGTTGCAGGATGCCGACCTCAACGAAAAACTGGAGCTATGGCTTAGCCAGTTGCACGACAAGCAGCGCATCGTGGTGGAACGGCGGTTTGGCTTGGGTGGCCAGGACAAGGCTACTCTGGAACAGGTGGGCAATGAAATCGGCGTGACCCGCGAGCGGGTCCGCCAGATTCAGATCGACGCCCTGCGCCGGCTGCGCAAGATTCTGGAAAACGAAGGCTTTTCCCGGGATTTTCTGTAGCGATCCGCTCCAGCTCTCCCACATCCCACTGGGGGAGAGCTGGAGGTGGAGGCGTTAGTCCGCCAGCAGTAACGCCGCCGCGACTCGGCGACCTTCCAGCATGATGATGTTGTAAGTGCGGCAGGCGGCGGCCGTATCCATGATTTCCACCCCCACGCCCCGCTCCAGCAAGGACCGAGTCAGGGATGGGCGTGGAAACCGCTGGCGGCCGCCGGTACCCAGCAGCACGATTTCCGGCTTCAAATCCGCGATCACCTCAAAATGCGTTTCCACCAGATCGCCGAAGGTCCGCGGCGGCCAATCGCTTATCAACCGTTCGGGCGTGACAATCACGCTTCGGCGAAATTCTCCTTGGTTGACCCGGACCCAGTCTGGGCCATAGCCGGTGATGGAGTGACGATTCAGGTCGTTGTCAAGGCTGAAACGCATGGCAATCCCTCAAAGTGAATGGCGACGGGCGCGGAGGATGATCGAATCATTCAATAGGATGTCCCCTTTCAGAGTCAACAACGCCCGCGATGTTCCAAGTGGTCGCTCGTTGTTGCCCCCGCCACGCTGTCATGACCGGGAGAATGCGCGATGATCGAAGTCGCCCCTCACACGATTCATGCCCTGGAGCTTGGGCGCATGGCCAATTTTATTTATGTCATCCACGATCGCGCCACCGACCGCGCGGCGGTGGTGGACCCGGCCTGGGACGTACCCGGCATCCTGGCGCTGGTCGAACGGCAGGGATGGCGAATCACGGATATCCTGCTCACCCACAGCCATTTCGACCACATCAACGGGGTCGATGCGTTGCTGAGCGCCAGCGACGCGCGGTTGCACCTGCTGCGAGCCGAGGCTGCATTCTGGGATCGTCATTCCGACCTGCCGACCCTGCACGACGGCGGCGACCGCATCCGTCTGGGCGAAACCGAAATCGAAGTGCTGCACACGCCCGGCCACACACCGGGCTCGGCTTGCTACCGGGTAGGCGATCAAGTACTCACCGGCGACACCCTATTCGTGTTTGGCTGCGGACGCTGCGACCTGCGCGGCGGCGACCCGGAACAGATGTACCACAGCCTGCGCCGGCTGGGCGAGCGATTGCCGGGTGATACGCTCATCCGGCCCGGCCACAACTACGGCATCACCCCAACCTCGACCATGGTCGAGCAACTCGCCGGCAACCCATTCCTGCATTTCAACGACTGCCCCAGCTTCGTTGATTATCGGATGCACTTGCACGACCGGGAGGAACCGTACCGGCCCGAGCCGCACCCAACCCGTCATTCCCATTAAGTCGCCCCGAACCGTCGCGAATGACCTCACCACCAGTTTTCCAAGACGGCATCAGTTGCGAATCAGGCATGATCGTCAATTGCACGGGTTACGCCGACGGCTGCAAGCTACCCCCCATGACGCTGGAGGACGCGCCAACGCTGTGCGATCGGCCGGACGCCTTCGTCTGGCTGGGCTTGCGCGAGCCGGACGAGGATCTGATGGCGCGGGTACGGGAATTGTTCGACTTGCACGAACTGGCGGCCGAGGATGCCCACCACGCCCATCAGCGGCCCAAGGTGGAACTGTATGGCGACTGTCTGTTCGTGGCGTTGCGCACGGCTCAGTCGCATGAAGGTAAGGTCATTTTCGGCGAAACCCATCTGTTCGTTGGGCCGCGCTATCTGGTGACGGTGCGGCATGGCGCCTCACTGCCCTATGCCTCGGTGCGCGCCCGCTGCGAGAGCAGCCCGCGCCTGCTGCGCAAGGGGCCAGGGTTCGTGTTGTACGCCATTCTCGATTTCGTGGTGGACAACTATTTTCCGATTCTCCACACCCTGGAAGACGCGGTGGAGGAGCTGGAGGAGCGGTTCTTCAAGGGCGATTTCGATCAGGGCGATCTGGGTCGGCTGTACCAGCTCAAGCGCGATCTGGTGGAACTGCGCCGCGTCACCGCGCCGCTGGCCGAGGTTTGCAATTATCTGCTGACCGATGTGTTCACCGACCACGTTCCCGATGACATCCGGCCCTATTTCCGCGACGTTTACGACCACGCGCTGCGCATCAACGAAGCGGTGGACGTGATCCGGGAAACACTGGCGCTCACCCTGCAAATCAGTTTATCGCTGGGGGCGGCCCGTCAGAACGAGGCGACCAAACGCCTGGCCGGCTGGGGCGCCTTGCTAGCGATTCCCACCATGGTGTTCAGCATCTACGGCATGAACTTCAAAGGCTGGTTCCCTGAACTCGAATGGACGTATGGCTATCCGGCTGTGATGGGGAGCGTAACGGTAATCTGCCTATTGCTGTATCGCAAACTGAAGAAATCCGGCTGGCTTTAAAGGTTGACGATGTTCCAGTTCGCGCCGATCGGCGTCGTCCATTCCTGTTTTCGCGAGAAGTTTGGCATTCCACGCCAGCCGGGACTGGTTCCCGCCGCGCGGGCCACGCTGGAGTTGCTGCCGCCGTACAACCAGCCGGCGACGGTGCGCGGGCTGGAGGGCTTTTCGCACCTTTGGCTGCTGTTCGTCTTTCACGGCGTCCCGGCGGGGCGCTGGCGGGCAACGGTGCGCCCGCCGCGCCTGGGTGGCAACCAGCGGCTGGGCGTGTTCGCCACCCGCTCCACCTTCCGACCCAACCCCATCGGCCTGACGGTGGTGAAATTGGACCACATCGCGGTTCGCCGGGGACAGGTGGCCTTGCATCTGGCGGGAGTGGATCTGCTGGATGGCACGCCGGTGCTGGACATCAAACCGTACCTGCCCTACGCCGACCGGATCGTGGAAGCCGTCGGCGGATTCGCCGCCGAAGCGCCGGAGGCCAGGCTGGCGGTGGAATTCAGCCCGGCGGCCAGCGAGTTTTGCGCGGCCTGGCCGGGGGGTGGCGACTTGCGGGAACTGATCGACCAAATTCTGCGTCAAGACCCCCGGCCGGCCTATGAGCGCACTGACCCCACGCCCCGGCTGCACGGCATGAAGCTGCATAACCTCAACGTGCGGTGGGAAGCGCGGGACGGCGTGGCGCGGGTGATCGAGATCGCGTCGGTGGGGGAACATTCAACAGCCTTGCGGAGACGGGAGCGCGATGGAATTTCTCAGTGAATACGGGATGTTTCTGGCCAAGACCGCGACCCTCGTGGCGGCGGTGCTGGTGATAGTGGGCGGCGTTGTGGCTCTGGCGACGCGCGGTGGCGGGGAGTCGGATCAGCGGGGGCGGTTGGACATCCGCCATTTGAACCAGGATTACGACGGCATGGCCTTGGCGCTCAAGGCCGCGACCCTGCCGAAAAAGGCGCTCAAGCAAGCGCGCAAGGAGCAAAAGGCGCGAGACAAGCAGCACGACAAAACCGCGCGCCGCCGGGTGTTCGTACTGAATTTCCACGGCGACCTTCGCGCCGCGGCGGTGGCATCCCTGCGCGAGGAAGTGACGGCCGTGCTGACCGTCGCCCAACCGGAGGACGAGGTGATGGTGCGGCTGGAAAGCGCCGGCGGGCTGGTGCATAGCTACGGCCTGGCGGCGGCGCAATTACTGCGGATTCGCGACCGCCGGGTGAAATTGACGGTGGCGGTGGACAAGGTAGCGGCCAGCGGCGGCTATTTGATGGCCTGCGTCGCCGACCGCATCATCGCCGCGCCGTTCGCCATTCTCGGCTCGATCGGCGTGATCGCCCAGTTGCCCAATTTCAACCGCCTGCTCAAGAAGCACGACATCGACTACGAGCAGTTCATGGCCGGCGAATACAAGCGCACGGTCACGCTGTTCGGCGAGAACACCGACAAGGGCCGTCACAAGTTTCAGGAGGAAATCGAAGCAACCCATGCCCTGTTCAAGGATTTCGTCAAAACCCATCGTCCGCGCCTGGACTTGGACCAAGTGGCGACTGGTGAATACTGGTACGGAACTTGGGCGCTGGAGCGCCAGTTGGCGGATGAACTGCGGACCAGCGACGATTATCTGCTGGATGCCAGCGCCAGCGCCGAACTGTACGAAGTGACCTACACCGGTAAAAAGCCGTGGCTGGCGCGGCTGTTGATGCACGCCAACGAGGCGCTGGCGCGAATCTGACTTTTCGACGTGAACGAACGGATTCCGTCCACCGGCGGTCCGGCGGCTGGAATCGGGGTCAAGCGGCTTTTTCCGAATCCTCGTCCAGATCGGCGACACGAAGATTTACGTCGTCGAGTTTCCGTGCCAGCACACGCAAGTCGTCATGGGTGGCCAAGCCACACTGATGCAGGAATCGTTCGAACTGAAGCCGCGAGATCGGCTCGATCCGTCCCCACCAGTTCATGGCGGTATGCTCACAGGCATCAACCCAGTTCCCGGCGATCACCGCGCGCTGAGTCAGATTGTCCAGCAAGGCGGCTTCCAGACGTTGACCTTGTTCGAACAGCGTCTGGAACATCCACCGAACTTCCCGTTGGGTGGCGACGCAAGCGCCCAGGCCAACCAGCCCCATCTGGCGCGCAAGGTCGGCCGACCGTGACCAGGTTGACATAACTTGGGAATTCGCAACGCGGGTTGTCATGACGGCATTACCTGTCGAGGTGCGCGCCGGCTGCCGGCGCCATGGCCACAACGCGATTCCGACATAGGGAAATCGCGTTGACTTTGGAGTCTGCTTATAACGCGAATCGCTAGAATAAACAGCCTAACCGCTGCTCCCACGAGGCATCGCGGCCCGTGATGCAAGCCTCGCTTCAAGATCAAAACGGAATGTCGTCGTCGAAACCGCTGTTATCCGGACCGGGCTGGGGTTGCACGGCGGTCTGCGGCCGCGCTGGCGCGGGTCCCTGTGACGATCGCACCGGGGGGGCGGAATCCATCTCCGGCTCTTCTCCCGAAAACGGTGCGCTACCGCCAGGACCACCGCGCCCACCCAGCATCTTCATTTCGTTGGCGATGATTTCGGTGGTGTAGCGATCCTGACCATTCTTGTCCTGCCACTTGCGGGTTTGCAGACGGCCTTCCACGAACACCGAGGAGCCCTTGCGCAAGTATTGGCCGACGATTTCCGCTAGCGGGCTGTAGAACACCACGTTATGCCATTCGGTGCGCTCCTGTTTCTCGCCGGTGTTGCGGTCCTTCCAGCTTTCGTTGGTGGCGATGGTGACATTGGCGACCGCCCGGCCGTTCGGCATGTAACGCACCTCGGGGTCCTTGCCCAAGTTGCCGATCAAAATGACTTTGTTGACGCTAGCCATGGGGTTTTACTCGTTAAATTGAAGGTTGAGAGCCCCGCGAGGGAACGTGATCGACGCAAGCATACGCACCAATCCAGTTCGCCGCCATATCCTCGTAAGTACTGTGTGGAAGCAATCCCCTCCTTCCATCCATCGCGGCGCGATTACGCTTACAATACCGCCGCAATCTCCCCATTTTCCTAGCTGCGTCGCGCATTCCATCGTCATGTCGTCCATCCTTCCCAGCATCTTCCTGATCGGCCCGATGGGCGCCGGCAAGACCACCATCGGCCGCCGGTTGGCGCTGGCACTGCATCGGGAGTTTCTTGACAGCGACCACGAGATCGAGCAGCGCGCCGGCGCTGGCATTCCCCTGATCTTCGAGGTGGAGGGAGAGGCTGGGTTTCGCGTCCGCGAAAAAGCCGTGATCGCCGAACTGACCCGACGGCCGGACCTCGTCCTCGCCACCGGCGGCGGTGTCGTGCTCGATCCCGATAATCGCCGCTGCCTAGCTGGGCGCGGCTTCGTGGTGTATCTATGCGCCTCGGTGGACGAGCAATTGCGCCGCACGCGGGGTGACAGTCATCGCCCCCTATTGCAAACCACCGACCCTCGGGCCAAGCTGGCGCAATTGTTCGCGCAACGCGATCCGCTCTACCGCGCCGTGACCGACTGCGTGATTTCGACCGAGGGTCGTTCCCCTGCCCAGGTGACGCGCGACATCCTGAGCCGGCCAGAACTCCATCCGCTTCGAGCCTGAGCCATCCCTGGAATCTCCATGAAAACCCTCCATGTTGAACTCGGCGACCGCCGTTACCCGATTTACATTGGCCCTGGCTTGCTGGGACAAGCTGAGTTACTGCAACCTCACCTTTCTGGCCGGCAAGTGCTGGTGGTCAGCAATACCACGGTCGCGCCGCTTTATCTGGAACGTACCCGCGCCGCGCTGGCCAGCCTGCGTTGCGAGGCGGTGATCCTGCCTGACGGCGAGCGCTACAAGACTCTGGAAACGCTGAACGATGTTTTCACCGCGCTGCTTGAGCACCGGTTCGACCGGCATTGCACGATCGTGGCCCTCGGCGGTGGGGTGATTGGCGACATGGCCGGTTTCGCGGCGGCCTGTTACCAGCGCGGCGTGTCCTTCGTGCAAATTCCCACTACCCTGCTGGCCCAGGTCGATTCCTCGGTGGGCGGCAAGACCGCCGTCAACCATTCGCTCGGCAAAAACATGATCGGCGCGTTTTATCAGCCGCGCTGCGTGCTGGCCGACACCGATACCCTCGCTACCCTGCCGGACCGCGAACTGCGCGCCGGCCTGGCCGAGGTGATCAAGTACGGCCTGATCCGCGACCGCCCGTTCCTGGACTGGCTGGAGACGAATCTGGAAGCATTGCTGGCGCGCGACGCCGCCGCTCTGAGCGAAGCCATCGAGCGTTCCTGTCGCAACAAGGCCGAGATCGTCGCCGCCGACGAACGGGAGACCGGCGAGCGCGCCCTGCTCAATCTCGGCCACACCTTCGGCCACGCCATCGAAACTGGGATCGGTTACGGCGAGTGGCTGCACGGTGAGGCGGTGGCGGTGGGGATGGTGATGGCCGCCGATCTGTCGGCCCGGATGGGCTGGTTGACTTGGGAACAAGTGGAGCGGGTGCGCGTGCTGCTGACCCGCGTCCGCCTGCCGCTCGCCCCGCCCTCGGAACTGACGCCCGCCGATTTCCTCCGGTTGATGGCGGTAGATAAGAAGATCCAGGACGGCCGACTACGGCTGATCCTGCTGCGCGACCTTGGGCAAGGCGTCATCGCCGAGAACGTGGATGCCGACCGCCTGCGGGAGATGCTTGAACACGCCCTTTCCCGGGGCTGAGCAGCGGCAATACCAATTACTGTTATCGGGTAACCGGCATCGACCAGCGCTTCGGCCACGGCTTCCCAATAAATGCCCGTGGCTTCCATGCAAAATGTAGGGTGATCCTGTCGTGGGGAGCCGGCCATGCCTGGAGTTCGGCATGGCCGGCGTCCGTGTTGGCGTCGAGCAGGTGGCGGATCTGATTGTCCGACGGGATCTGATGGACCTCAAACAACGTCTGGGCGTTGTTCTTGCTCAATCGCTGGTCCAGGCTGCGCTGGTATTCCAAAAACGACGAACTTTGCATGAAGAACACCGAGAAGGCGCTCAACCCCACGTCCACCAACGTGTAACGGGTGTTCTTCCCCCAGCGCGGATCGGTAAACTGCTCGAAGGTCCGGCGGATTTGTTTCGTCATGTCGTCCAGCGTCAGAACGGCGCGACTAAACAGTACGCTCATCAGGGTACTTCCAGTCAAGGGGGGCTACTCTAGCGAGTCATCGCCGAAATGAGAATTGCTGAAAAAGAGGCGACCTACTTGACGTTGATCTTTTCCTGCCTATAATGCGCCTCTCCTTGGTCGGCGCGAGCTAGAGTATCCAGGGAGCGCAGCAAGGGAGAGGGTTTCTTGTCGAAGGAAGCGATGTGGTTGGCGGTTATTCCGTTATTCTTTGGATAACGGAGAATATTTGAAGCTCTTTAAACAATCTGGCAGGTGATTGGGGGGTACTTGCGGTTTAGGCGGAAGCCT
>JAVMKH010000019.1:0-41088 GCA_031732935.1 Candidatus Contendibacter sp.
CCACCCTGCACACCAACGACGCCGCCGGCAGCATCACCCGCCTGCTCGACATGGGAGTGGACGATTATCTGCTGACCTCGACCATCAACGGCATCCTGGCGCAGCGGTTGGTGCGCCTGCTCTGCACCCAGTGTCGCCAGCCTTACGTGGCGTTGCCGGAACTGGTCAAGGAAATGCGCCTGCATCGGTTTGCCGAGACGCGCGAGCGGTCTCCCCTCGCCTTGGCCAGGAAGGACATCGAGGACGAGGGTGGTGGGATCACCTTATATAAAGCGGTCGGCTGCGAGCAGTGTGGCGGGACCGGTTATCGGGGCCGGGCGGCGATCATGGAATTTTTGGCGATGAGCGACCCGCTGCGCCGCATGGTGCTCAAGCACGCCGACGCCACCGAATTGCAGGTCGAGGCTCAAAAGGAAGGCATGGATACCATGTACGAGGACGGTTTGCGCAAGGCGGTCGCCGGCCTGACCACCATCGAGGAAGTGCTGCGGGTGACCACCCAGCAGGAACAGGAGGCGTAGCGTGCCGCGCTATCGCTACGAGGCGGTGGACGCCGTCGGCGAAACGCTACGCGACGAGTTGGACGCCGCGTCACCGGAAGCGGCCATCGAGCATCTACGCGACCAGGGTTTGCTACCCTTGTCAGTCGTCGAGGTTAAGGAGGGCTGGTTGCGCGGCGGTTTCGGTCAGCCTCTGTTCAGCCAACGTCGGTCAATATCGCAAAAATTCATCATTCTCCTGACCCAGCAATTGTCCAGCCTACTGAACGCTGGCTTGCCGCTGGATCGGGCGCTAACCATCCTCATCGGCGTAGCCGGGGACGAACGCGGCAAGGCGCTGTTGGAGCGGGTGCAGGAGAAGGTGCGGGGCGGGTCATCGCTGGCCGATGCCCTGGAAGCCCAAGGCGCGTTCTCGCGCTTTTATCTGAACATGATCCGCGCCGGGGAGGCGGGCGGCGCGCTGGAAGCGGTGCTCAAGCGACTGACCGAGTTTCTGGAACGGTCGCGGGCGTTGCGAGAAACGGTGACCTCGGCGCTGATCTACCCGACCATCCTGGTCGCGGTGGCGGCATTGTCGGTCATCATCCTGCTGACGTTCGTGGTGCCCCAGTTCCAGCGCCTGTTCGCCGACGCAGGCAAGGCGTTGCCGCTGGCGACGCAGATCGTCATCGCCGTCGGCGACGGCTTTCGCCATTACTGGTGGGTCGGCGTGATCGTGATCGGTCTGCTCGTGGCGGCTATCCGTCGACAGTTGAGCCGACCGGAAAGCCGCCTGCGTTGGGACCGCTGGCTCCTGCGCCTGCCGTTGTTCGGCGACCTGATCGCCAAGGTGGAAACCGCCCGGCTGTCGCGCACCCTGGGAACCCTGCTTGGCAATGGTGTGTCGTTGTTGAACGCGCTGACCATCGTCCGGGAAACGCTGAGCAATCAGATTCTGGCGGCGGCGCTGGGCGAGGTGGTCGAACACGTCAAGACTGGGCGTGGCCTGGCCGATCCCTTGTTGGATGCGGAGGTTTTTCCCAAGCTTGCGGTCCAGATGATCCGAGTGGGCGAGGAGACTGGCCAGTTGCAGGAAATGCTGCTGCAAGTCGCCGAGACCTACGACGGCGAAGTGCAAACCGCTGTCAAGCGGACGTTGACGCTGCTGGAGCCCGCCTTGATTCTGGGGCTGGGCGTGATCATCGCTGGCATCATCATGTCGATCCTGGTGGCGATCCTCAGCCTGAACGAACTGGCGTTTTAAGTGCCGGTATGGTTGGCGTAATTCAAGAGTAGGCGATTGATGAAACTGAAAACGCATGAGCGCCGCGCGCGCGGCTTCAGCCTGATCGAACTATTAGTGGTGCTGGTCATCCTTGGCCTGCTGGCGGGCTTGGTCGGGCCAGCGGTAATCAGGTATCTGGGCGGCGCCAACACCAGGGCCGCCAAGGTGCAAATCGAGGAATTCAGCACCGCGCTGGATGCCTTTCGGCTGGACATGGGCCGCTACCCGAACAGCGCCGAGGGTCTGGCGGCGCTGGTCGCGCAACCCTCAGGGGCGACCCGCTGGAACGGTCCCTACCTGCGCAAGAATAGTATTCCCAAGGATTCCTGGGGCAACGACTATCAATATCGCTCTCCAGGTCAGCACGGCGGCGCGTTCGACCTCTACTCGCTCGGCGCCGACAACGCCGAGGGCGGCGACGGCGAGAATCAGGACGTGGTGAGCTGGCAGTAAGCGCCCAGTGGACGTCGCGGCGACGGTACGGGGCCAGCGGGGGTTTACCCTGCTGGAGATTCTGGTCGCACTGGTGATCGGCGTCCTGCTCGTGTCTTTAGTCCCACCGTTGCTGTCGGGCATGAGCGGCGCCACCGAACTGCGCGGCGCGGCCCGGCAACTGGCCGCCGGTTTGCGCGGCGCCCGCAACGAAGCGGTCACCCGCCGGCATGAGGCGGTATTGACGCTCGATCTGGCGGGGCATCGTTTTGGCGTGACCGACGATCCGCGCGTCGTCGCGCTACCGGAAAGCGTGGCACTCAAGCTCTATACCGCCCAATCGGAACTGATCGACGGCGCGACCGGCAACATCCGCTTCTTTCCCGATGGCAGTTCCACCGGCGGCCATATCACCGTCAGTGGTCCGAGACTGGCCTACCGAATCAACGTGGATTGGCTGACGGGCGCCATCGCCATCGTCGAACAGGAGGTCCAGCCATGACCGGTCGAGTCGGTCAACGGGGTTTTTCCCTTCTGGAAGTGCTGGTGGCTTTCGTTATCCTCGGCATCTCGCTCGGCGTGCTGTTGCAGGTCTTCGCCACCGGGTTGCGCAATGCGGGCGTGGCGGACGATTACACCCAGGCGGCGCTGTACGCGGAATCGATTTTGGCCGCTTACGGCCGCGAGGCGCCGCTGAGCGAAGGCGTTCACGAGGGTCCGATCAACGACCGGTTTTCCTGGCGCGGCACGGTGAGCGCCTACGCCGAGAACGTGCCGGACCCCGAAAAAACCCGGATGCGGGCCTGGCGCGTCAGCGTCGAGGTGTTCTGGCGCGGTGTGACGCAAACTCGCTCGGTGATGCTGGAAACCGTGCGATTGACGCCGCTGGAAACGCCGGGGGTGCGCGGATGACCGCCGCGCTCGGTTTCCCTCGCAAGCAAACCGGATTTACCCTGCTGGAATTGATGGTCGCCATTACCCTGACGGGGCTGGTGCTGGTGTTGCTGTACGGCGGCCTGCGGTTGGGATTGAACGGCTGGGACAGCGGTGAGGCCCGCGCCGAGGCCACGAATCGGCTACGCCTGGCGGAAGAGTTTCTACGCCGCCAATTGGCTCAGTCCCTGACTGTTTACTGGACCAACGACCGGCAGGAAAGAGTGGTGGTGTTTGCCGGTGAACCGAGCCATATCGAGTTTGTGGCGCCAATGCTGGCTCAGTTGGGACAGGCCGGATTGTATCGGGTGCGGATCGAGGGGGGCGATGGTCGATTGTGGATCCGCTGGCGGCCGTATCTGCCCGCGGAGCCGAATGCCGGCCAGGAACGGGAAACCGTGTTGCTGGAAGGCGTCTCTGGCGTCGAGTGGGCCTATTTCGGGTCCGAGCGCGACGACGATCCCCGCCCGCAATGGCGTTCTCAGTGGACTAGTCCGACGCGGCGGCCATTGCTGGTGCGCCTGAATTTGGCCCTGCAAGGCCAATCCTGGCCCGATTTGGTAGTGGCCTTGAGCGAGGGACCGCCGCGATGAACTACGTCGATTTTCGAAAACACCCCGCTGGCCAACACGGCATGGTGTTGGTTATTGTGTTGTGGATCGTGATCTTGCTGGCGGTGATGGCGGGCGGTTTCGCCTACTCGATGCGGGTCGAGACCCGGCTGGCGACGAGCGCGGTCGAGCGGGCGCAAGCCCGGGCCCTGGCCGAGGCGGGGATAGCCTATGGCTTGGCGTGGCAACTGGATCCGGAGGCTCAAAAGCAGTGGCCGCCGAATGGCGATCCGCGCGAATGGGCGTTTGGTGGCGGGCGGGTGCGGATCGAGGTGACCAACGCCAGTGGTTTGGTGAATCTGAACAATGCCGGGGCCGAATTGCTCAAGGCCTTGCTGGCGGGGGTGGGTGTCGCGCCAAGGGATCAAGACAGGCTGGCGGACGCCATTCAAGACTGGCGCGATCCCGACGACCAACGGCTGCCCCAGGGGGCGGAAAGCGCCGACTACCGCGCCGCCGGTTGGCCCAAGCCCAAGAATGCCCCTTTTGAAAGCGTCGAGGAACTAGGACAGATTCTGGGCATGACCGGAGAACTGCAACAACGGTTGGCCAGCGTGACCACCGTGTTCTCCTATGAATCCACCGTGAATCCGGAACTGGCCCCCGCCCGAGTCTTAAACGTCCTGGGATTGGACGAGCATACGGTGGCCGATTACGTTACGGTCCGCGCCCGCGCCGCCGCCGATGGATCGCCCGCGCCACCCTTGACGTCGAGCGAGGGCTCATCCTTTTTCTTCAGGGGGCGCTCCAGCGTTTATCATATCAGGGTCGTGGCGGAGACCGACGCTGGAACGGCGGTAGCCCTGGAAGCAGTGTTCGACACGCAGGGCGGGATGGTCGGGCCGGGCGCGTTCGGGGCGAGCGCGTTCGGGGCGAGCACGTTCGGGGGACAGGGTCCGCGACTTCTGGCCTGGCGTGAGGGGTGGTAGGGCACGGTCATTTTCCCCTATTCATGGGACGGCGGTTTTTTTAACTGGAGTGTCTGTCGCTGGTGTTATCACTTTCGCAAGTCTTGAAAATCAACCCGCGCCTGGACTGGAGCGCGGCGTGGCGTTGGTGGCGGGAAGGGTTGCTGGCATGGTTGCCCGTTGAGGTTCGCCGTTGGCTGGCGGGGTCGGCGCGGCGGCTGGTGCTGGCGGTGGAGGAGGATGCTTGCGTGCTGGCGCGCGAGGAACCCGGTCATACCCAGGAACTGGAACGGCTGGATCGGACGGTGCCCGACTGGAAGGCGATAGCGGACCGGTTGCGGACGGAACATCCCCGACAATGGGTGTTGCGCGTTCCCGCCAACCAAGCGCTCGTCCGGACGCTTACCCTGCCGTTGGCGGCCGAGAAAAATCCGCGCCAGGTGGTGGGTTTCGAAATGGACCGGCTGACGCCGTTTACCACCACCCAGGTTTATTACGGCGCGGTCGTGTTGGAGCGCCAGCCCGAATCGCGCCGTCTGCGGGTCGAGCTGACCGTTCTGCCGCGCGCCGCCGTGGAGCCGATGCTCACCCATTTACGGCAACAAGGCTTGCCGCCGGATGCGCTGGAGGTCGCGGGTGGTCGTCCCGGCCTCAATCTACTGCCGCCGGAACAAATTCCCGCGCGTGGACTTTGGAGCCAGCGTTGGCGCGTGGTCGTGATGATCGTCAGCTTGTCGCTGGTTGTGGCGGCCGTGGCGCTACCCATCTGGCAACAACGCGCATTGGTGTCTGAATCCATCGCCAGGGTTGATCAGGCCAAGAAGACGTCGCATCAGGCGTTGGCCTTGCGCGATCAACTCGACAAAACCTTGGAATCTTCCCGGATGCTGGCTCGAAAGAAACAATCGGTTCCCGCCCGGGTGGAACTGCTGCGGGAGTTGACCGTGATTCTGCCGGACGATACCTGGTTGGAACGGTTGCAGATCAAGGGAGATAACGTGCAGCTCATCGGGCAGTCGAGCAAGGCGTCGGCGCTGGTCGGAATCGTGGAAGCCTCGAAATGGTTCAGCGGGGCCGGCTTTACTTCGCCAGTGACGACCGATCCTCGAACCGGCAAGGAGCGTTTCATGTTGAACGCCCGCATCGGACGAGAACCGTGATGGACGCCACGACTGGACCCAGTCGGAACCATCGCCTGGCGGCCCTGGCCCTGTTGCTGCTCTTGGGCGCCGCGCTGATTCTGCTGGTGGATCAGGCGCTGGTCGGTCGCTATCGCTATTATCGAAACGCGCTGGAGCGATATCAGGAGCAGTTGGCGCAACTGGAGCGGATCACCACAACCCAAGAACCCGTGCGGCAGTTGATCACCAAGGTCCAGCAGGATCGCAACGTGACCGCCCAGTATTTGCCGCAATCCGTCCCGGCGTTGGCGGCGGCCGAGTTGCAACAGCGGCTCAAGGCCCTGATCGAGGCTGCCGGGGGCACCTTGCAAAGCATTCAAGCCCTGCCGCCGGTCGAGGAGGCCGGCGCGATCAAGGTCACCATCAGCGCGGTGATGAACGGCGATGTCGGCGGCTTGCAAAAGGTGCTGTACGATCTTGAATCGCAGACCCCGCTGCTGTTCGTGGACAGTCTGGAAGTGACGGCGCGGACGAATCGCCCGCGCCTGCCCAACGGCCGGTACGCCACCTATACCCGGATTCAGTTGAACGCGCAGTTCGAGGTTTCGGGTTATTTGCGCAAGGAGGGCAGCTGATGCCCGCCAAGACGGTCGGCTTTCTGTGGTGGCTGGCGCTGGGCGGACTGGCGGCCCTGGTCCTGCTCTGGTGGATCGGGCATCCGCCGCAACCGCCGGTCATCCGCCCCGCTCCGCCTCCGGAACTGCCGGCGGTAGCGCCGCTGGAACCCTTCAGCCTGTCGCCGCCGGCTCAGTACAGCGAGGTGGCGATCCGCCCGTTGTTCATCGCCGAGCGCCGGCCCGAACCGCCGCCGCCCGATGAGGCGCAACCAGAAAAACCGCCGACGGGACCCGAGCAGAAATTCATATTGTTTGGCGTAATGATCATGCCCGGCGCCCGAGCCGCCCTGCTGCGGCCGGAAGCGCCGAACGCCAGGACGATGCGGGTCAGCGTGGGGGAAACGATCGGGGAATGGCGTCTGGACGCGGTCTTGCCGGATCGGGTCGTGTTGCGCAAGGGCGAGACGACCCAGGATTTGCCGCTGGCGCGGCCCCGCAAGCCTGGCAAGCCGCGCGGCAAGCGAGCGGATGCCCCTTCATCGGGGCAGGACGCGACCTCTCCGACCCATGCCCCGGTTCCCCCCGCCAACTTGCTGATCGGGCCAGGAGGGATACCGGTCGCGCCACCACCTAGCACGCCGCCGCCGGTTGCTCCCACGCCGTCGCAATAGAGATCAAAGGCTGATCCATTCATGAGCAAAACGAGCTTTCTTTCTCCAGCCGGCCCGTTGCTGGCTTTGCTGCTGGGCGCGTGCGCGACCGCGCCGTCCGGCCAGAACGCCCCGGAGGTTCCGCTCCCTGGTGGGGCGCCGCGATTGACCGCGCAACCGCAGTCCTTGCCAGAATCGGCCAAGACCGGCATGGATTTGGCGCCAGCCTCCAAGGCCCCACTGATTTTTCCCAGCACCGGCGATTTGATCAATAAGAAGGTCGCGACCAAACCGGCGCCTGCGACTCAAACCGCGCCCGGCGAGGTGACCCTCAATTTCGACGGCGCCGACATTCGTGACGTGGTCAAGGTCATTTTTGACACGCTCAAGGAAAATTACACGGTTGATCCTCAGGTGCAGGGCGAGGTCACGGTGCAGACCAGCCGGCCGTTGGCGCGGGACCAATTGTTGCCCACACTGGAGACCCTGCTGCGGGCGAACCAGGCGGTGCTAGTGCGCGAGGGTGGTCTTTACAAGATCCTGCCGGCGACCGGCGCGGTGCGACGGGGCTATCTGACGCCGCGACTGGGCGGCGGTGGGGTGGGATACGGGGTGCGGATCATCCCCCTGAACTACATCAGCGCCGTCGAGATGCAGGCGATCATCGCACCCTTTTTGCCCGAGGGCGGTGTGCTCCGGGCGGATGTCGCCCGCAACCTGTTGATCGTGGCCGGCACCCCCCAGGAGTTGGCCAGCGCCCAGAGTACGATCGATACCTTCGACGTGAACTGGCTCAAGGGTATGTCCATCGGCATGTTTCGTCTGCGCAACGTGGACAGCCAGACCGTGGCCGGCGAATTGAACCAGTTGCTAGGCGAGGGTTCCGGCACGCCGATCGCCGGCTTGCTCCGCTTCGTGCCACTCAGCAAGCTGAATGCCGTGCTGGTGATCACGCCGCAGGTGGAATACCTCAAGCAGGTGACGACCTGGATCGAACGGCTGGATGGCATCGGCGGCGAGCGGCTGTACGTGTACTCGGTGCAGCATAGTCGCGCCGACTACATGGCTGAGTTGCTCAATAGTCTGTTCAACCTGGGCGGGGGCGGCGCGGCCCGCGGCGGCGAGGTGGCGCCAGGGTTGAGGGCTGGGCAAGTGTCCGGCGGCTCGACGACGAGTGGATTATTGGGCAGTTCGGGGCTGGGCGGGAGCAGTTCGGGGTTGGGTGGCAGCAGTTCGGGGCTGGGCGGCGGCAGTTCGGGATTGGGCGGGAGCGGTTCGGGGTTGGGTGGTAGTAGTTCGGGGCTGGGCGGGAGCGGTTCGACGGGGTCCAGCTTGGGGTCTTCCCGTGGAACGCTTTCTGGTGGCTCGGGATCATCCCTGGGTGGTCGCTCCGGCAGCCGTTCCAGTGGCGCGGGCGGCGGTGGGGTCGGCGCCCTGGGTTCTGGCGGACCCAGCGTGGGCATGGAAGAAGTCCGTATCGTGGCCGATCCCGATAACAATTCGCTGTTGATCTGGGCCACCAGCCAGAATTACGAGCGGATCATCAGCACCCTGGAAAAAATGGACGTCCCGCCCCGGCAGGTACTGATCGAGGCGACCATCGCCGAGGTCACCTTGACCGGCAACTTGAAATACGGGGTGCAGTGGTTTTTCAACAACCGGGTTGGCAACGGTTACACCGGGAACGGTTCGCTGGGCCTTCCCACCGACCTGACGCTGACTGACGCGCTCGCGGGTATTCCGGCTGGCCAGTTCTCCTATGCGATCACTGACAGCGCGGGGGTGGTCAAGGCACTGCTCAACGCGCTGGCCAGCGATTCCAAGGTCAAGGTGCTCTCCTCGCCGCAGGTGATGGTGCTGGACAACCAGCAGGCGTCGATTCGGGTCGGCACCCAGACGCCGGTCCCCGCCCCACAAACCATCTATGGGGGCACCACCATCACCACCGGCGGCGCCGATTACAAGGACACCGGCGTGTTGTTGGAGGTGTTGCCGCGGGTCAACTCCGGCGGCATGGTGAACATGGAGATCAAGCAGGAAGTCGTCGAGCCAGGCCAGTTGGTCGATGTCAGCCAGACGGGATCGGTGGCCAACAAACAACGGGCGTTTTTGCAGCGCAACGTCACCAGCAAGGTGGTGGTTAAGAGTGGGCAGACCCTGGTGCTGGGCGGCTTGATCCGCGACAACCGCACCGATGGGCAGGCCGGCTTCCCGATCCTCTACAAGATTCCGGTCCTGGGCGCGCTGTTTGGCAACACCGAACAGCAGGTGGATCGTACCGAACTGATCGTGCTGCTGACCCCGCGCGTGGTGCAGGGCAGCGAGGAGGCCAGCCAGGTGACCGAGGAGATCAAGCGCAAGATGCAACAGATCGCGCCGCTGGTGACGCCCGCCGGCTGATCGGGCTGTCTTTGGGTAAGATGGCGAACGATGGAGAGTTTTGTTGTTTTTTTGGTATCGGTTGTTGCATGGTTGACAAGATGATTTGCTACACTTATAGTCTATGCTCAATAGGGGTTTGTGGTGGCAAAGACTACGGAGTTGTTGTATTTTTGTCATCGTCTGTTGTTTGGTTGACTTGCAGAGGTTTTCAACGTACAGTTGATGCTGTTGTTGAGACTTCTCTTGGATAATGCTACTCCCTTGCTACTTGTTAAGGAGCCTCAAGATGGTGCGTGAATTCAAAAAGATTGGCGCCGCCGCCGCCGTGGCGGGTGCCCTGCTGGCCTCGGGCAGCAGCTATGCAACCGTGCAGTTGTCCGCCGCCGGCGACGTTTTGCTGGTACCCTATGTGTATTGCGACCTGAACACCGATATCAGCAAACAATCCAATACGCTGATCGGCCTGATCACCTTCTGGAAGACGCGGTTGGGGTTGCTTGACAGAAATGGGGCAGCTTTGCCGGCTCCCGCTGGGTTGGCTAATGTAGTACCGAGCGGTACGCCGACCGTGCCGGAGCGGGTTACCACGCTGCGCGGGAGCAGCAGGAAGGGATTGGTTCACTGGTACTTCTACAACCAGAAGAGCGAGCACATCCTGGACGGCGTCATCCCCGTCACTGATAACGATTTCGTTCGGTTCGACTGGTGCGGAACCATCTCGGGCGACCCCAGGGCCACGACGCTGGCCAACAAGGTGCCCGGTTATATCCTGTTCGTCGACGACAAGTTTGATTCGGCTCAGTTGTCGGGTCAGCAGAGAGTCGTCGGGATGCCCGACTTCGCGCTCTACGGTCATGCCTACATGATTCAGGGCGTGTGGGCGTCGCAGGCGTTCATCCCCGTGATCTCGAATCCAGTTTGCACCTTCGATGTCTCTTTCAATCAGGCGCCGTCGGATGTGACTTGTGCGGGCGTGGAAGGACAGGCCGGTGGGTTCTGGATCAATGTTGTCAAGAGCCTGACCGATGGCTATCCGAAGACTGCTCGCTTGGTGAGCGGTATCGATTTCACCAGCAGCCTGGCCAGACAGGTGCGGGATGTCTACATTCGCTACTTCCTGGATCCGGCGCTGGCGACCGAAAACAGGATGGTTTTCTGGTTCAACACCAACAACAGCGCCCGCGTCGCGGCCGGCGAGACCTACAACAGCGAGCAGGTTTACATGCGCTCGTTCTCGTATCCCCTCGTGGAGGAGCTGAATCTCATCGTCAGTACTCCAAGCGATCCGAAGATCCCGGGCATGATCCACGAGGAGCTGGATAATGGTCAATTGGTTAAGAACACCGGCGTCATCCGCTTTGGAGTGCCCGAGGTCCAAAGTGGCATAGAGTGGTCGTCTTCCGGCGTGGTCTTCAACATGCTGGGCTTGGCCGCGCCTGGTAACCCGCAGCAGCTTCAAACCGAAATGGCCACCGAGGGTTCGGAGTATCCTTTCTGATCCCCTAGGTTAGGTCGTTTCTCCCAGAACGGCGCCTTGTTTCAAGGCGTCGTTTGTTTTTGAGGGATGGAACTCCGTGCATTGCCGAATCTAGACCGCTCGATGATAAAAACTCCCCCTTGTTGTTTGCGCTCAATAGCCACTGCGGTGTTTTTTGGAGGGTCGTTACTTTCAGCGCCGTTGTCGCGGGCGATGGAATCGACGGTCGCATTGGTCCCTGAGCCTTTGCCTGTTGCCGGCCAGGCATTTTCCGTGGTGGTCGACGACGTGGACGAGGATGGCCGCAAGGACTTGGTCGTGACCAACCGTGGCATGGGGACAGTGCAAGTGCTTTACCAGAAGGCGCGACGCCGGTTCGAAGCTGGGCCGGTCGCGGAAGTGCTGGGGTTTCACGCCAACGAGCTCACTGGTTTGGCGCATGACCATCGCTACGTGCTCAGCGCCGAGGGCGAGGAACAATTGAGAGTGTTGGCACCGGACGGCAAGGGGAGCTTGCGGGAGATCGCGAATCGCCCCCAGGAGGCGCCGTTTACAACCACGGCGTTCTCTTGGCCAAATTGGGGCTTGTCGCTGGCTGTAGCGCCGTATCAGGGTTCGTGGTGGACGCTGCTGCGCAATTTCCAGGCCGATACCGCAAAGGCGGAGCAGGAATACAGATTGGGCGCGGAGGGTCATAGTATCCCCGGAGCGGTCACCGCCGCCGACATCGATGGCGATGGCGTCGTCGAACTTCTCTATACCACTCGACGTTCGCGCACCCTGTGGCAGGTCCGTTACCCCAAGGACGATCAAGTTCCCCAGCCAGAGGCGATTTGGACGGCGCCGGTGGGAGCGCCCCGCCATCTGGTGGTGGCGGATTTGAACGGTGATGGGGCGCTGGATATTCTATTGCCGCTGGAATCGGAACGCCGCATTGCGGTACTTCTGAACGACGGCAAGGGCCACTTCGCGCCTGGACCGGAAATGGCGGTTCCCGGTCAGGCTTGGGGACCGAGCCGGTTGACGATAGCCCAAGCTGGGGATGGAGCCTGGTTACTGGTCGCCGACACCGAGCAGTCCCTGGTGTTATACCGAATCAAACGGGGCAATCCCTATCACTATGAAACCATCGAACTGCCGTTGGATGGTAGCGTCAGCCAACTGTTGCTCACGGATGTGGATGGCGACGGTGAAGCCGATTTGATCGTTGGGCTGAACAAAGTTCAGGATTCGTTGCGAATTCTATACGGGCCACTCTGGCGGGTAGCGACAAATCAACGAGATGCGGGTTCGATTCCCGATGAGCCCAAGCAAGCGGCGGAACCAGACGCCGGCGTGGATCCCGCCTCGGCCATCAAGCGCAATCTCGCCGTGGTCGTTGATCCCGCCCGCGTGCTGGCCCGCGTTGGCGATCACGACATCACTTTAGGAGATTTCCGCCAATTTGGGGTGCAAGCGGGACTAGGCCAAGACTTGCAAACCCAGGCCGGTCAAGTCCGGGTCTTGCGTCGGATGATCGAGGAGGCCCTGCTCGGAAAAGCGGTCGAGCAGGAAGAAGGTTCGAAACCAAAGCCGCTGTCCCAGGAAGAGTATGCTGCTGCCCTGCGACGCCTTCAAGATCAGCACTTTCCACTGCCGCCGGTACCGGACGAAACCGTGTTGAGGGCGTATTATGACGCCAACCGGGAGGAGTTCGGCATCCCCGAATTGGTTCGATTGGTACAAATCCAGTTCCGCAACGATCGGGATCAACCGGGCGGTCCCACAGCCCGACAACGGGCTGAGCAGGCCTTGCAACGGCTGGAAGCTGGCGAGAGCTTTGCCGATGTGGCCGCCAAATTGACCGAAAATCCACGGGCCCGCGACACCGGGCCAAACCGGGGCTTCGTGGCTCGCAACGCCGAACCTTGGTTGCGGGATGCCGTGCGCGGTCTGCAACCTGGCCAGCGTACCGGCATTGTGCAATCACCGGCTGGATATGAATTACTGCTACTAGCGGATTGGCGGGCGCCCCTGATCGCGGATTTCCAAAGCGTCCGCGCCAAGGTGGCGGATCGCTGGCAAACGCAACAGCAACGCCAGGCGCTTGATCGCTATCTAACAATGTTGGCTCAGACGACTGGAGTCGTGGTCAACGAGAAAACCCTGGAAAAAGCCAATCCGGCCCATGTCCAGGCTGGAGAGCCTCTGGAACAAAGAGTTCAGCGTTACTGGCTGGCCCGGTCGATCAATGATCTTCCAACCAGTTATAACTTGGAGTCGGCGGCGCAACCGGGGGGTTGGTTGACTCCGGACCAATACCAGCAGATTGGCGGGCTACCGGTTCGCCAAGTCCAAATGACGGAAACTAAGGTTGAAGGTGAACGGGCCTTGGTCAAATTGGAAGGCAAGGTGGAGGTTGGAACATTGGGCTGGATACCACAATCTCTCACCGAGGAATGGGTGCTGATGGAGGGCGAGTGGTATCGCCAGACGCCCAAACCTCCGGCCGAAGCGAAAAAGGCCCCTTAGATTTTTCAAACCAGGGTTGATGGGGCGATGGATGGTCAGACCGTCATGCAAACCGCGCTCGCGCGGGCAAGCGGATTACTCGATGAACGCCGTGATGCGGAAGCCTTCGAGCTGTACGACCGGATCTGTCAGGACCATCCCGACAGTACCGAGGCTTGGGCGGGGTTAGCGGTTGCTGGCCTACGATTGCGGCGTTATCCGGAGTGTTTGCAAGCCGTCGCCAAAGCGACGAGCCTGGATTCGCGGCAATTACGACCGTACTTGGTTGCGGCGGCGGCGGCGAACCAGATGGGGCGGTACGCCGAGGCCATCCAGGCGGCCGACGCCGCGCTAGCCATCGCGCCAGATCACCTTCAAGCCCTGAACAGCAAGGCGAGCGCCTTGCTGAGCCAGCAGCGGTATCCCCAAGTCCTGCCATTAACAGAACGGATCTTGCAAATCGATCCGTCCAATACGAACGCTCTTCTAAGCCAGGGAGTCGCCCTGCATGGCTTAGGGCGGTCGCTGGCCGCCTTGGAAGCCTTCGACCGATTGTTGGCGCTGGCGCCCGATCATGTCAACGCGTTAATCAACCGCGGTTCGGTGCTGGTCGCCTTGGAGCGCGCCGAGGAAGCGTTGCAGGCCACCGATACGGCCCTGCGCATTCGACCGGACGCCACCATCGCATTGCTGAATCGAACCGCGGCGCTACTGAGTCTAAACCGTCCCCAAGAGGCCTTGGCGACCGCTGATCGATTGCTGCAACTTCAGCCTCGTCATGTCAAGGGCCTGATCAATAAGGCGGTCGCCTTGCTGGCGCTGCGGAATTACTCAACTGCGTTGGCGACGCTGTTTACCGCGCTGACATTCGATTCCTTCAACCCCGACGCGTTGGAACTCAAGCTACAGGCGTTGTTGGGTTTGCGGCGCTTCGCGGAAGTGGTCGCCGAAGGGCAACGGCTTGTATCCAAACATCCCGATCGCGTGGCGCCGAAACTGGCGCTGGCGAGGGCCTTGGTGAGCCTGGGGCGCATTGCCGAGGCCGAACCTTTCGTGGATGCTGTGTTGACGTCCAGCCCCCAGCAGCCGGAGGCGGTGTCGCTCAAGGCCGAAATACTGTTCAGCCGCGGCGAATGGGACGCTGGCCAAACCCTGGTCGATGGGGCGCTGGCCCAAAATCCCGGTCAGGCTCAGCTATGGGTGGCCAAGTCGGCGATTTTGTTGGCGACGGAGCATTATTCCGCAGCGCTGACCGCCGCTGAGAGCGCCTTGGCCTTGGAGCCGAGGCAGATTCAGGCTGCGACTAACCGAATCGCGGCGCTGAACGGATTGCATCGTTTTGCCGAGGCATTGACAGCCGTCCAAAAATTGCTGGAATGGGGAGTGAGCGATTGGCAGCTTTACGCCAACCAAGGCGGCGCCTTGGCGGGTTTGGAGCGCTTTGAGGAGGCGCGCCAGGCGTTCGAAATGGCGCGCAACCTGGACCAGGCAGCGTTGCGGTCATTTCAGATGCGCCGTGAAATTTACGGAATGGTCCCGGATGCCGTTGTGCCCGAGGTGGATCCTCGAGCCGAATACCTCGCGTTCAACCTAAGGCGACTGGAGCGCTGCGACTGGTGTGATTACCAAAAGAGCGTGTCGCGGACGAGAGCGTTGGTCGAGCAATGCCTAGCGGAAGGATTGCCGGCGCCGTTACCACCATTCAAGTCGCTGACATTACCGTTGCCTCCCGAATTAATAGCGGCCATTGCCGGTAGCCGTGGCGAGTTTCTCGCGTCGAGCATGGCCAACATGTGTCAACAACTGGTGCTCACTGACCGAGCGTCAATCACGAGTCGACTCAAGATCGGTTATCTGTCGGCGGATTTTCGCAACCATCCGACCGCACATCTCATGCAAGGGCTGTTTCGGCTGCATGATCGGGAACGGTTCGAAATCTATGTCTATGCGCTTTGTAAGGACGATGGCAGCCATTATTACCAGCGGATTAAGGCCGATGCCGAGCGATTCATCGATCTGACCGATATGACGAATGCCGACGCCGCATCGCGCATCCATCGCGACGGCGTTCATGTTCTGATCGATTTGATGGGATACACCGCATATGCGCGCTCGGAAATTCTCGCCCTGCGCCCCGCGCCCGTGCAAGCCAGCTATCTGGGCTATCCCGGCACCATGGGAGCATCCTTCGTACCGTATATCATCGCCGACTCAGTAGTTTTGCCAGAAAGTCTCCAATCTCAGTTCACGGAACAACCCGTTTACCTGCCTGAATGCTATCAAGTCAACGATTGGGAACAACCCATCGCCGCCACGGAGATTGGGCGAAAGGAAGCAGGTTTGCCCGAGGTAGGGATTGTCTTCTGTTGCTTCAACAAACCTTCTAAACTCGATCCAGTCATGTTCACGACATGGAGCCGGATCCTCCAACGGGTTTCCGGCAGCGTGTTATGGTTGTTGGTTTCGGAGCCAGACGTGGCTGTCAATTTGCGGCGCGAAGCGGAACAGCGGGGAATAGCCAGCGAGCGCCTGATCTTCGCCGAACGCTTACCCAAGGATCGTCACTTGGAGCGCCACCGGCTGGCCGACCTGTTCCTCGACACCCGCCTTTACAACGCCCATACCACCGCCAGCGACGCCCTGTGGGCTGGTCTGCCGGTGCTGACTTGCATCGGCGAGACCTTCCCGGCGCGGGTGGCGGCCAGCCTGCTACATGCCGTCGGAATGCCAGAGTTGATTACACACTCGCTGGAAGAATACGAAGAGTTGGCGGTACGATTGGCGACCCAGCCAAATGAACTGGCGACGCTGCGGGAAAAACTGGCCTACAATCGTCTTCGAACGCCGCTGTTCGATACTGAGCGTTGCGCCCGGCATCTTGAGCGGGCGTATGAGATGATGTGGGAACGCCATGCTCACGGGTTACCACCCGCGCCGTTGTGGGTTCCGCCGCTGCCGAATACGACCTGATTCGATGTTTTTCGTGGATTTTAAGGCGGATACCGGACGCGTCGGGTTGTTGCGCCAGGCTCTGCGTCAATCTTGGCTACAACGCCCACTGTTCCTCAAGCTGTTGCTGCGCGACTTCGCCGAGCGCTACCGCGGCTCCTACCTGGGCGTGTTGTGGTCCTTCGTGCTCCCAGTGTTGTCGCTGCTGGTATTCACATTTTTCTTTGGTGTGATTTTCAGGATGCGCTGGGCGGGTCTTGCCAGCGACTCGCTCAGCGAGCTGGCGCTGGTCTTATTCATCGGCATGGCGCTCTACAATTTTTTCGCCGAATGCCTCGGCCGCGCGCCTGGACTTATTCTGGCGCACCAGAACTATGTCAAAAACGTCGTTTTCCCCTTGGAAATGTTGCCGGCGGTGATGGTGGCGTCCGCCCTGCTGACGTTGATCGCCACGTTGCTGGTGATCCTGCTGCTGCAAGTGGTTTGGGGATCGGGCCTGGCGTGGACCGTGTTGTGGCTGCCGCTGGTTATGTTGCCGCTAGTGCTGTTCGTGCTGGGACTGAGCTGGTTCCTGGCGGCATTGGGCGTCTACATCCGCGATATCCAGCAGATGATCGTGCCACTGGTGCAACTGATGATGTTCCTCAGTCCGGTGTTCTATCCCATTGGCGCGCTGCCGGAGTCCATGCAACCCTGGCTGCAACTCAATCCGCTGGCGGTGGTCATCGAACAGGTCCGAGCAATCCTTTTGTTCGGGCAATCACCGGCCTGGATTCCCTATTGGCTGTGTCTTGCTCTGGGATTGGCGACGGCGTCGCTGGGCGCCTGGTGGTTTGCCCGCACCCGCAAGGGGTTCGCCGATGTCCTTTGAGGCCGTTGCCGCTCCACCCCCCCACGCGAACGCGGTCATCGAGGCGAAGGGGGTCGGCAAGTGCTATCACATTTACGAGCGACCGCAGGATCGCCTGAAGCAAATGCTGTGGCGTGGCCGCCGCCGCTTTTACCGCGAATTCTGGGCCCTGCGAGAAATGTCCTTCACCGTCCAGCGCGGCGAAACGATCGGGGTGATCGGCCGCAACGGCTCCGGCAAGTCCACGCTGCTCAAAATCCTGTGCGGCACGCTGGCGCCGACCACGGGAACGCTGGCGGTTCAAGGTCGGGTGGCGGCCTTGCTGGAACTGGGCACCGGTTTTAACCCGGAGTTTACCGGCCGCGAAAATGTCCTTCTCAACGCCGCGATTCTCGGTCTCGACGACGCGGAAATCGAACATTACTTGCCGGAGATCCTGGCGTTCGCCGACATCGGCGAATTCATCGATCAACCGGTCAAAACCTATTCCAGCGGCATGGCGGTGCGGCTGGCCTTCGCCGTCGCCGCCCACGTCCGGGCCGATATTCTGGTGATTGACGAGGCGTTGGCGGTCGGAGACGCTTTCTTCGTGCAAAAGTGCATGCGCTTTCTCCGCAGCTTCCAGGAACGAGGCACGCTGTTCTTTGTCAGCCATGACACCGGCGCGGTGATCAATTTGTGTGATCGGGTCTTGTGGCTGGATCACGGTCAACTGCACGAGGCCGGACCCGCCAAGGAGATTTGCGAGCATTATCTGACGGCCTTGCTCGCGGCTCGGGTCACCGCTGCTCCATCGGCGCGAGCCGTCACCGATCAGTCCGCCTTGTCCGCCCCCAGCCAGCGTGCCGTCGTTGGACCGGTGGATCAGCGGTTGGCGGTTCTCAACCAGACCCGGTTCCGCAACGACCTGGAATTATTCGAATTTCATTTCAAGCTAGACGGCTATGTGACCGGGGCAGTCCGCATCGAGGACGTTTATTTCGAAGACGAACACGGGCAACGCTTGCACTGGATGGTCGGTGGTGAATTGGTCACCTTGGTGGTCGATGCCTTGGTGTTGGAGCGCGTCGACGATCCAATTATCGGATTCTTCGTCAAGGACAGACTGGGTCAGAATTTGTTCGGCGACAACACTTATTTGACCTATGCCGCCGATCATCGGTCGGTAGCCACCGGCCAGCGCCTGATTGCGCAATTTAGCTTTCGTATGCCGGTGCTTCCGGTCGGCGATTATGCCTTGGACATCGCGGTAGCCTCGGGTACCCAGCAGGAACATCTTCACCATTGCTGGTGCAGCGACGTGTTGATTTTCAAATCCCATGCCAGCAGTACTCACCAAGGGTTGGTGGGTATGCCGATGTTAAATATTGAACTCGACATCGTGCCTGACAATGCCCCAAAACCGGTTCGGGCATCGACTTGATGATTTCCGACATCGATCTCCGGTGACGTAAATGAGCAGCCCCGTATCAGTCATCATTCCTCTTTACAATCATGAAAAATTCATTGAGGCAACCATTGAAAGCGTCGTCAACCAGACCGTTTCTCCTGGTGAAATCATCGTGGTCAATGACGGCTCGACCGATGGTTCACATACCGCCATGCAGCGTTTATGTCAAGAGCACCCTCAAATAAAATATATTGTTCAAGCTAATCAAGGCGCTCATGCAGCGATCAATACGGCCATCCAAGAAGCGATATACAATTATATTGCGATTCTAAATAGCGACGATCTATACCATCCGAAGAGATTGGAAGCATGTCTCCAATACGCCTTATCCGACCCAAACGTGGATATGATTGTAACCGCTATCCAAGGTATCGACGAAGAAGGAAAGCCAATCGAATTGGTCTGGTGTAATTATTACAAATCCAAGCACAAGGAAACAAACGATTTATTCCTGACTTTGGTCGACGGGAATTTCATATTCACGACATCGAATGTCTTCATCAGGAAAAGTGTATTCGACGAAACGGGAGCTTTTGCTCGCTTCCGCTATGCGCACGATCTGGATTTTTTTTTACGCTTGATTACGCACGACAAGAAGATAGTTATCATTGATGAGCCATTATTAATGTATAGGATTCATGGTTCTAACACAATCAGCGAAAATTACCATAAGGTATTCTTAGAACGCGATGCTATCGTGGCGTTTCATATGTATGCGAGAGTAACGGACCATGAACGGGTCGGTTTTGAACAAAAAAACCTAACTGATCTAATCCAGTGTTTGACTAAAGCTGGGAGACTTGAAGCAGTTTTTTATTATTTTTCCTATTATTTACGAAATCAATGCAAAACTGCCGATGCGTATCTTTCGGATAAGGATTTTATGGATCCTGATTTTTATTCAGATGCAGAGAGTCCACCAGATTCTTTCAGCAGGCTTCAGAAAAGATCCTTGGAACCGGTTGCAGTAACCGAAAACGTTTCCGAAACCGAATTTCAGCGAATTGGACGGATTGCGATAATAAGAATCGGTGAAAAACTGAAACACTATCCACTTTTATCCACTCTTTGCATCAAGGCAATGCGCGGCACCTGGACACTGTATCGCTACTTCAAATCGAGAGGAATGAAACGCTTCTTTTTGAATCTGGTCCCCCTGTCCGAAAAACGGAACGCGTCGGTCGTGTTCATCGGTCATGATGCGGGCAGAACCGGTGCGCCAATCGTGCTGCTTAACCTTCTTCGCTGGATAAAAAATCATACCTCATTGAATTTTAATATAATCTTGAGAGGGGGCGGCGAACTTTCCGGAGAATTCATGGCACTGGGACCCACCTTGATTCGTTCGGAGGTTGGCCCCGATGCATGGATCGATGAACTACGCGATTTCATTAGTGACTCTAAGATAAAACTGATTTATTCCAATACGGCGGTCAATGGCGATGTAATCGACGATTTGAAGTCAGTCATCAACGTACCGGATATACCGGTAATATCGACTATACACGAACTGGAGCATAGCATTCAGCGTTTCGCACCAGGCAGACTGTTTGAATTGGTGAAGAAGCATACAACTTTATTTATTGCGGTGTCTGGTGCGGTCAAAGCTAATCTTGAGGTTAATCACGCTATCTCCAGTGAAAAAATAAAACTTATTCACTCTTTCGTGCCCGTCACGGAGATAACCCGAAAAGCATCCATGGTTGACTCTTCCATTATTCGTCGAGAATTAAGCATTGATGTAGGCATGTTTGTCGTGGGTGGGTGTGGTACGACAGACTGGCGCAAGGGAGCAGACCTGTTCGTTAAAATAGCAAAAACATTTTTGGAGATGCTGGTGACGGAAGATCAACATCGTATAAAGTTTGTATGGGTTGGTGGTGATCTTGACTCACAAGATACATTGAAACTAAGCCATGAGATCAATCAATACGAGCTGTTGAAAAACTGCATGGTTTTCACAGGAGTAAAGGAGCAGGTGATTCCTTATTTTTGTCAATTCAACGTATTTTTACTGTCTTCCAGAGAAGATCCTTTTCCACTAGTTTGTCTTGAAGCAGGAGCCTTGGAAAAACCAGTTGTTTGCTTTGACAAAGCGGGTGGAACCCCCGATCTGGTTGAGGATGATAGTGGGTTTATTGTTCCCTATCTCGATGTCAACGGAGCAGCGTGTGCTCTTTATCGATTATTCAACGAACCCGATCTAGCCAAGGCAATGGGTAAGCGTATTTCAAATAAAGTTCTTAATCAATATGATGTTGAAATAAGCGCAAGGAAAATTTTTTCCGTCATCGATGATTATGTACCATCAAGCAGCCGTATCGGCGGCTGATCTTTTAGTAACTATCTCTCATGAAGCAATCCAAAAATCGGCGTGACAAAGAATAACATACGGGGTCTTTCATGTCTTCAAGTGACGGGATTTCAAATAGCGGTGTTTCGCGCATCGTTTGTATTCCGGTCTGTGAAGGCGAACAATCTATTTCAAGCCGTACTTTGGAATCCGTTGCCTCCAATACCGTTGTGGAAACGGAAATCCTGGTAATCCTGCTCGGTATCGATTGGAAATCAATTCCGCTTCATAATGAGTCAACAACGAATTTGGGAAACCGGATTCGGTGGATCAAAGCCGAAGAACCCGTGGATCCCTGGCCGCCTTACCGGGCGCTTTCTCACCTACCCGCGCAGTACGATGATCATGATGTGGTCCTTATCTTGCCTGGCGTGGAGGTACCTCATGGTTGGGATGCTCGACTTGCCTTAGCAGCGTTTCAGGATGAAAACATTGCCTCTGTATCGCCGCTCTGCGATATATCTCCGCTGTTTGCGCTATTGGACAAGGAGCACTCACGAAGATCGAACCTGTCGATCGTGGACCGACTAGCTCATGCCTTGGGACAAAGGCGTAATATCGAAGTACCGGCACTGCTGTGCGGTTGTGTGTATTTAAGGCGACCCGCGTTGCGCTTGGCGGGGCCTAAGTGTACCGCTAAGGAAGACCAAGGGCTTGGCGCATTTTGTTGGGCCTTGGCAAAAACCTTTGCTCTCGACGGGTTCCATAACGTTTGTTGCGACCATCTTTATGTAATGGATTTCAATCCGACCCATTTGAGCGCAATGGAGGACATCGCTGCGCAAGAAGAAGTTCAGCTCATCAATCAGAGCCACCCTCTCACTGAGATCCGCCAAGCGGTTAAGGAGGCCTTGCTAGGAGATATTGAAAAACCAATCGACATCAATAGCACCCGACCCGTGCAAATGCATGTCGTTCATAGTTGGGGTGGTGGGCAAGAGCGTTGGTTAAGGGATTATTGCCATAGCGATACAAGCCGAATAAACCTAGTACTGAGGTCAAGTGGTATTTGGGGCATTTTTGGAAAATGCATCGCTTTATACCGCTCCTACAACATGGAGACGCCACTCCGCTCGTGGGATCTTTATTATCCAATTCGTTCAACAGCCGTTACGAACCTCCAATACAAAGCCATCCTGCAAGAAATTATCGACGATTTCGGAATCGAGGTTATCTTGATTTCGTCGTTGATCGGGCACTCACTAGATGCACTCGATACTGATATAAAGACAATCTTCATCACTCACGATTACTATCCGTTTTGTCCGGCCATCAATATCTATTTTGATGGGATATGTGAGGAATGCACCGAAACGCGCTTGGAGAATTGTTTCGTTTCGAACGAGAATAATTGTTATTTCAATAATGTGAGCTTGTTGGAATGGCTAGGAATTCGCAATCACTTTGTGAAGCTATTGTCGAAACCGAACGTTCTTCTGATTTCACCATCGGAATCGGTTCCTCGTCATATGAAAGCCTTGATTCCTGAACTCCGAAATAAAAAGTTCGAAATCGTTCGTCACGGCGTGAATTTTATAGCCCATGAGATAAAAGGTGAAGTTCATCCCTCTGAAAAATTGCGATTAATAGTGCTTGGAAGCCTGGTGCCGCACAAGGGTAAGAGGCTATTGGAAGAAATCTATCCGGAGCTATGCGGTTTCGTGGATTTCTACCTGATCGGCTGTGGAGAGAATGGGCGGGCTTTCGAGGGAAAGCCTGGAATTTACGTAACGCTGTGGTACGAATATGACCAACTTCCAGAAATTGTGACCGGAATCGACCCCCATATCGGTTTACTACTTTCAGTTGTACCAGAAACCTACAGTTACACCTTGAGCGAGCTTTGGATTCTTGGGATTCCGCCCGTCACCACTAATCTTGGTAGCTTCATGGATAGAATCACGGATGGAGTCGATGGATTCGTTTGCCGGCCTGAAAAATCGAGCATTGTGGAAAAGATTACCTGGCTGTCTCGAAATATCGCGGTTCTTCGCCAAGTCAAACAAAAGCTTATCAGCCGGACGCATCGCACGGCAAAAGAGATGGTCGATGAATACCATAGGTTGACGTCATTACCGGAATTTTCATATCCACGTTATTTCTTGAGGCATGATATCCCGAAGCAGGTTGATATTACCGATGTTGTGGCAGTGAAGGATGAGAAAACTCCCGTGCTTCTAATCGATCCAAAAGCACGATTTTTCGATGTGGCACGGCAATTTGGACGCTACGCGCTGCAAAAACTAGCCGCCAGTCCGCGCTTCGGCCAGCGGCAAAAGAAGCTGCTCGTCATGATTCTCGGCTCCAGCTTCAGGCTGATTGGCGTCGTGGCGAGCATGCTGCGCGCGCGTTAGCCAGTTCGCGTCACTTCCTTGAAGAAAATGATTTTTCTGCTTGCAACCAGAATGTGATGGCCGACGATTGGTCAAGGGAGCGCGGGTGACGGCCGAAGTCGCGGTGATCATCGTCAATTTCAACAGCGGGTTCCTGCTTGGCCAGTGCCTGCGTCATCTGCGCGTTCAAACCCGACGTCCGGAGCGGGTGATCGTGGTCGACAACGCCAGTCACGACGGTTCGGCCGACCGGCTAGAGCATGACTATCCGGGGGTGGAAGTCGTTCGGCTGGACCGCAACCTGGGATTTGCCGCGGCCAACAATCTGGCAGCGCGACGAGCAGGCGAGGTGGAATGGCTAGCGCTGCTCAATCCCGACGCATCTCCGGAGCCGGAATGGCTGGAGCGTTTCTTGACCGCGACGGCGACTTGTCCTGATTGCGCCAGCTTTGGCGCGCGGTTGCTGGATGCGAGTGACTCTGATCTCCTAGATGGAACTGGCGATGTCTATCACGTCAGTGGCTTGGCTTGGCGGCGCGACCATGGCCGACCAATTGCGGCAGGCGCGAGCGAGGCCGGGGAAATTTTCGCGCCCTGCGCGGCGGCGGCACTGTACCGCCGCGAGGCGTTTTTCGAGGCGGGCGGTTTTGACGAGGATTATTTTTGTTATTTCGAGGATGTTGATTTGGGATTTCGGCTGCGGTTGCTGGGCCATGGTTGCCGGTATGTCCCGGATGCGGTGGTCCGACATGTCGGTTCGGCGGTGACTGGCCGACGTAGCCCGTTTTCGCTCTATCACGGTCACCGCAATCTGGTTTGGACCTGGTGCAAGAACATGCCCGGTCCGCTGTTCTGGCTGTACCTGCCGCAGCATGTGCTACTCAATCTCGGTACGCTGTTATGGTTCGCCTTGCGCGGCCAGGGTTCTACGCTGCTGCGTGCCAAATGGGACGCCTTGCGCGGCCTGCCGCGTTGCTGGCGGCGGCGCGACGCGATTCAATCGCGACGCCGCGTCTCCTGCCGGGCGCTGCGGCGCGCGATGAGTCATGGTCCGCTGGTGCTTTGGAGAAGGTAAAGGGTTATCCGTGTCCCACGTCTATCGCCGTCCCCTGGACCCGGACAGCCAGGATTCCTTGGCCAAACTTGCTCGTCTGGTTCGGCCGGCCAGTCGGGTGCTCGATTTGGGCGCCGGACCCGGCGTGCTAGGCCGCTATCTGGCGGAGCGACTCGGCTGCGCGCTGGATGGGGTCGAAAGCAATCCCGCCGCCGCCGCCGAGGCCGCGCCCTGGTATCGTCGGCTGGAATGCACCGACCTGGAACGCATCGAACTGGCCGAATATTTCGCCGGCTGCCGGTACGATTTCATCATTTGCGCCGACATCCTCGAACATCTGCGTCAGCCGGACGATCTTCTCGCCCAATTGACCCGTTTGCTCGCCCCGAACGGGCGGGTATTGATCTCGGTTCCCAATGTGGCTTACGCGGGGTTGATCGCCGAGCTGCTGGCCGGGGAATTTCGCTACCGCCCCGAGGGCTTGCTCGACGAAACCCACCTGCGGTTTTTCACTCTGACATCGTTGAACCGACTGCTGGAACAGCACGGTTTGCAAGTGATCGTGGTGGATGCCGCGTTCCGGGATCTGCGCGAATCCGAGTTTACCGACCGGCATTGGGACGCACTCCCGCCGGCGTTGACCCGCGTGCTGTTGGGCCGGCCCGAAGCGCTGGTCTATCAGTTCATCGTCGCCGCCACCGCCGCGTCCGAAAGCGTCGAGGCTGTCCCATTGACCTTCGTTTCCCCACCCCCCGAGTTGCGGTTTGCTTGTCAACTGTTCTGGCGAACGGCGGGAGAGCCTTATCGGGAGCACGCCAGCAGCGTCGCCTGGGGCCGGCTGGGCGATGCCTGCCAGTGCGTGGCGTTGCCACTGCCCCCCTTGCCGACTCCACCCGAGGCATTGCGACTGGACTTGGCCGATCGACCGGGACTGATGCGGCTACATGCGCTGGCCTTGTACGACGCCACCAATCGGTTGTTGTGGGAATGGGATAGCCGACGCGACAGCTTGGCGACGCAGCCCGGTCAGCAGTTGGCTTTCGCGGAACCGGTTTTGTCGTCCGGGGTAACAGCGCTGCTAGTCGGTGAAGACCCCTGCCTGGAACTGCCGATTCCCCCCACGGCGCTGGTCGAACTGCGGGAAGGCGGCCAATTGCGCCTGGAGCTATCCTGGCCGATGTCGCTGGACTATCTAGCCCTGGTTCAGGATTGCATCCCGCGCCGGGACGCTGAAGCGGCGCGGGCCGATCTGGCGCGGCGAGAGGAAGAGCTGAAAACCAGCGTGACGGCGTTGATGGAACGGAATGTCGGGTTGGAATCCGCGCTGGCGGCGCGAAGCGCGCGTGAGATTGAGCTGGAAGCGGAATTGACGGCGTTGGCGACGCGCGCGGCGGAATGGGAACGACAGGCGGACGCCTTGCGGGCGCGGTTGAACGAACAGGGCATCGAACTGGCTCGATTGCAAACCCTCTTGCAACGCTCGTGGCGGGAGCGACTGTGGGCCAGATTACAACACTGGCGCGGACGAACTTGACCTCGTTGGCGATTTCGATTGTCACCCATGCTCCGGACTTGGCTTTGTTGACCCAAGTGCTGGACCATCTCGGTCGAGCCTTGCGCCACGCCAGCCAGCGGGGCGATTTGACCGAGGCCAGAGTAGTGTTGGTGGACAACGGTCCGGGAGCTGGCTGGCGCGGGCCGTTGCGACAGGTGTTGGACGCGGCCGCGCTGCCCGCCGCCACCGAATTGCTGAGCGGCCATGGCAATATCGGTTATGGCGCCGGTCATAATTTGGCGCTGCGGGCTTGCGATGATGAAATTCACCTGATTCTCAATCCCGACGTGCTGCTGGAAGAGGATGCACTTGGCGCGGGACTGGCGTTTCTGGCCTCGCACCCCGAGGTCGGTCTGGTCACGCCAGCGGCTTGGGGAGGAGACAGCCAGCGACAATATCTGTGCAAGCGTTATCCGACCGTGCTGGATCTGGCGCTGCGCGGCTTCGCGCCGGCTGGGTTGCGGCGGCGCTTCCAGACCCGACTGGATCGGTACGAACTGCGCGACCGGACCGGCGACGGGGTGTTCTGGGATCCGCCCATCGTCAGTGGCTGTTTCATGCTCTGTCGGCGGGCGGGACTGGACCGGGTGGGCGGATTCCGACCAGAGTATTTTCTGTATTTTGAGGATTTTGATTTGAGCCTGCGGCTAGGCGAAGTGACCCGATTGGCTTACGTCCCACAGGTTCGCGTGGTCCATCGGGGAGGGCACGCCGCCCGCAAGGGCTTGCGTCACATTGGGCTGTTTCTGCGCGCGGCGACGATGTTCTTCAACCGATACGGTTGGCGGTGGTGGTAGCGGCGGATTTTTTCCAGGATCGGCCCGTGCTGGTAACCGGCGGGACCGGTTTCATCGGTCGCCGGTTGGCGATGACGTTGCGAGAACGCGGCGCAAGAGTACGGGCGCTGGTTCGCCTGGAGCGCGCGATGCCGTCGGACTGGAGCGGCGTGGAAATTGCCATCGGCGACTTGGCGGACGCCGCCAGTCTAGCCCGTGCCTGCGCCGGGATCGACACCGTGATCCATGCCGCCGGCTTCGCCCATGCCGACGCGGCGACCACGCCGGAGTTCGCGGCCCGGCACTGGGCGGTCAATGCCGAGGGAACCTTTCGCCTGCTCGACGCGGCCGTGACGGCTCAGGTCGAACGCTTCGTTCATCTCAGCAGCGTCAAGGCGGTGGGTGAACCAGGGCCGCGTTGCGTGGACGAAAGTTGGGGCGCACCGCCGGAAACGCCCTATGGCCGGGCCAAGCGCGCCGCCGAGGAACAGGTTCTTCTGGTGGGCTGTCAAGCCGGATTGCATGCGGTCAATCTGCGTCCGGCGCTGGTTTACGGATTGGGGATGAAGGCCAATCTAACGCGATTGATCGAAGCGGTGCGTCGCGGCTGGCTGCCGCCGCTGCCGGAAACCGGCAATCGCCGCTCGCTGGTTCATGTGGACGATGTGTGTCAGGCGGCGTTGCTGGTCGCCGCGCATCCAGCCGCGCGAGGTCAGACCTATCTGGTGACCGATGGCCGGCCGTATTCGGGGCGGGAACTGTATCTGACGATCCGCCGGGCGCTAGGCCACACCGCGCCACGCTGGGCGGTTCCGGCAAGCGTGCTTTACGGAGCGGCGGTACTGACGGATGGCGCGCTATGGTTGACTGGTCGCCGGGATCGACGAGCTAAGGCGGCGCTGGACAAGTTGCTCAGTTGGGCCTGCTACGATTCCACGCGGATCAAGCAGGAACTGGGTTACTGGCCAAACTGGACGTTTCAGCGCTATTGCGAGACGGGGTTATGGCAATGACGCGAACGATGGGGACGCGAATTTTTCTTCGCCAGATACAACCGTTTTGGCGTTGGCTACTGACGGTGTTGGGTGGGGCCTTGCTGGCGGTATTAGCGCTGGTGCTGTTTTATCTGCTGGGCGGCTTGGCGGTGGTGGCGCCACCGGTGGTCTTGCCAGGCGCCAAGCTGCAACTGGTCAGCGGCCAGGGGAAACCCACGCCCACCGGGCTGGAAATTCGCCAGGTCGGCCCACAGGGGTGGGCGGCGGCGCGGGGAACAGCCCGAATGGCGTCAGCAGCGTTGTATCGTCAGTTCACGTGGCGTATCGACGGTCTGCAACCCGGTAGCGAGGCACGGCTGGTCTGGGCGACAGCCGCCGATCCCAAAACCTCCCACGAACGGGTGTTGCCCCTGGCGGGTTCCGACGAAGGCGTGCTGGATTTGGGGACGGAACCGGGCTGGCAAGGTCGCATCGCCGGCATCGGCCTGGCGGTGCGTGGGCCGCTGTCGCAACCGCTGGTGGTCCGCCACTTGGAACTGCGGCCGGTGGTTCCCACCGTGGGCGCGCTGCTGCGTTGGATGGTCGAGGATTGGACGACGTTCGAGGACTGGAGCCAGCGCTCGATCAACTACACCTCGGGCGCGCCGCTGAACGCGCTGTTTCCGCCGGTGGTGATGGTGGCGTTGTGGGTGGGATTCGGCGCGGCGCTGTGGGCGCTGTTTGGTCCGCCACGCCGTGCGCCGGAGGTACTGTTACCCTTGCTGTTACCCTATGCCGCCTTTTTTCTGCTGGGCTGGCTGACGCTGGATGTGCGCTGGCAATGGGATCTGGGTCAGCGCTTGACGCAAACCGCGAGGGATTTCGCCGGCAAAAACGTGGATGAGCGGCGATTAGCGGCGTTGGATGGCGAGTTTTATCGCTTTCTGCGAGAGGTGCGTCAGCGGTTGCCGGAACAACCGGCGCGGCTGTTCATCGTCAGCGCCGATCCGGCGGGTTTCTGGGCGGGCCGTGCTCGCTACCATCTGTTGCCGCATAACGGCTATGCCGGGTTCGCCCGGTTGCCGCCCTCCGACGCGGCGCGCGTCGGCGATTACGTCTTGATCCTGTCACCGTTCGCCGGGGCGCGCTACGATCCCGAACGGCGAATGTTGGAGGAAGAAAACACGAGCTTGGCGGTGGAAATGCTGCACCGCGCCGACCTGGGTGCGCTGTTTCGGATTCGGGGGGGAACGTGATCATGGAGTGGTGGCGGGTGGGGTGGGCGCTGGCGATCCCATGGTTCGCCGGCGCGCTCTGGGTGCGAGTTCTATGGCGTGATGCGTCGCCCCCCGGCGCATGGCCGCTGGCGCTGGGCTACGGCGGGCTGCTCGGGTTGCTGGCGGCGACCCTGCTGTTGCGCGTTCAGACCGCGCTCGGGCTGCCATTGGGTTGGGTCGGTCCCACCCTCGTTCTGGCAGTGCTGGCTCTTGCGGGTGGTAGGCTGGCGTGGCGGCGAACCTCGCTCGATTTCCCGATCCTGGGTCAGAGAGGGAAAGCCCCGCCAGATCGATCCCTGGATTCTCAGGCTCAAGGAACGGCGCCGAAGACGGGGGCGAAATGGCAACAGGCGCTGTTCGTGCTCCTGCTGGCTTGGCTGGGGATACGGTTCATCAATTTGGCGCTGGAGGTGTGGTGGCGACCGCTGTATCCCTGGGATGCCTGGACCACTTGGGCGGTTCGGCCGCGCGTCTGGTCCGAGTTGGGGCAATTGCTGCCCTTTGTCGATCCTCAGCGCTGGCTGGGTGATGCCACGGGATCGGTCTATACCATCGAGGCGTGGACCTATCCCCACACCGTGCCCCTGTTGGCGCTATGGCCGACCCTAGCCTACGGCGGGTGGAACGAGACCGCCGCCAATCTGCCCTGGCTGGGCTGCGTGCTGGGATTGGGACTGGGGTTTTACGGGCAGGCGCGACTATGGGGCGCGTCAGCCCTGACCGCGTTGGTTTTCACCTGGCTACTCTTATCGTTGCCGCTGCTGGATACCCATGTCGCCTTGGCCGGGTATGCTGATCTGTGGCTGGCGGCGGTGTTCGGGTTGGCCACCATCGCGTTTTTCCAGTGGGCGCGGAATGGCGACCGCCGGCAAGGGCTGTTGGCGGTGCTACTGGCCCTGGCTTGTCCACTGGTCAAGCTGGAGGGCGCGGTTTGGCTGCTCCTCTTCATCCCGGCGTGGCTGGCCGCCCGCCTCGGTGGATGGCGGTTGCTGGCGGTCGCGATCACGGTCGCGGCGCTGGGGCTGGGGTGGTGGTGGGTGGGAGGCGTGGCGTTCAATCCACCCGGACTGGGCGAGTGGGTGTTAAGGCCGGATTTGATCCAGGTTCCGTATCTGGGCCGGTTCAACCTGGGTTATCGCGGCGGTTGGGACCCGGTGGTGAAGAATTTCCTGGTTCTGGCCAACTGGCATCTGTTGGGGTACTTGGCACTGATCGCCGCCGGGGTGGCGGTGATAACCGTGATCCGAGATCGGGCGGAGCGCTGGTTGCGGGCGGAACTGACCTTCGTCGTCGCCAGTCTCGCGGCCCTGTTCGTGCTGTTTTTCCTGACCGACGCCCAGCGCTGGGCAGAACAGTACACCAGCATCAATCGGGTAGCCTTGGATTTCGTTCCGGCGTTCCTGTTCTGGATACTGACGGTATTTGAGCAAGCGTACCGCACCCTTGAGCCTGCTCGGTCAGGAGAGCCGCGTGACATCGAGCACCCGTCGGTATAACTCCGCCACCGCCGCCGCCACCGGTTCGATGCCAAACCGTTCCCACAGCGCCGTCGCGCCCGCCTGACCCAGGGATTGCCGCCGAACGGCATCCTGTCGCAGTTCCCGCAGCGCCGCCGCCAGCTCGACGGAATCGCCCGGCGGGACGAGAAGTCCATGGCCGGCCTGGCGCACCACCCAACCGGCCCCGGAGCCGGGAATGTCGCCCACCACCACCGGCTTGCCGAACCGCATCGCCTCCAACAGCACCAGACCAAATGCTTCGGTGCGTTCCAGCGACGGCAGGCAAAGCACGTCGCAACAGGCCAACAAGGCGTTGAGGTCGGATTCCGGTTGAAAACCCGGCAGGCGCACCCGCTCGCTCAATCCCAACGCTTGGATCAGCGTTTCCAGCCGCGCCCGCCGCTCGCCGGTCCCCACGATCAACACCCGGCTGTCCGGCAGATCGGCGGCGGCTTGAATCAGCACCTCATGGCCCTTGTAATAGGTCAGCCGACCGATGGCGAGCACCCGGAAACGCGCATCGCCCCACAGTGTCCCGGCGCGGGCCAGCACCGCCGAGTCGGGGGTGGGGATACGCTTCGGGTCGAGACCGAGCGGAACGATGTGGCAGCGCTCCCGCCACGGCGCCAGGGCGGCGCTGGCGGCCAGATAGGGCGGCGAGGTGGCGATCACCGCTCGGCTGGCGGCGAGCAGGCGCTGCTCGAACGGTCGGTAGAATCGGTAGGCCAGCGCCAGCCGGCGGTCGAGCAGGGACGCCACCACGTCGGCATGCCAGTGCACGACCCAAGGCAACCGGCGCGCGGCGGGAACCGCCAATGCCCAGAACGCCGAGGTGTTGGGCAGGTGCAGGTGCAGCAGGTCGGGGCGGAATTCGCGGATCGCCCGAGCCAGCCAGAATGGGAACCGGGGGCTGACCGGCGCGTAGAGCAATCGGCCGTGACAGGGCGCGCGGTAAACCGGAATGGTGGCGTCCGATGCGGGCCACTGGCCACGGCGGCGCGGCTGCTCGTCATGCACCAGCGCCGCTGCCGCGATGCCTTGAGCTTGCAGCGCCGGCAACAGGTCAGCCAGGAAATGTTCCATGCCGCCGGCGAAGGGCGGGTAATACTTGCCGACATGGAGAACACGCATGATTTATCCAGTGGCCCTGGGAGGAGGTGGGGGATCGTGTTCCGTGGTGTCCGCTCCATTAGGCTCCGGCGCTTGCGCCTCCAGCATCGCCAATCGCTGGGCCAGCCGGCGAATCAGCCGTTCCTGCCGGGAGCGCTCCAAGTCCATGGTCAGAATCTTGACCAGCAACATGCTGAAACCGAGCACGATGGCCAGGATCGGGGGATAGCTGATCCCCAGCTTGCTGGCTAGTAGATCGAACAGACGGGGGAAGAAGCCGAGCAGGGCAACGGTCGCGGCGGCGCCGATCCACCACAGTGAATAGGGTCCGTGCAAATGGTCGCGGCGCACCAGGAACAGGATGACGGCAGCGAGGAGAATGCCTATCGCCATCGAGGTAAGTTGGTAGGTGATCATCAAGGCGTTTTAGTCGGCGGCGGGCGGTTGTGAGGGATTGAACCCAACCCGGGCGATGCACAGCACGCTGGTTTGCAGCATGTATTTTCCCACAACCCACCACGAGCGGAATATCCGAGAGGCGCCAGCGGCTCTGGGTTGCATCGCCACCGGCGCCTCGACGATACGCAGGCCCTTGCCGCGCAGGATCAGCAGGACCCCCACGTCCTGATAATCCAGCAGGCTCGCCTCGCGCGAGGCGAGCGCGTGCATCGCCGCGCGGTTATAGGCGCGAAAGCCCGAGGTGATGTCCTCCAGTTCAAGGCCGGTGAGCCAGCGAAAGTAGGACCAGGCGAGACGCCGGGCGCGACTGGCGCGCTCGGGAAAGGCGCCGATAGCCACGTCGGCGGCGTCAGTAGTAAGCGGTCGCAGCAAAGCACCGATGTCCTCGGGGTCGTGTTGCCCGTCGGCATCGAGGGTTACGGCGATCCGATAACCCTGCCGCAGGGCATGGCGCAGCCCCGTCTGAATGGCGCCCCAAGCGCCAAGTTGGATGGTCAGTGGCAATACCGTGGCCCCGGCACGGCGGGCGATTGGCGCCGTTGCATCCGTACTACAATCGTCGATGACCACAACCGGACAGCGCCACAAGCGCCGGACCTGGGCGACGATGTCGCCGACCGTGGCTTCCTCGTTGTGAGCGGGAATGAGGACGACGGTAGAGTTAAGCTTGCCCATCGGCCAGCCGTTTCAGTCCGTCCACGTTCGGTGGAATGGGCACCGACTTCGCCCTTTCGTTCGATGCGCTGTTTTGGAACATGGGGTACTCAGGAAAATTTGTTCTGTGCGGATCGGAACCGTAGTGTAGCCGATCCATGGCGTCGGTTTTCGGCGTGGGGCGATTTGACCGCCGAGAGCGGTCATCACTATTTTTACTTCTTGGCAAACTCAGGAGTTTGACCCATGCTGGGGCACCGCAAACCCAGTTCCTGAATCGTCCAGCGCGGAGGACGCGCCGCGCTGGCGATCCTGAGGACACTTGGCCCAAAGACCTTGCCAGGACCACCATGCTTTCTTCCACCCATATCGATCCGGAAAACCTTCTAAGGCACGCGATCACCCATCATCAGGCCGGCCGACTGCCAGACGCGGAAAGGTTTTACCGACTCGTTCTCACCCACCAGCCCGAACAACCGGACGCCCACCACAATCTGGGGGTGTTGGCCATGCAGAGCGGCAGGGTGGAGGACGGCTTGCCCCATCTCAAGGAAGCGCTGGACATCGATCCCGCCAACGGCCAGTACTGGCTTTCGTATGCGAGGGGATTGTTGTGCGCCGGACAAATCGAAGCGGCCCACGCCACCTTGCAAACGGCCATCGGCCACGGGTTGCAAGGCGAAAGCGCGCGGGTGCTACAGCAACAGATCGCGGTCGCTCGGGCCAACGCCCCGGCAAACGCCCCAACCTCTCCTCCGACTGGGGGGACTGATCCGGTGGCGCCCCTGTTCGCCTTGCTCAGGGCTGGCCGCCATACCGAGATGGAAACCGCCGCGCGAACGTTGTTAAGACAACACCCCAACCACGGCAAAATCTGGCGTCTGCTCGGCACGGCGCTATCTCGGCACGGCGCTATCGATGCAGGGTCGCGATCTCGAAGCGACGGCGGTGCTTAAGGAAGCCAGCACGCTGTGTCCGCATGATATCGAGATATGGTACAACCTGGGGGCGCTGTTTACCCAGCTGGGGCAACCGGATAAAGCACTGCCGTGCTACGCGCGCGGCGTCGAGATCGATCCAACGCACGCGGAGATTTGGATTGATTTTGCCGCTTGCGCCAACGCGTTGGGCCACTTTGAAGAAGGTTGTGACCATGCCAGGCGCGCGCTGGCGCTGAGACCCAACCATGCCGCAGCCTACAACAATCTGGGTATCTCCCTCCATCAATTGGGATATCCGCAAGAAGCCGTGGCTAGCTACCGCCGCGCGCTTGAACTTAAACCCGACCATGCCCTGATCCATGCTAATCTGGGTAATGCCCTCAAGGACTTGGGACAGTTCCAAGACGCCGTAACCAGCTATCGCCGCGCGCTTGAGCTCAAGCCCGATCAGGCCGAGCTTCATGGTAACCTGGCCAATGCGCTGCATGATCTGGGGCAGGTCCGCGAGGCCATGGCCAGCTATCGTCGCGCGCTTGAACTCAAGCCTGATGATGCAGCTACCTTCAGTGGGATGTTGTTTTGCTTGTCGCACATGGAAAATGTCGATCCCGAGGCGGTCTTCGCCGAACATCTGGCCTTCGGCGAGCGGTTTGAGACCCCTTTGCGCGCGAAATGGCAACCCCATGGCAACGACCGAACGCCAGATCGGACGTTACGGCTAGGATTCGTTTCCGCCGATTTGTATAAACACTCGGTGGCGTATTTCATCGAGCCGATGTGGCGGGCGCTGAATAAGACCAATCTTGAGCTTTATGTTTACAACAACAATGTACGGGAAGACGTGGTCACGGTCCGCCTTAAAAAACTGGTGGATCACTGGCGACAGGTTGAGCGACTGTCCGACCAGGAGTTAGCCGAGCGCATCCGCGCCGACGACATCGATATTCTGTTCGATCTTTCCGGCCATACCTCGCACCATCGTCTTTTGACCTTCGCCCGCAAACCGGCGCCGGTGCAGGTCACCTGGATCGGCTATCCGGAAACCACGGGCCTGCGCGCCATGGATTACAAGTTGACTGATCGGACTGTGCCACCGGGAACATTCGATCATCTGTACACCGAAAAATTCGTCTGTCTACCGATAGCCACCTTGTTTGAACCAGCGACGGATGCACCGGAGATAAATGCGCTGCCGGCTCTCACCCAGGGGTTCATAACCTTCGGTAGTTTCAATCGCACCAACAAGCTGGGTCACCAAGTCATCGCCTTGTGGAGCACAGGGTGCTGCTTGCGCTGCCCACTTCACGGATGCTGATCGGTTCCGTTACCGACGACGGCCTTAAGGCAAGTTTGACCGCAATATTTGCCCATCATGGGATCGATCCCGGCCGACTGGAATTGCACCCCCGAGTCGGGCTGCGGGACTATCTGCAATTGCATCACAAAGTGGATATCCTGTTGGACACCTTCCCCTACACGGGGGGCACCACTACTAACCACGCGCTCTGGATGGGCGTGCCGGTATTGACCCTGACGGGACCAAGTCGGGTACATTGTGGTAGTGCGCGCGTCCTCTGGCGTCTTGGATTGCCTGAATGGGTTACACCCACGAAAGACGAGTTCGTTTCCCAGGCCGTCCATTGGGCAACCCATCCATCGGAGCTAGCGACGCTGCGGGCCGGATTGCGCGAGCGCTTCAACAACAACTCGCTGTATCGCTCGGAGGTCATGGCGCGCAACTTTGAGAAGGCGATGCGGATCATGTGGCGATGCTGGTGCGCGGGTCTGCCACCCGAATGCTTTGAGGTAACCTCGTGAGTGACCGGCCCATCACGGTTACCCAACCTTTCCTGCCGCCACTGGAGGAGTTCACTCCCTATCTTCGGAAAATCTGGCAAACTCGCAGACTGACCAACGCCGGACCCTTCCATCGGCGGCTGGAAATCGCCTTGGCCGAGTATTTGGGCGTCGAACACATTGCGCTGCTCGCCAATGGTACCCTGGCGCTCATGACGGCGTTGAAAGCGTTGGGGTTGTCCGGCGAGATCATTACGACCCCCTTTTCCTTCGTGGCCACCACCCATGCCTTGTGGTGGAGCGGGATCACACCGGTGTTCGCCGACATCGATCCCAACTCGCTCAACCTTGACCCCAAGGCGGTTGAGGCCGCGATCACGTCTCGTACCACGGCGATTCTTCCGGTGCACATTTACGGGCGGCCTTGTGATGTGAATGCCATTCAGCGCATTGCCGATGCCCATGGTCTTAAGGTGATCTATGACGCGGCTCATGCTTTCGCCGTGCGCGACTCCGGTGGCGGCATAACGAGGCATGGCAACCTGTCAGTGCTGAGCTTTCACGCGACCAAGGTGTTTACCACCTTTGAGGGCGGCGCTATCGTCTGCCCCGACGCCAGAACCAAACAACATGTCGATTTGCTCAAGAATTTTGGCGTTGCCGACGAGGTGACAGTGCTGGCGACAGGCATCAACGGTAAAATGAATGAATTGCAGGCCGCGTTTGGCCTTTTGCAACTGCAACACGTCGACGCCGCCATTCGTCGCCGTCAGGAAATCGACACTTTCTATCGCCGGGCGCTTGAAAACGTCCCCGGTATCGATTGCCCGCCGTTACCGCCGGATATCGTTTGGAACCATGCCTATTTTCCAATCCTTATCCAACCCGATTATCCGCTCTCCCGCGATGGGCTTTATCATCGACTGCGAGAGCATGGCGTTCATGCGCGACGTTATTTTTATCCGCTCATCAGCGAATTTCCCATGTACCAGGATCTGTCCAGCGCCGCGCCCGCCAACCTACCAATAGCGCACGATGTAGCAAAAAGAGTGTTGTGTCTACCGATTTACCCAACCCTGGAACTTGAAGACATAGTTGAAATCGTCGATGTTATCGCTGAAATCGGTTAATTCTAGGTCTTTATATTGCCTCTTTTTTGATGGAATTAAATATGTTAGGTAAACTCGGACGAATATTGATCACCAGTGTCGGTAGTCGGGTCGGATGGGCGATGCTGACCACGCTTCATCCCCTTCGCTCTCGGTTGGTCGTGATCGGTTGCAATTCCTTGGCGGCGGCGCCCACGATGTTCGATTGTGATCGAGCCTATCGGGTACCGAAAACCTCGGATACTCCAGCTTACCGAGAGGCGCTTCGAACGATTGTTCTCCGGGAGCGGCCCGATTTGATTATCCCTGGACGGGACGAGGAGCTGGCCGTCCTGTCCGAACTTTCCACCGACCCCGTCTGCAACACCACCCGCGTACTGGTGCCACCCCCGAATCTTGTCCCCGTCTTCAATGACAAGCTGGAAACCGCCCGTTTCGCGGCCCGACATGCGTTGCCTTTCGCCGCGACGGCTGACGAACCCGAAGCGGTTACCGCACTGATCGAGGCGCATGGTTTTCCCCTCGTGGTCAAGCCACGGCTTGGCGGCCACGCCTCCAAGGAGGTTCGCGTCGTTACCAACGCCGCGCAACTGCGGGCAGCGCTGGCTAGGGGCAATATGCTGGCGCAGGAACGCCTGAATCCCGAAACCCTCTTGGGTCTCGATGATTTTTCGCCCGAAACCGGTGTTCCGCTTCACTATGCTGTCGATGATCTGCGGCACGCCGCCGAATGGTTGCTGGACGATACCGGCGAGATTTTTTCCTTGCAGGGGGCGATCAGCCATACGGAAGGCCCACTGTCGATGAACATGCGTTTAACCGACAATGTCGCTCTGGTGGAAGTGGCGACCGATTACGCGCGAGCCTTGGCCAGGGCGGGACATCGCGGAGTCGCCAATATTCGGGGAAAGTTGCTTGCCGACGGTCGCTTCGTGCCCTTTGAACTAAACGGCCGTTTCACCGGATCGGCCGTGGCGCGCGCGTATATGGGATGCAACCAGGTGGCTCAAGCCGTCTGCCATTTTCTCTGGCGGGAGCCTTACGCCAATGCACCCCTATATCCGAACACCACGGTGCTCAGGGTGTCGATATATCGAGGCGTCGATCAGATCGCTATCGATGCCCTGGAAACCCACGGATTCTGGTTGGCGGGCAGAGCGGATGGCTCTTGGGGCGATTCGACGGGCAAGATGCATGAAACTTGAGCCGGATCGTTGTTTCGACTGCGGCGACTGCGTCTCGGTCTGTCCGGTGGACGCCATACGACTCCAGGCGGGTGCGATCTCGGTGGACCAAGAGCGATGCGTCGAATGCGGGGTTTGCTGGCGAACCAGGATCTGTCCCACCTCGGTGTTCGAACCCGAGGAACTGCCTTGGCCACGCCTGTTGCGAGCCCTGTTCTCGGACCCAGCGACCGAGCATCGCCGGACGCGGCTGGCGGGACGGGGAATGGAAGAGATCAAGACCAACGATGTTCGCCGCCGCTATGTGGGCGACTGGGTCGGGGTGGCCGCCGAGGTTGGGCGCCCTGGCGCCGGCGCCTCCTTTCGCGATGTTCAATATGTCACCCAGGCGTTTGCCGAAGGCGGCGCGCGCTTCGTGGCCGACAATCCCCTGATGGAATTAATCGCCGATCCAGCACGGGGTCGGCTCGATCCCACCATTCTCGACGAGCGGGTGCTTAGCGTCATCGTCGAGGGTTTGGTGCCGGTGGTCGCGCTGGAGCCGACCTTGCGCGCGCTCGTCGAGGCCTGCTCCCGGTTATCGGCACCGGTATTGCTGAGCGTGGCGGGAGCCCACGACATCGACGGTTCCATGTCGTACCAACCTATTCTGGCAGCGATGGCGTTCACCTGCCTGCCCACTGGCAAGATGAATCTGGGGTTCATGGCATGACGCATTCCCTGTATCGGCTCGGCGGAAATGTCTGGGGCGACGACTGGGTGGTGATCGCGCGCGCCGCGCGTAGTGTCAACGACGCGGGCGCCGCTGCCCGTTTGCGCCAATTTTTGGAGCGGGCACGGGCATCCGGCGCGGTGAACTGGGGCCACGGACGCGGCGGTGGTCGCCTGAACGCCGACTGGGAAAGCATGATTGCCCGCCTGACCGATTCCGCCACCGTGACGGTGGTATTCGATGATCTAGCGCGTTTCGAGGATTTTCTCGACCAACTCCACGCCATGAGTCTGGGACTTTCCATCACCGTTAGCGGAGAGATGACGGAAATTGGGAAAATCTGCGACCGGCGTGGGTGGGAGCCTCACAGCGGCAGGTAGGCACTCGGCGTTTTCGGCGATCGGGGGCGCTTGCCGTCCCAGGAGACGCTCTGCGTGACGTCTCAGTGTGGCCATGGCCTGATCGCGGTTCGCTGGGTCGAGGTCATGGTCGACCGCGTTCGCGCCGGCGAATGCACCCCGGAGGAAGCCGCGCGGCAATTGGGTAAGCCCTGCGTCTGTGGCTTGCTCAATCCTTCCCGCACGGCCGCGCTCGTGCGCCATCTGGCCGATCGAACCTAAGAAGCCGTATGGGAGTCCCGCGTTCGTGGGAGCTCAACGCGAACGCACGGGTCACTCCAGCGCCTGGGCCAGATCGGCGACGAGATCACCCACATCCTCGATGCCCACCGACAACCGTACCAGGCCATCGTCGATGCCAAGTTCCCGGCGTACTTCTGGCGGCACCGAGGCGTGGGTCATGATCGCCGGGTGCTCGATCAGGCTTTCCACGCCGCCCAGGCTCTCCGCGAGCGTGAATACCCGGCAACGGGTCAGGAACCGGGTCACGTCCGCCAGACCGCCGCGTACCACCGCGCCGATCATGCCGCCGAAACCGCCGCGCATCTGCCGTCGCGCCAGTTCGTGTTGCGGATGGCTGGGCAGGCCGGGATAGATCACCCGTTCGATCTTCGGATGCCGTTCCAGCCAGGCGGCGAGGTGCAGCGCGTTCGCGCTGTGTCGTTCCATCCGCAACGCCAGGGTCTTCAGGCCGCGCAGGGCCAGGAAACTGTCGAAGGGGCTGGCGATACCGCCGATGGCGTTTTGCAGATACCCCAGCCGTTCGGTCAATTCCCGACCGCGACATACCGCGACCCCGCCGATGATGTCGGAATGGCCGTTCAAATACTTGGTGGCCGAGTGGATCACGATATCGAATCCATAATTGAGCGGGCGCTGCGACCAGGGCGTGGCAAAGGTATTGTCGGCCACGGTCAGAATGCCGCGCGCGCGGGCGACGGCGACGACCATTTCCAAGTCCACCAGTTTCAACAGCGGATTGCTGGGGGTCTCCACCCAGATCATTCGGGTCTCCGGCGTCAACGCCGCTTCCAGCGCCGCCCGGTCGCGCAGATCGGAGTAGGAGAAGGTCAGGCCGGCGCTGCGCCGGCGAACCTGCTCAAACAGTCGCCGGCTGCCGCCGTAAAGGTCGTCCAGGGCCACCAGGTGATCGCCGCTGTCCAGCAATTCCAGCACCGTCGCGGTGGCAGCCAGGCCCGAGGCGAAGGCGAAACCGACGTCGCCGCCTTCCAGATCGGCCACGCAGCGTTCGTAGGCGAAACGGGTGGGATTCTGGCTGCGCGAATATTCGAAGCCTTGATGGACGCCTGGACTGGACTGGACGTAGGTCGAGGTGGCGTAGATCGGCGTCACCACCGCGCCGGTGCTCGGGTCCGGCGACTGGCCGGCGTGAACGACGCGGGTGGCGAAACCCAGGGGACGAGAGGGATCAGTCATGGTGGGAACCTTCGAATCGTCGAACGCGGGGCGGAAACACCCGCTGACGGACAGCGTTCAAGGAGAAAATCGATCTGGCATCATATCGAGACTATCCCATCCGAATAAAGAAGCCTGTACTCCTCTTGCACCGCCGTCCTAACCGGCAACCGGTTTTACTGTCGCCATCGGCGGCCGGGTCTGGTATCGTGTACCGTCTTTCGCAACCCCCCATCCCGGCATGACCCGATTCATTTTCATCACCGGCGGCGTGGTTTCCTCGCTTGGCAAGGGCATCGCCGCCGCGTCGCTGGCGGCAGTGCTCGAAGCCCGGGGCCTCAAGGTCACCCTGATCAAGCTCGATCCCTACATCAACGTCGATCCCGGCACCATGAGCCCGTTTCAGCACGGCGAGGTGTTCGTGACCAGCGATGGGGCGGAAACCGATCTCGATCTCGGCCACTACGAGCGCTTCGTTTGCTTGACCGCCAGCCGACGCAACAACTTCACCACCGGGCGCATCTACGAAAACGTGATCCGCAAGGAACGGCGCGGCGACTACCTCGGCGGCACGGTGCAGGTCATCCCGCACATCACCGACGAAATCAAGCGCTGCATCCGCCTGGGAGCCGGCGAGGCGGACATCGCCCTGGTGGAAATCGGCGGCACGGTGGGCGACATCGAATCGCTGCCGTTCCTGGAAGCCATCCGCCAAATGGGCCTGGAACTGGGCCGCGACCGCTCGCTGTTCATCCACCTGACCCTGGTGCCCTACATCAAATCCTCGGGCGAACTCAAGACCAAGCCCACCCAGCACTCGGTCAAGGAACTGCGCTCCATCGGCATCCAGCCC
>JAVMKH010000020.1:0-40622 GCA_031732935.1 Candidatus Contendibacter sp.
GAAGCCCTTGATCGGGCCGGTGCCGAAACCGAACAGCATGATCGCCGCGATCAGCGTGGTCAGGTTGGAGTCGAGGATGGTGTCGAACGCCCGATCGAAGCCGGCATGGATCGCTGCCTGCGGGCTGTTGCCGTTGCGCAGTTCTTCGCGAATGCGTTCGTAGATCAACACGTTGGCATCCACCGCCATGCCCATGGTCAACACGATGCCGGCAATGCCAGGCAGGGTGAGCGTGGCCTGCAGCATCGACAACGCGGCGATCAGCAACACCACGTTGGCGGCCAGCGCGGCGGTGGCGATCAGACCGAAGTTCTTGTAGCGCCAGGTCATGAACGCGGCGATGACCAGCAGCGCGATGATGGCGGCGCGAAAGCCCTGAGCGATATTCTCCTTGCCGGCGCTGGGACCGACCGTGCGCTCTTCGATGATTTCGATAGGGCTAGCCAACGCGCCTGCTCTTAACAAAAGAGCCAAATCGCGGGCCTCGCGGGTGCTGTCCAGACCGGTGATCTGGAAACGGCGGCTCAGTCGATCACGGATGATGGCGACGTTGATCACTTCCTCGACGGCGTAGGCGGTTTTTTTCAATTCACCGTCCACCCGCTTGGTCTCGGTCTTGTTCTCGATGAACACCACGCCCATGCGTTTGCCGATGTTGTCCTTGGTGGCATCTTCCATACGCTTGGCGCCCTTGCCATCCAGGGTGACGTACACCGCCGGCCCGCCGCTTTGTTGATCGATCCCGGAAGCGGCATCGACGATGGAATCGCCGGTCAGCATCACCCGCTTTTGCAGCAGTACCGGTCGGCCGTTACGGTCCTTGTAAAGCTTTGAGTTCATTGGAGCGCGACCGGCCGTGGCGGCCTGGTTCCAGTCGTTTTCCTCGTCCGCCAGGCGGAATTCCAGGGTAGCGGTGGCGCCGAGGATTTCCTTGGCGCGAGCGGTGTCCTGCACACCGGGCAGTTGCACCACGATGCGGTCGCTGCCCTGCTGCTGGATGATCGGCTCGGCCACGCCCAGTTCGTTGACCCGGTTGCGCAGAGTGGTGATGTTCTGCTGTAAGGCGAAGTCGCGCTTTTCCTTGATCTCGCGCTCGCCGAGGGTCAGCCTCAGGCTCAACGGATCGGGCTCGCTCTGTTGTAGGTTCGGCAGTTGCTTGCGCAGCGCCTGAGCGGCCTTGTTGCGTTCAGCCTCGTCCTTGAATTCCACCTGCACGCCACCGGCCGCGGCGCGGCCCACCGAGGCGTATTGCACTTTCTCATTGCGCAACTGAACGCGAATCTCATCGACATAGCCATCCTCGATCTGCTTGAGGGTGGCATCCATGTCCACCTGCATCAGGAAATGCACGCCGCCGCGCAGGTCAAGGCCCAGATACATCGGATTCAGGCCCATGGCCCGCAGGAAGCCCGGCGCCGCCGAGGCCAGGTTCAAGGCGACGATGTAGTCGCGACCCAACCGATCCTTGAGGATGTCGGCGGCCTTGAGTTGCACTTCGGTGTCGGGGAAGCGAATCAGTAGACGACCGTCCTCCAGTTCCAACCGCTTGGGGGACAGCTTGTCGGCGTCGAGCAGGGCGGCGACCCGGTTTTGGAATGCCGCATCGATGGCGATGTTGGTCCGGGCGCCGGAAATCTGCACGGCGGGGTCTTCGCCAAACAGGTTGGGTAACGCGAAGATCAGGCCCCACAGTACCACCAGGCCGATCAGCAGGTACTTCCACCAGGGATATTGATTGAGGGTGTACGGAGTGGACATGACGCAGCGGTTCCCGCCAGGCGCCGGGCGGCGCGCTGGCGCTGGATTAGAGAGTGCCCTTGTAGGTGCCCTTGGGCATCAGCGATCCCACGGAAGCCTTTTGAATTTTGATTTGCACGCCGTCGGCGATTTCCACTTGCAGGAAATTCTCGCCGATATCGGTGATGCGGCCCAGCACGCCGCCACCCGTGACAACTTCGTCACCCTTCTTGAGCCCCTCGACCATCAGTTTGTGTTCCTTGGCGCGCTTGGTCTGGGGGCGAATCAGCAGGAAGTAGAACGCCGCGATCAGGATGATGGGAAACAGCAGGTTCATCAAACCCATCTCGGCGCCACGGGGGGCGTCACCAGCCTGAGCCAAGGCGGTGGGGATGAGGGAATTCAGAATACTGTCCATGCAAATGCCTCGTTGAGTGTTCGCCCCGCTTTGGGGTCATGCGGAACAGCGTCACTGTCCACGTCGACGGTCGGAACAACGCGGTGCGGGGCGATGGGAGCCATTGTCAAAGGCCGGCATTATACACGGGCGATGAAACTTGCCCGCGTTTTTCATGAAAACCCGCCGCGATTCTCCCCGCCCGCGGGGGGTGTTCAAATGACCAGTCTGGAATCGATTGCCGCCCAGGTCGGGAAAGGTGATTCGACCTTCATTCACCCCGATTGATCCATGCCTCGGCGCTGGCGGTCTGGCCCGCCTGATCCAGCACGGTGATTCGGACCAGCCCCACGCCATCGGGTGACCAGAACGCGTCCCGTCGCCATGGGTCCGTCGTCAGCGGCCGACCGTTTACCAGCCAGCGCAGTGGCCTGACCCCGCCTTTCGCCGCTAGCGGCAGTTCGGCCAGCACGCCGCCGCGTTCCGGCAATTCCACCGTCGAGCTGGCCACGGGAAAGGTGAGGGTCAGCGGCGGGACATTGACCGTTTCCACCGCCGGCCGGGTGCGGAAGTAGCGCAACCGCTCCGGCAATTGGTCGCGGCTGATCTGAAGGACGCCCGAGGGCGGCGCGGCCGGTCGAGGCGCCGATTCCGGCAGCAGGTCGAATATCCGAAACAGCAGCGGCGCGGCGGTGTTGCGACCATAGTGACCAGGACTAGGCGAACCATCCGGCCGACCGACCCACACGCCCACTGTGTAATCGGCGTCGAAGCCCAGCGCCCAGGCGTCGCGGAAACCGTAGGACGTACCGGTTTTGTGGGCGATGGCGCGCGGCCGGGCGACGCTGGCCGGCCCAACCGAGTTTTGCGGGATCGGTCCATGACGGAGGATGTCTTGCAGATACCAGCAGGCTGTTTCCGTCAGCAGGCGCTGACCGGACTCCTCGGGATCGGTGGGACCGAACCGCAACGGCGCTACCCCGCCGCCGTTGGCGAAACCGGCGTATAACGTCACCAGTTCCTCCAAAGTCATGCCGACGCCACCGAGCGCCAACGGCAATCCCGGTCGGGGATGGGCCATGCTCCAGTGTAAGGGCAAACCGACCTCGCGCAGCCGCGCCGCCAGCCGCGCCGGTCCCACCTGCTCCAGCACCGCCACCGCCGGGATGTTCAACGACTGTTGCAGGGCTTCGCGCACCGTCAATTGCCCAGCGTAGGTATTGCGGAAATTGGTGGGACTGTAGTCGCCAAAGCGGGTGGGTACATCTTCGATCAAGGTTTCGGGATGAATCAGCAGATCGTCGAAGCCGAGACCGTAGACCAACGGCTTCAGGGTCGAACCCGGCGAGCGTACGGCCCGGATCATGTCCACTTGCCCGGCGCGGCGTGGATCGCGGAAATCGCTGGCGCCGATATAGGCCAGTACCCGTCGGTCGCGGTGGGCGACCACCAGAATCGCCAGGCTGCTTTCCGGCTCCAGTGTGGACTGCTGTTGGCGAGCCAGCGTTTCCAAAGTCTGCTGCAAGCCCCGGTCGATGAAAGTGGGGTGCAGGGCCGCGCCTGGTCGGGCGGTTCGCAGCCGGTCGGTAAGATGCGGGGCCAGGAAAGGCAAGGGATGCCATCGGATCGGCAACGGCTCCTGGCGGGCTTCCTCGACCTGCTGTCCGGTCAGCACGCCAAGCTGGCCCATGCGCGTCAGTACCTTGTCGCGCGCCGCCCGCGCCCGGTCGGGAAAGCGATCCGGCCGCAGCCGCGACGGCGCCTGCGGCAACACCACCAGCAGGGCCGCTTCCGCCGCCGTCAACCGGGTCGGTTCCTTGCCGAACCAGGCCAGCGCGCCCGCGCGGACTCCTTCCAGATTGCCACCGAACGGCGCCAGCGTCAGGTAAAAACCGAGAATCTCGTCCTTGGCGTGGCGCCGTTCCAGTTGCAGGGCGCGCAGCATTTCACCAAGCTTGCCGGTCAGATCGCGCTTATGGGGCTCCAGCAATCGGGCCGCTTGCATGGTCAGGGTCGAGGCCCCCGACACGACTCGACCCTGGCGTAACCACTGTCCCAGCGCCCGCGTCGCCGCCAGCGGATCCACGCCGGGATGGGAGTCGAACCGCTGGTCCTCATAAGCCTGCAGCATCCGCAGGTAAATTGGATCAACATCCTCGGGCCGTGCCGGTAATCGCCAGACGCCCGGCGCCGTGGCGAACGCGCGCAGGATGCGGCCCTGACGATCCAGCACCAGCGTCGAGACCTGGCGGATGCGATCTAGCGGTGGCGGCAACGCCGCATCCAGCGCCAGCAGCAAACCGATCGCCGGGACCAACACCGCAAACCCGCCGACGATCCGCCGGGAAGGTCGAATGAAGCGACGGAGCCAGCGCACGAACAGTTCCCCGAAGCACCCGCGGCCGCCCGCGCCACCCCGCTTTACGAGCGCCGCTTAGCGGCGGCGTCCGCCTCGCGTGTTGGGTGCCCGTTCCTCGTTGACTTTCAAGCGCCGACCGCGCAATTCCTGGCCGTTCAGTCCACCGATCGCGGCGCGCGCCTCGTGGCCTTCCATCTTGACGAAGCCGAAGCCGCGACAAAGACCGGAAAACACATCCCGAGTCAGCCGCAACCCGTGCACTCGCCCGTAGGCGGCGAACAGATCCGTCACCTCCTGGTCCGTGGCGTCCGGGGGCAGATTGCCAATACAGACGGTTTTCATGCGCGGTCTCCTGTGGTTGCAACCCGCCGGGGCGGGCTGGGGTGATGGCGTCGCCGGGATGCATTCTCGGACCCGGCTTCCGGGCGCGTGGGCCGGCGCGGAGCCGACGACGCAGGTCGCTCTCCAGTCGGCGGGCCAGCGCGATGCGTCGAATGACGCCGGGCGCCGGACGCAGCCGGCGCGGTTGGCGCTGGCGACCGCCGGCCACCGCTGGGCGCGAATCCTTCGACCACCGACGACGGCAATTGTCGGCCTAGCAAGCGCTGGATATCCCGCAACCGCGGAGTTTCATCGGCGCTGACCAGCGAAATCGCCAATCCGGCGTAACCCGCGCGGCCAGTGCGGCCGATGCGATGGACATAGTCCTCCGGCACATGCGGCAGTTCGTAATTCACCACGCGCGGCAATTGCACGATGTCCAGACCGCGGGCGGCGATGTCGGTGGCCACCAGCACCTGAACCCGGCCTTGCTTGAAATCGTCCAGGGCGCGGGTGCGGGCCGACTGGCTCTTGTTGCCGTGCAGGGCGGTGGCGCGGATGCCATCGCGTTCGAGTTGGCGGCTCAGCCGGTCGGCGCCGTGCTTGGTGCGGGTAAACACCAGGGTCGCGTCACGCTCGCCGACGCTCAGTAGATGACTGAGCAAAGCGGTTTTCTGCTCCGCATCCACTGGATGCACCTGCTGCTCCACCCGGTCGGCGGGCGCGTTGCGCGGGGCCACGTCGATCATCGCCGGGTCACGCAGGAAATCACCCGCCAACTGGCGGATCGGCTCGGCGAAGGTGGCCGAGAACAGCAGGGTCTGCCGCCGCTTGGGCAGCAGCGCCAGCAAGCGCCGGATCGCTGGCAGGAAGCCTAGGTCCAGCATCCGGTCAGCCTCGTCCAGCACCAGGATTTCGACGCCAGCTAGACTAACGGTTTTCTGAGTCAGATGGTCCAGCAACCGCCCTGGCGTGGCGACCAGGACATCGACCCGGCGGCGCAAAGCGTCGAACTGCGGTCCCATGCTGACGCCACCGACCAGCAGCGCGGTGCGAGGCGCGACATGGCGGCCATAGACGCGCACGCTGTCGGCGATCTGGGCAGCCAGTTCGCGGGTCGGGGTCAACACCAGGGCGCGCGGCCGACCGGCGGGTAGCGCCCCACCCGCGTCAAGTTGCAGGCGTTGCAACAGCGGCAGGGTGAAGGCGGCGGTCTTGCCGGTGCCCGTCTGGGCGGCGGCGAGGAGATCGCGTCCCGCCAGAATCACGGGAATGGCTTGGGATTGAATCGGGGTGGGCGCGGTGTAGCCTTGGGTGGCGACGGCGCGCGCCAGATCGGCAACCAGGCCGAGAGCAGCAAATGGCATTCACAACTCCTGAATCCGCCTGCCCATGCGTGGCGCAAGGAACCGGTCCAGACGGAATAATTTGAAAATGGAGGGTAATCGGGAAACCCCAACAGGGGCGAACCACGGCGGGTTTGCGGGAGGAACAGAGGGTTGAATGACCCGCTGACGACTATTCCGAGAGGAACGGCGGGAACCTCAGGGCGCGAACCGGACCGCGCCGCGACAAACTCGGCGCCGAATGTATCACGCTTCGCGTGATTTGCCTAATCGGGGGATAAAGCGATAAAGCGAAAGCCGAAAACGTCGAAGATTGAATCGAACCATTTCCTCCCCAACGTCGCGCGTCAGAGCCGGCTAAGCTGCGCGTTGATCGCGCCACTCAGACGTTGAACCCAGCCGTTGTAGTTGCTGTGGATGTTGACGCCGTCGTAACCGAGGTTTTGGCTGTCCCGGTAGATGATGCTGTAGCTGGTCCGGTTATACGGAATCTCGACTTGGGCCATGTGATCGCGCACATAGAGCGTGCCAATGATCAGTCCGGGCTGAACGTCTTTCATCTGCCAGCCCAGCGATACTCCAGCCTGCTGGATGGCGTTGCGCACATCTCTCAGATTATAGCCGCTCGTGCTGGTGCTGACCGGCGCGCCCTCGACATTGTAAACCGGATTGCTTCTGCAACCCACCAGCGCCAGGGCCACGATGCCAATGAGTGCGAGCCATGTTCTAGCCTTCATGGTTTCCTCCCGTTGCTTTATGTTGCAAAAAAATTCCTTGTTTATGTGTAGGTAATGGTAGTAGGTGCAGGGAGCGGAGTAAACCTAGCGGATACAGACCGCGCCTTAACAGCGACCACCCCACCAGATCCACGATGCGCAGCGTATCCCGCCAGGGCCGATAGTGACTAGGGCGGCCTTGGGCGAGGTAAATCGTTTCGATGGCGACCACCCCTGGATAGCGTCGCTGACAACCCGCCTGCATCAACAGCGCGCTTTCAAAGGCGAAACCGCGCCGCCCCGGTTCAGGTCCATTCGCCTGGCGCAGAAACTCGGCGGGATATAGCCGGAAGCCGGACTGGGTGTCGGGGATCGGACAGCCGGCCGCCCAGGACACCCAGAAGTCGGCCATGCCATTGGCGAAGCGCCGCAGCCGGGGCGCGGCCTGGCGGCATTGCAGACGGGCGGCGATGATGGGACAACCGGGCCAGCGCGGACGGGCTTCCAGCAGTTTCGGAATGTCCTCGGGCCGATGTTGACCGTCGGCGTCCAACGTGATGATCGCTTCCACGCCCTTCGCCAACGCGGTTTGCATCCCATGCCACAGGCTGGCGCCCTTGCCCTGATTGACTGGCTGGCGCACCACCGCCGCGCCCGCCGCCTCGGCCCGCGCGGCGGTGTCGTCGTGGGAGCCGTCATCGACCACGATCACCCATTCGATCTGTCGCCGCGCACGGCGAACGATGTCGGCGATGGTCGCGGCTTCGTTGTAGGCCGGGATGACGACGGCGATGGTCATCGGCACTCTTCAGACGATGCCGCCGTTGAGGCCGATGATTTGGCCGGTCAGGTAAGCCGCCTGCTCGGATGCCAGAAATCCGACCAGATCGGCCACTTCGTCCGGCGTTCCCGCGCGCCGCATGGGCACCAGGGTTTTGATGGTCGCCGCGTCGAAGACCGCTTCCGTGGCCGATCCGGCGATAATGCCTGGCGCGACAGCGTTGACCGTGATCCCGCGTGAGGCCAATTCCAACGCCAGCGCCTTGGTGGCGCCGTGCAGGCCGGCCTTGGCGGCGGCGTAATTGGTCTGGCCACGATTGCCGGTCACCCCGGCCAGCGAGGAGATATTGATGATTCGGCCCCAGCGGGTCGCCATCATCGGCAACAGCAGGGGCTGGGTCACGTTGAAGAAGCCATTCAGGCACACCTCGATCACCCGCCGCCATTGCGTCGACGCCATCCCGGCCATGGGTGCGTCATCGTGAACGCCGGCGTTGTTGACCAACACCTGAATCGGGCCGGCTTCAAGCAGTTCCGCCAGGATCTGTTGAGTTTGATCCACATCAGTGACATTGAAGATCACCGTTTCCGCCGAACCGCCCGCAGTCTGAATGGCGCCCACGACCTCCACCGCCCGCTTGGGATGCTGATGGGCGTGAACGATCACATGCAACCCGTCGCGCGCCAGCCGCTGGCCAATCGCGCGGCCGATGTCGCCGCTGCCACCGGTGACCAGCGCGCGCTTCACGGCTCGACCTCCACGCGCAGAGTTTCGCGCGCGCTGGCGGACAGGATCACCCGCCTTGCCACTCCTTGCGCCATGGCGCACAGCAACGGCAGACCACGCGCGGCGGGATTGCCGGCGCGCAACCGCTCCAAACCCGCGTCGTCCAGCCGGTCCGCCGGTTGTCCGCTCGCGTCGGACGCCAGCCGCAACAAAGCCAGCCGGTCGACCGTTGCCACCGGATTCAGCAGCAACGCCGCCGCGAACGGGGCGACAATCTGGCGGCGCTCGGCCAGCGGAAACGGCATCGGTAGATCGTAGACGACCAGTAGCACTCGCGCCTGATCGGCCCACGCCAGCGCCGCCGCCTCCCGTAGACCAGCGGCGAAGCTGCCATCGTAGGCGGCCAGGCTAAGCGAGGGCTGCATGCAACCGGTGGCGATCGACCAATAGCCGGCCGGCGTGTTGTGGACCGACTGATGAAAATGGGTCGGCGAGACCGGCCGGTCGGGCTGGGTCAGCGCCACGCAGATTTTGTCCAGGATTTCGCTATCCCCGCCCGAGGACGCGAACACCGTGCGTACCGACAACTCCCCTCGCCCGTTGCTGGGAGAGGGGTCGGGGGGGAGGGCTACCTGAGCCATGGCTTCCTGCGCGACCTGGAGCGCCAGCTTGATCGTGGCGGTAACACGCCGCCGTTCATTGGCTGGCAGCAGCGTGGCCATGGCCGCTGGCATCGGCTCGGCGGCATAGGGTCGCTGGCCCGCCAGCACCGCCTGGCTGGCGGGCCAGCCCGCCAGTCCCGGCGCCATGAGGCCCACGGCTTCAATGGCAAGCGGATTCATTATTCCCCCTCACCTCAGCCCTCTCTCACCGGAAACGAGGGAGAGCGTCCGAACAGCAGGCTGCAATTGGTGCCGCCGAAACCGAAAGAGTTGCTCAGCGCCCGCCGCAGCGGTTGCTCCCGGTTCTCCAGCACGATGCCCGCGCCGAGTCTCGGATCGCGCCGATGGGTGTTGAGCGTGCCCGGCATCAGGCTCTGTTCCAGGCATAGGTAAACGAAAACGGCCTCGGTGACGCCCGCCGCGCCCAGGGTGTGGCCGGTCCAGCCCTTGGTGGAGCTGCATGGCGTGGCCGACCCGAACACCCGCGCGACCGCCCGATCCTCGGCGGCGTCATTCAGTGGTGTAGCGGTGCCGTGCAGGTTGATGTAGTCCACCTGCGCCGGGAGAATCTCCGCGCGCGCCAGTGCCTGTTGCATCGCCAGCGCTGCCCCCGCTCCCTCGGGATGCGCGGCGGTCATGTGGTAGGCGTCGCTGCTTTCGCCGTAACCGAGCAGCAGGACGCGATCATCATTGGGTTTGGCCCACTCCAGCAACGCGAAACCGGCCCCCTCGCCAATGCTCAAGCCATCGCGGTCGACATCCCAGGGGCGGCAAGGCCGGGTGGACGCCAGCCCTAGTGCGTTGAAGCCATACAGGGTGGTCAGGCACAGACTATCCACCCCGCCGACCACGGCAGCGTCGCAAAACCCCGCCCGCATCTGCCGCCAGGCGGTGGCGAACGCCTTGGCGCTGGAGGAACAGGCGGTGGAAATGGCGAACGCCACCCCGGTCAAATCCAACCAGCGTCGCGTGAAATCGGCCACCGAAAATACGTTGTGGGTGTGCTGATAATCGAAGGTCGCCGGCAAACTCCCGGTGATGGGGTCGCGCTGGTGATAGGCGTGTTCGGTGGCGCCGATGCCGGAGGTGCTGGTGCCGACGAACACACCGATTCGGTCGGGGCCGTAACGGTCGCGGGCGACGCGCACCGCCGCGCCGAACCCATCCTGTTCCAGGCCCAGCCGCGCCAGCCGGTTGTTGCGACAATCGAACGGCGCCAGCTCGCCGCGCAACGGCTCTTCCTCCAGCCCAGCGACTCGGCCGATCCAGGTGTCCAGGGCCGCGTCCTCGAAATCGCAAGACCGCAACCCGCTTTCGCCTTCCCGCAACGCGCGCAGCGAAGCCGCGAGACCACGTCCCAAGGCGTTGGTCAGGGTACAGGCGGCGATGGCCAACGGCTTGATCGCCATGAGTCAACTCATCTTCGTCAACAAGGGTCGAGCCGCCACCAAGGCGGCGATGAAACTGGCGGCCACCCCCAGGCTCACGGTCAAGCCGATGGCCCGCAGCGCCGGCAGCGCGGAAAGTGACAGCATACCAAAAACGGTCAGGGCCGAACCGCAGCAGACCAACAGCGCATGCAGGGTGCGGCGGCGCGAATCCGGATCGGCGCCGGGCCGGCTGAAGAACAGTCCGTAATCGACGCCGACCCCCAACACCAGCAGCAGCGAGACCAGATGGAACAGCGATAACCGCTCGCCTAGCATCAGCAGGGCCGCCACCGTGAAAACCAGCGCCAGCCCCACCGGCAAGAGCGCGGCGACCACCCGGCGCCAAGAACGCAGTCCGAGCCAGACCACCGCCACGATCAGCGCCGCGCCCCAACCGATCCGAATCAGGGTCGCTGCGCGGAAATTAGCCACCAGTCGGTTGGTTTCCGCGCGCAAGTCCAGGTAGTACGCTTGGCTGGATTGAGCTTGCGGTAAACCGGCGGCCAGGACACCTGCATCCCGCACGCCGCTCAACGGCAGCAAGGCGGTCCAGCCGCGCGCGCAGGGAAACAGCAGGGCGTTGACCCGCGTCCCCAACAACGTACCGCGCAAGTCCTCGGGCCGTAGTGGCGACGCGGCGCGCGCGGCGATAACAGCGTCGAGAAACGGCGCGAACAATCCCGGCTTGAACGGCAAGCCCTCCAAGGCGGCGTTCAGGTTGGCGGTCAGCGTTGCCGCGTCCGGCAACGACGCCTGGCGCTGTTGCTGGGTCCGCGCGCTGGGCAGAGAGCGCATCGGACCATCGTATCCAGCCAGCAGACCTTCCCGCTGACGGTCATCCAGATAAACCGCGATGGTTTCACCGTGGCGCAGGGCGGTTTCGGCATCCGGCGCGGTGACCGCGATCAAATGGCCGACTTCCGGCGCGCCCAGCGCGGTTCGCAGTTCCTGATCGAGTCGCATCAGTTCGCGCGGTACCGGACTGAGCGCGGCCAGGTCGTTTTCCCACAGCGGCGGCCCCTTGACCATCAGCGCCAACAATACCAGCGCTCCGCACCCGCCCAGCACTAGCGCCAACCGGGGCCGGGGTTGCAACGCCTGGTCCGCCCAGGCGCCGATGGTGACCGGTTGCGGCGGTGTCCAGTGTGGCGGCAACAGGGCCGGCAACAACCAACGGGTGGTCGCCACGGCGGCGGCGATGCCGGCGACGGTGAACACGCCCAACTGGCTCAAGCCGGGAAAATCGGCGTCGAGCATCGCCAGACAACCGAGCAGCGTGGTCGCCACGCACAGCCGCAAGGTCGGCCACAACTGGCGCAACGTGTCCGTCACGGTTTCCGCTGGGCGCCGATGGCTGAACAGGTAGGTCGGATAATCCAGGGTCTCCCCCAGCAGGGTCATGCTGAACGCCAGGGTGATGAGGTACATCTTGCCGAAGACCAGGTCCACCGCCGCCGCGCCGGCCAGCAACGCCGCCAGCATCGGCAACGCCCCAAGCCAGACCGTGCGCGCCGAGCGGTAGACCAGCAGCAAAATCAGCACCACCGCCGCCAGCGCCAGCGTGCTGAGAAACTCCGCCTGGGCGTGGATCGTGTCCGCCGCCAGCGTCGCCAGCACGCCGGGACCGCTCATTTCCAGCCGCACGCCGGTTCCGGCGCCAGCGGCGGCGAAGGTCGCGCGAACCGCGGTCACCGCTTCGCGCTGGGCAGCAAGGTCGTAACCGGAGGCGCGGGTTTCGACCAGCAGCAGCGCGCGTTCCCCATCCGGCGAAAACCAGACGCCCAGCCGCTTGGCCGGTTCGCGCAAACCACCCTGCCACTGCTTGAGCAGATTCAGCAGCTCGCCGGTCGGATCGCCGGCCAGCCAGCGCTTCTGAAACACCGCCAGCGGCGATTGCAATTCGGCCAGACGTTGTCGCAAACCAGCGCGCAAGCTATCCACCGTGAAGCGTTCCGGGGTAACCGTCGGACTCAGCCAGTAGCGGTGGGCGAACAGCGCCTGCAATTCCGCTTCGGGCAGGGCGTCCGCGCCATTGGTGACCCGGGCGAACTCGTTATGAACCTTCAGCCGTTCAGCCAGCCGCTGGCTGACGACGGCGCGTTCGGTTTCCGCGCCGCCGGCCAGTCCGAGCAGGATCAGCCGGGTGGTCGGGCCACTGCGCAATTGTTCCAGCAGCAGTTCCGCCACCGGATCGGCGCGGGAGGCGAACAGCGTCAAATCGGCGGCGACCGGCGTGGTCAGCGCGATCCAGCCGCAGCCCAGCGCGGCCAGCAACCACAGCAGCGGAATGGACCAGCGGCGCATGATGGACCTTGGTCTCAGCGCCAGGTGATCGTCATCAGGCTGCGATCGCCATCCGGCTCCAGCGTCTCCATGCTGTCGATCCGCCCATTTCGGCCGCGCAGCACGATGGCGGCGACGTAGCGTTGCGCGTCCGCGTCGCCGGGCGTCAGGCGCAGGCTCCAGTCGGCGGGCGTTCCCTGGAATTCCAGCCGGTAATAACGTTCCAGCGCCGCTCGGTCGCCGGCCTGGGTGGCGCGGATCGCCTCGACAAAGGGGCGCAGTTGCGGATAGCCATTGAGATCGAACTGCCGACGCCCGGCCTCCGGCGTTTCGACCGTCAGCCAGTGGCCATCCGCTTCATAATCCTCGGGTTGCGGATGCAGGGTTCGCTTGCGCAGAAAATCGGGCGCGCGGTAATACAACACACCGGTGGCGACCAGCGGCGCGTCCAGCACCGCCAAGGTTTTTTCCTCCCGAAACGTCGCTTCCACCGCCGGCACCGCCGCCAGCGCCCGCATGACCTGGGCGAGCGGGTCATCGTCGGCCACTCCCGCCGACGACCAGCACGCCAACGGCAGCCATATCCAATATTTCACCCACCGGCTCCGTTTTTCGGTCGCGGCGCGATGGTGATCCGGGCTTCCGCCAAAAGTTGGCTGGCGGCGCTGATCTGGATCGCGTAGATGCAGTAGTCGGCGTCGCCCAGCACCAAGCGGGCGGCAACTTCCAGCGGCGCCTCCACCGCCGCCAAGTCGGCGGCAAACCAGCGCACGTCGCGCAGCGCGGCCAAATAACCGGCCGGGGCGCTTTGTCCCGCCGCCTGGGCGCGCAGGCTGCCGTGAATCGCCGCCGCCTGCGCGCCGTATTCACAAGCGTGCACCATCGCCAGCCGGCCCCGCCGACGCAATGGATTGGCGGGATCGCGATGGGTCTCGGTCAGACACACGATGCCGTCCCCGTCCCAGGCGATCACCGCTTCCAGCAGGCACATGGCGCCCGCGTGGGGAATCAAGGTTTGAATTCGCGCCTTGTCGAGCCGCACGGTTGCAATCCCATCAGGTGATCCGCGCCAGACTGTGGCGGTTGCCGGTCCAGCGTGACCAGGCCTTGCCCACTTCGTACCAATGCAGGTACCAGGCTTCCAGGCCGAGCCGCCATAGCGTCCACGGATCGAGGCGCAGGCGCTCCTCGGCGGCGCACGGTATCGGCTGTAGGCCCAGGCCGCGCGCCAGCGCCTGGCCGCGGGCCAAATGATAACGGCTCGTCACCAGCACGAAGGGCCGCGCGCCATCCCCGCCCAGCAAACGCCGCGCCTGACGCAGATTGTCGAGCGTGTTCAAGGACTGATCCTCGATGAACAGACAATCCACCGGAAGGCCCAGCGTGCCGAGAAACTCCCGACCGCGCTGGGCCTCGCTGACGCTGCCCCCGGTGTAGCCGCCGACCAGCAAAATCCGCCGTCGGGGATCAGCGTGGTACAAGGTGGCCGCGCGGTGCAACCGGCGCGCGTAGCCGGGCGCGACCTGGTCGTGAATCAACCGCGCGCCCAGCACCACGACCCAATCCCCCTCCACGCCAGCAACCGGTGTATCGCACGCAATGCGCCAGACCCGGCGCAGCAACCACAACCCGCTCAAGCCCAGGGTCGCCAGCAACAGCAGATTCGACAGCGCCAGCGTCGCCAAGCCGTCCCAGCCCATGCCCAACTGCCGGGCGAAGCGCCGGGACGCCGTCGCTCCCGCCTTCATGCCTCTGCCTCCCAGTAATCGTAGAAATTGAACCAGTTATAGGGCGCCAGACGGGCGTAATGCTCCAGTCGGTCGGCGTAGCGCTGAACCCAGAGGGTTAGTTGTTCCTGGCGTTGGCGCCGATCCAGCGCGATCCGTTCCGCCAATCGTTCGAAATGGATTTCGTAGCGATGGCCGCCGCGATACAGACCGAAGAACAGGATCACCGGACAATCCGCCAGTGCCGCCAACAGCAATGGTCCGGCGGGAAACGCCGTCTCTCGGCCGAAAAAGCGGACGCGCACCGTTCTTTCACCCACCGTCACCCGATCGCCCAGTACACCGACCATATAACCCTGCGCCACGCTCTCCTGAACCCGGAGCAGGGTGTCCGGCCCGCCGATGGGAAGGATGGCCTGGGCCAGATCGGGATTCAGCCGGTTGAGGAACCCAGTGATACCGCGGTTATGGCTGGTATTCATCAGGATTTTGATCGGGAAATGCCGCAGGGTGACGCCGATCGCCCGCAGAACCTCGAAACTGCCCAAGTGCGATCCCAGCAGAACGCAACCCTGCCCGGACGCCGCTTGCTCCACAACCCACCGGTCACCAAAAATCTCGATATCGAACGGCCGCAATCGTCCGGTCAGGAAATACACTCGATCCAGAATGGTCGCGGCGAAACAATGGATATGGCGAAATACCTCCCGCCAACCCGGCTCGCGGCCCAACGCCCGCCGCAGGAACAACCAAGACCCACGCCGCGCCACCGGGGCGGTCGCCAGGAAATACAGGGTGATGGGATACAGCAGAGCGCGACCCACCGACCGGCCGATCCGCAGGGCGATCCACACAATCAGCCGCAGCACCAGCGGATTGCCCCGCTCCGGCAGCCGTACCCAATCTTGGCTCATGCGGCGCGTCCCGCCCGGGGCGCGGCCGTAGCGGCGCCACGGTAGTTCATCACTTTGTCCGCGCCGTTTTCGATCAGCAGGACACTCGAGTCCAACGGCGGATTGCGCTCGCTCGATAACACCGCGGGATCCGCCTGCTCCAGCAACCGATCCAGGCGCACGAAATGGAAACCGCGCGCGCGCAAGCGATCAATCGTCAGTTGCGCGGTCATGAGTGCCTGCCGAGGCTTGAAACATGGCATTCCGTAATAAAGTTCGTGTAGCAGGATGATCGAGCCGTTACGCGCCCGGCGAGCGACCCGCGCCGCGATGCGCTCGGGATGGCGGTAAAAGCCTTCGAGGCCCCGCACGTCCCAGGCAACATTACAAAGCTGCAATCTTTGCAACACATCAGCCAAATGCGGGCGGGATATCCCGGCCGGCATCCGCGCGAAACGTGGCGGCTGCCCCAGAATATCGGTGAGGGTCCGGTTGGCCACCTCGAATTCGGCGAACAATCGCTCGGCGGACGAAACGGTCCAGCCATAACCGTGCCGATCGGAGTGATTGCCGATCAGGTGACCGTCCGCGGCCGTGCGCGCGACCAGATCCGGGTAACGACGCGCCGCTTCACCCACGAAAAAAAACGCGGCGGATATCCGCTCGCGTCGCAACAACTCCAGCAATAACGGCGTGGTGGTCGGATCAGGGCCATCGTCGAAGGTCAACGCCACCCATGGTCGGCTGGCCGATCCGCACCGCACCGCGCGCAGATAGAAATCCAGGCGGGGCATCAGCGAACCCGCAACCAGGAGCACGACATAACAGCCGCCCAAACCGATCAGGGCATAGGCTTGACGCCAATCGGGCTTCGCCAGCGCCAAGATCAACCCCAGCGCGACCAACACGCACACGGTACTCCATGCAAACCGGCTCATTGGTTACGTATTGAATGCGGTGACGACAAAAATCCCATTTTTCCCGATCCGGCGCGGAAGCGATTCTCCGAACTCCAACCAGTCCTCAGCGGGTACGCTGTTGCGCGATGTGCTGGCTCAGCGCCCGCAACGAAGCGAAAATTCGCCGGTTGTCCTTGTCCTCGGAGCGCAGTTGAAAGCCGTAGGTTTTCGAAATCGCCAGCGCCAACTCCAGTGCATCGATGGAATCCAAGCCGAGACCATCGCCGAACAAGGGCCGCTCCGGCCCAATGTCTTCCGGTTGGATATCTTCTAGATGTAGGGTCTCAACCAACAGTCGAGCCACCTCCAACTCGAATGGTGAGAGAGCTTCCATGGGTAACCTCGTGTTTAAGGATGAGATGGGATACCAACGCGCGGCGATGCTATCGGCTTCTACGAATTTACCTTTAAACTATATCATGTCCCATGGTCAAAGCTCGTAACGCCAAGTTCACCGCGCATGCCCACCGAACCCCCTTCCCCATCGCCTGGACTAGCCGCCCCGTTCCACCGTCCCGCGTTGGATCGATCCGATTCACGCAATCCCACTGCATGACGCCTTTCATCGTTTTTTACTGCGACGCTGCTGCAGCGGACAATTGGCTGAACGATGACCGTTTGCTGGCGCTACTCCGGTTTGGCTCGCCAGTCGCTCCCTCCGCCGACCCGCGGATTTGCGCCGTTCCCTTGCCGGAGCTGGGCGGCGCGACCGCCGAGGTCTGGCTCGGCGCGCGCCCGGCGCGGACCAGCGTTCTGGATGGCGTGCATTACGCGGATAACGGCGATGTCCTGTTCCTGCATCTTTGCCTGGGTGAATCGGCTCCGGGCGCTCTGAATTCCTTGACCATCGCTGCCTACCAACGGCTGCTCGCGGCGGCTCGCGCTCGGGGCTATCCACATCCGCTGCGAATCTGGAATTACTTTCCCGCCATCAACCAGGAGATTGACGGCCTGGAGCGATATCGGGCGTTTTGCGTGGGCCGGCACGCGGCCTTGCGGGCGGAAGGGGTGGATCTGGAAACCGATCTGCCGGCGGCATCCGCCATCGGCACCCATGAACCCGGCCTACGGCTGTACGCCCTGACCACCCGGGAAGCCGGTTGGCAAATCGAAAATCCTCGCCAGGTTAGCGCTTTTCATTACCCGAGCCAGTATGGCCCGCAAAGCCCTTCGTTCTCGCGGGCCATCCTCAAGCACTGGGGGGAACGGGATGATCATCTCTACATTTCCGGTACCGCCAGCGTGGTCGGTTACGCCAGCCAGCATCTCGATCCGATGGCGCAACTGGACGAAACCCTGCTGAACCTGGAGGCGCTGATCGCCCAGGCCAGCCGGCGAACCTCGGCGCCGCTGCGTCCCGCGCTGTTTCGGGTATACGTCCGGCCAGGCATTGATCCAGGGCCGGCGCGCGCGCGGATTGCGCGGGCGTTCGGGTCGGATACCCCATTGCTTTTTCTGCGCGCCGACATCTGCCGCCGGGAGCTGCTGATCGAAATCGAAGGGTTGGCGACCAGCACCACCGCCCGTCACCGTCAGGACCACGCTCCTTGAAACCCAACCCACCGTTGCAACCGCATCCGACGCTGCCCGACTATTACCCTGATCTGGCGCAACGGCCAGCTTTCGTGCGCGGGCTGTTCGACCGCACCGCCCGCTACTACGATCACGTCAACCGGCTATTGTCGCTCGGCTCCGGTGGCTGGTACCGCCGTCAGGCGCTGCTGCGGGCAGGGCTGCGCCCCGGCATGACCGTGCTTGATGTCGCCATCGGCACCGGACTGGTGGCGCGGCAGGCGCTGGCCATCACCGGCGACCCACGAGCGGTGATCGGGTTGGACATCAGCGCCGGCATGTTGGCCGAAGTGCGTCGGCTGTTGGGTATTCCGTTGATGCAGGGCCTAATGGAGCAGTTGCCGGTCGCCGACGCCTGTTGCGACTTGGTCAGCATGGGCTACGCGTTGCGCCACGTCGCCGATCTCAACGTCACCTTCCGTGAATTTCACCGCGTGTTGCGGCCAGGCGGCGTGTTGCTGGTCCTGGAAATTACCCGGCCCGCCCATCCGGTCAAGCGCGCCTTGCTCAAGTTCTATCTGGGGCGGTTGGTGCCCCTGCTCGGCTGGCTAACGACCGGCCAGCGCGACCTGCAAACCCTGATGCATTATTACTGGGATACCATCGAGAACTGCGTTCCCCCCGAGGCCATCCTCCAGGCGATCCGCGCCGCTGGCTTCGCCGAGGCGGGTTGCCACGTCGAGCTTGATCTGTTTAGGGCCTACCGCGGTCGCAAGGGCGACGGCGTGGAATCAGGCAGCGGCTAGCCACCGGCGTGAACGACAGTCAAACAACCTTGCGCGAGCGTCTGACCGTCGTCCCGGACGCACTCGAACCGAACGCCGCAGTCGCCGGACTCCGCGAACCGGATGGTGAACGGCTGCCCTGGCCGTAACGGCGCTAGAAACTTCACTACTGGCATTCCAGTCACTCGGCTCTCCGGCCGCCAATCCTTGAACGCCTGCATCACCTCCTCCAAAATCACCACGCCTGGCACAATCGGATTATCAGGGAAATGCCCCCTCAGGCTAGGATGATCGGCGTCGATCATGTGGCATCCGATGGGATTTGGAAACGGCTGGGAAAGGGCGATGAAACGCGGCGATTCAAAATTCATGGGTGATTAGAGAGGGGTGGGCAGCGGCGATCAAGGCCAGCAGGGCGGCGCGCGTCACCTTGCCGGTCTCGTTGCGCGGCAGCGCGTCCACCTTGACGAGAGGTCGGGGCAGGAACACCGGATCAAGCCGTTCGACCAAGGCGGAAAGCAATTGTCGTTCGTCCAGCCCAGGCGCGACCACCACGGCTAGCAACCGCCGAACTTCGGTGCCCGCGGCGTCCGGCATCACGAAAACACCCTCCACCACACCCTCAATGGCGTTGAGTTGATGGTTCAGATATCCCAGCGAAGTTCGCTTACCGGCGATATTAACCAGGTCTTCCCGGCGACCGAGCAGCTTGAAGTCGGTTGGGCCACATTCCTCGATGACATCGTTCAAGGCAACCGGCTCCAGCAGGTGGGCGCCGGACAGGCAGCCGTCGCGCAATTGAAACCCATCGTACAACCGCCAGCGGTCACCGTCCAAGGTGCGGCGACTGGCAATGGAACCAGCCTCGGTGCAGCCGTAGATTTCCAGCACTGGCGCGGCAAATGTGGCTTCGGCTTGGGCGGCCAGCGTGGAAGACAGAGGGGCGGTCGCCGAAATCAGGAAAGTCAGCCGTGGCCAGCGCAAATCCGCCCTGACACAGGCATGAAGATGAACCGGCGTGGTCACCAGCACGCGCGGCGGTGGCGCGGCGTCCAGCGCGATGCGCACATCGTCCGGGAAGAACGGTCGCCCGCCATGAACGCTGGCCCCGCTGACCAGTGGGGCCATGATCGAAGTTTCCAGGCCGTACATGTGCTGCGGTGGCACGGTCGCCACGATCGTCATGCCTGGCGCGAAGCCAAAGCGTTGCCGCGCCTGCGCCGCGCCGCTGATCAGTTCACCCCAGGTTTTGCGGTTGGGTTTGGCGCGGCCGGTGCTGCCGGAGGTGAAGGCGATGGCCATGACCTGCTCGGCTGGCAGTTCGGGCGTGGCGGGAACGGATTCGGCGACCTCATCCGACGCGAGCCACGAATCGAGGTCATCATCCGTGATCCGAGCGCTGTCGGGATAATCCTCGACCAATTGGCGCAGGTGCAGGCTGGCGCGGCTGGACGGCAGAAGGTTGGTCCGGCCATTCGCACCCACGGCGGCGAATCCGACCAGGAACCGATAGCGGTCCTCGCACAGATTGAGGATGAAGCGCGCGGGTGGCAGACGGCGAGCGACCTTGGCGACATGGCGCAAGAAGTTCACGCGGCTGATAGGCTGACCATGCCGCCAGGCGATGGGCGCATTCGGCGCGGCGCGCGCAAGCAGAGGGAATGGGGCTGGTATCATGGCTTGCAAATTTAGCAGAATTTAGAATTGCTTCACGCCGACCGTCCGCTATCCTAAAGCCTAAAGAAGGGAAATTCGCAGTGAGCCGCATCACCCTAACACCGGAATTGCAATACGAATATCAGCACCTGTTCGCCACCTGCGCGATTCGCTTGGAACGGGTCGCCGAGGTGGAGGAACGGGTAGACGCCATCATGGCCGACCGCGATCGCTACTGGACGGTGGGCCAGCGGCTGAACATACCCTGGTTTGTGGTGGCGGCGCTGCACGAAGTCGACGCCGGCCGCGATTTCACCGTGCATTTGCATAATGGCGACCCGCTGACCGAGCGTACTCGTCACCTGCCGGATGGCCGGCCGGCTGAAGGCGGGCCACCGTTCACCTGGGAGGATAGCGCCACCGACGCGCTGTGTCTGCACCACTTCGATCAGTGGTTGGACTGGAGCATCGCCGGTGTGCTGTTCAAGCTGGAAGGCCATGGCGGTTGGAGCTACCGACTGCATCACCCAGAAGTGCCCTCGCCTTATTTATGGAACTATTCCACCCATTACCAAAAAGGCAAATACGTCACCGACGACGTTTGGAACGAAACCGCCGTCGCCCAACGTTGCGGCGCGGCGGTGTTGCTGCGACGACTGGCGGAGCGGGATTTGATCGAGTTCGCCGCTCATGGCAAATCCGCTCCCGGGCTGCTACGCTACACCGAAGCGGAAAGCTCGCATGGGGTCAAAGCACTACAACGATTCTTGAATACCATGCCTGGAATTTATCTGAAGGTGGACGGCTTGGCCGGTCCACGAACTTCGAGTGCGTTTCACAGGCTGACCGGACTGTATTTGTTGGGTGATCCACGCGATCCCGATCTCCATTGATCCCGTCGACATCTGGACTAGTCCCAGTTCGGCCCAAAAATCCAAAATCTGGACGACGGGTTTTTGAAATGCTCCGGATTTGTTGTCATAATCAGAAAAACAACAATTAGTTGTTTTTTTATAACAAAACGAAGATTTTGTGTTTTTTTTGAAAATATCAGTTGCGTTTCCGCTTCAGAATGCGTATAAATTTACCCCATGAGTTGCGAATGCCCTTTTGTTGTGTACATACAACACAAACCTAGGAGTTCAGTCATGAAAAAGTCTGCTCTTGCGCTGGCCGTTGCCGCTGCGCTGGTTGGTTTCGGTTCCGCCGCCCACGCGGACACGACCCTGTATGGTTCCGCCCGGGTGTCGGTCGATTACAGCGATTTCAACGCCAACTATGCTCTAGCGCCCAATGGTTCGCTGGTTCGGCTTACCCAAGGCACCGATTCGTGGGATGTGTTTAACAATGCGTCCCGCCTGGGCGTGCGGGGCGAGGAAGACTTGGGTGGTGGTCTGAGCGCCATCTATCAGTACGAGTTTGGCGTGGATGTCACCGAGGGTGGCAATCTGAACAGCAACCGCCCGAAGTGGGTCGGTCTGAAGGGTTCAAGCTGGGGTTCGATCACCGCCGGTACCCAGTGGACTCCCTACTATAACGTGATGGGCATCGCTGATATCTTTAACAGCACCAAGGTGTTCAGTAGTGACAGCGTCTACCTGGGCAACGCCTTCGGCACGCGAGAAGACAATAGCCTGGTCTACACCTCGCCTAACTGGAGCGGCTTCAGCGCCCAGGTGATGTTGGTGATGAATGGCCAGTGCCCACCCACCGATCCTCAGTCGCCAGTCGACTTGTGCAGGACATCAGCCGATAACAAGCTGCCCGGTAATCTGTCCGATAACATCGACTTTTGGAACATTTCGGCCTCCTACAAGAATGGACCGTTCTTCGTCGGCGGAACCTACATGGCGCTTGAGGGCCCTGGTTTCGATGCGTTCTTCACCAGACCCACTTATGACGGCGAACAGTATGGCTTGGCGTTTGGTTATAACTCAGGTCCCTTCGCCGTCACCTTCAACTGGGAACGAGGTGATGTCAACACCCAATACTTCGGCCAGACCGACAACTATTACCTGACCGGCCAGTACACCTTTGGTAACAACGTCATCCGGGCCGCCTATGGCTTCATGTCCCCCGACGATGAGCTGCTCTTCCTCGCCAACGGGAATATTCTCGAACAAAGCGACATCAACAACTGGATTCTGGGCTACCAGTACAACTTCAGCAAGCGCACCCGGGTCTGGGTCGAGTACATCGGCCAGGATGTTGACTCCGATTTAGTCGGCAACAAGCAGACCGTCTCCATCGGTACTCGCGTCGACTTCTGATTCAAGCTCCTGAATCTGTTTCAAATCACGGGCGCCCGCGGGCGTCCGTTTTTTTTCCGGTTCCAGATTCCTTCGCTTTCATCCCATATCGTTGTATTGAAACAAAAATATGTATCTTTTATAAAAAATAGTTGCTTTTTTACCGCGATCAGTATATAAATCATTCCAAATATTGATTCAAGATCGTTTTCCAATCAGTCCATCTATTTGATTGGAAAAGGAATTTTGAGCTTGGTTGGACATGCGCCACAACTTGGGAATCATGCCATGAAAAAGTCCGTTCTTGCCTTGGCGGTTGCCGCTACCCTTGCCGCTACCCTTGCCGCTCCCTTGGCCGCGCAGGCCGATACCATCCTGTATGGCTCCGCGCGAGTGTCAGTCGATTACAACGACGACGATAACCTTTTCAATCTTTTTGAAGGCAATGCCGCTTGGGATGTGCAAAACAATGCCTCCCGACTCGGTGTCCAGGGTTCCGAGGATCTGGGGGGCGGTTTGAGCGCCGTCTACCAATACGAGTTTGGCGTCGATGTCACCGATGGCGGCAATCTGCAGGGCAACCGGCCCAAGTTCGTCGGTCTGAAGGGTAATTTTGGGCAGTTGACGATCGGCACGCAGACCACGCCCTACTACGAAGTCGTGGGTATCAACGACATCTTCAATAGCTCGTTGACCTTTGGCCCGTCCGTATGGCTGGGCGGCTCAACTAACGGTTTTACCCGTGTGTCTGATTCAGAAGTCGGCAAGGCGCAATCTGCGGGAACCTTGGAACGCCTGCCGAGCAGTGTTTACTACTCGACCCCGGAGTTCAGCGGATTCAGCGCCTCGGCCATGCTGGTTATGGCGAGTAGCGTCACGGATGCTAGCTTGGGAACTTTTCCTACTGACAGAGTGAATGGGTACTCGGACGGAATTGATGAGTGGACGATCGCCCTGAAATACACCAATGGGCCGTTCTTCGTCGGCGCCACGTATATTGCCCTGGATGGAGATACGTTCTCTAATGTTGACTTGGATCGTGATCAGTGGGCTATTGGCTTGGGCTATCAAACTGGAACGTTCAGCGTCGGCTTCACCTATGAGCAAGGCACATTGAATCAGTGGGGAGTCTATCAGCCCTCATTTGAGCGTAGTTTTGGCTCAACCGACACTCCTTGGGCCGCCTACCTGACCGGTTCCTATACCTTCGGCAACAATATGATCAGCGCTGCCTATGGCCAACTGGATACGGGACTGTCAGGCGCCGACCCGATCCAGAACTACGTCTTGGGTTATCAGTATAGCTTTAGCAAGCGAACCCGGGTATGGGTTGAATATGTGGGCCGTAACGCTGAGCAACCAACCATCACCAGCGTAGCTGCCGATGGTACTATCTTCGTATCTGATCCAGGCACCATCTTCTACGGTGACCAAAACGGTGTTTCCATCGGTACGCGAGTGGATTTCTAATACCAAAGCCTGACATTGGGCGTAAGGGCAACGGCGGGCGCTGGCGACAGCGCCCGTTTTTATTGCGCCCGATGATTGAAGCGCCGGGGCTGAAAATCTTCGGGTACTTGCAGTTCGAACAGATCGTCGTGAATCCGCGACAGATAAAGGCCCTGTCCCAGAACCCGCTGGCGCAATGATTCAGGGATATGCAACGATATTTTCCATAAGCAGCATTCTTAAATAATGATAATTATCAATTAATTATCATTATTTATGCAACAAAGCCAATCGGTCGATTTCCTGAAACTTGCGGTCGGTTTGTTGAAACCGAAGCGCGGTTTCAGCAAATAAAGCCCGAATATCCTCAAAGGATAAAGCTCTGTACTCATATCGTTGGCCTTAGTAATGAAATGACGCAAACTCTCAACCTAGCCACCATTGCCCCGAATCTCCCGAACGCCCTGTTCCATCCCCAACAGCAGTACATCTGCTGGTCGCGACGCGAACAATCCTACCGTGACGACGCCAGCGATGTTGTTCAGTTCCGCCTCCAGTTTGGCCGGCTCCAAAATTCGCAGGTTATGGACATCCAGGATTAGATTGCCGTTATCGGTCATAATGTTCTCGCGCAAAACTGGCTGGCCGCCACGCTTGAGCAATTCACGCCCCACGTGACTGCGTGCCATCGGAATCACCTCGACCGGTAGTGGAAAGGTTCCCAGCACGTTAACCAGCTTTGATTGGTCGGCAATACAAACGAACACCTCGCTCGCGGCGGCAATAATCTTCTCACGGGTCAGCGCCCCACCGCCGCCCTTGATCATTTGTAATTGGTGATTGATTTCATCGGCACCATCCACATACAGCGGCAATGGCCCAGCGGCATTCAAATCCAAGATTGGAATCCGGTGTGCTTTCAATCGTTGCGTGGTGGTCTCCGAACTTGATACCACGCCATCAAGCCGGTGCTTGATACGCGCCAGGGCGTCAATAAAATAGTTGACCGTTGAACCCGTGCCGACCCCTAGGACCGTATTGTCCTCGATATACCGCAACGCTGCCTCGGCGGCGCCCTTCTTCATGTCTTCGGTGGACATGGACCGTTCTCCCCTAAGTTCCTTTGATCGATTCTCATGCACAACTACCTCAAAAAGATTCTGACTGCCCGCGTCTACGATGTCGCCATCGAATCGCCGTTGGACATCATGAACCAGCTCTCGCGGCGGTTGAATAACCGGGTGCTGCTCAAACGCGAAGATTTGCAACCCGTATTCTCGTTCAAGTTGCGCGGTGCCTATAACAAAATGGCCGGGCTGCCACGCGAGGTTCTCGAAAAAGGCGTCCTCTGCGCCTCGGCCGGCAACCATGCCCAAGGCGTGGCCCTGGCCGCCCAGAAACTGGGTGCCAAGGCCACCATCGTCATGCCCCGCACCACCCCAGTGATCAAAGTCCAGGCAGTGCGTGACCGAGGGGGCCGGGTTGTGCTGTTTGGCGATACCTATGATGAAGCCTACCAGCACGCCCGCCAACTGGAAGCGGAAAAAAGTCTGGTCTTCATTCATCCCTACGATGACCCTGACGTGATCGCTGGCCAAGGCACCATCGGCATGGAGATCCTGCGTCAGCATCCCGATCCCATCGAAGCAATCTTCATCGCGGTCGGCGGTGGCGGCCTGATTGCCGGGGTGGCGGCCTTCGCCAAGTTTCTGCGGCCCGAAATCAAGATCATCGGGGTGGAGCCGGACGACGCCGCCTCCATGCACGAAGCCCTCAAGCAAGGCCATCGGGTGACCCTCGATCAAGTGGGTCTCTTCGCCGATGGCGTGGCGGTGCGGCAGGTGGGCGAGGAAACCTTTCGGCTGGCGCGGGAACTGGTGGACGATATCATCACGGTCTCCACCGACGAAATCTGCGCCGCCACCAAGGATATTTTCGACGATACTCGCTCCATCGCCGAACCGGCTGGCGCGTTGGGAACCGCCGGCCTGAAAAGATACGTGGAACAAACTGGCGTCGTCGACGCGAATCTGATCGCGATCCACTGCGGCGCCAACCTCAATTTCGATCGCCTGCGCCATATCGCCGAACGGGCCGAACTGGGCGAGCGGCGCGAGGCGCTACTGGCGGCAACCATCCCGGAGCAGCCCGGCAGTTTTCGCAAGTTCTGCCAGATCATCGGCCGGCGGTCCATCACCGAATTCAATTATCGCTATGCCGATTCCCAGCAGGCCCAGGTGTTCGCCGGCGTGCAACTAACCGAGGGCGAGGAGGAAAAGAACCGCATCATCACCACCTTACGCGAGCACGGCTATCCCGTGCTCGACATGAGCGACAACGAAATGGCCAAGCTGCATGTGCGCTACATGGTGGGCGGCCACGCGCCTGGCATTCGCGACGAAATCCTTTACCGTTTCCAGTTTCCCGAACGGCCCGGTGCGTTGCTGAAATTTTTGAACGGAATGGCCCACGGCTGGAACATCAGCCTGTTCCACTACCGCAATCACGGCTCCGATTATGGCCGGGTGCTGGTCGGCATTCAGGTACCGGAAGCAGAACGGCCACGGTTCGTTCGGTACATCCGTGAACTAGGTTATCCCTGGCGCGACGAGACCCAGAATCCAGCTTATCGGATGTTCTTGGATGGGCATCGTTAAGCGGCGGAGATGCCTTCTACATCTTCTCGCCCACTGGCGGGAGAGAAGACTTGGGTGCAAAAGCCAAGCTTTCGGCGGCGGAGAACACGGACAGCATCGCTTCCGTGACCGCCGCATCCAGCGGCACATCCCAGGCTTGCCGAATCAATGAGGCGACCCGCTGAAACTCATAACCCAGACCTAGCAACACGGGTCGACCGTCCTGGGCGCGGGGATCGCCCAGGAATGCGAAGGCACGGTCGTAAAATCCCCCGCCCATGCCCAGGCGTGTTCCTGTCAGGTCGAAAGCCACCAGTGGCGCCAAAACTAAATCCAACCGCCACGGTTCCAACCATTCCGTTGGTGGCGCCTCGGGTTCGGGGATATTGAACCGATTACGACGCAAAGCCGCGCCAGGTGGATATGGCGCGAAACGGAGTGAATATTCATCGTCGTCTAGCACAGGCAGATAGACCGACCGACCAGCGGCCCAGGCGCGTTCCAGCAACGGTGCGGGGTCTAGCTCGCCGTCGCAAGCCCAGTAGCCAGCGACCCGGGTCGCGCCGACCCACACTGGCCAATTTTCCAGCCGGTGTGCAACGGCCAATGCCGCTTGTCGCTGCTCGGCGGGCGACAAAGCGCGGCGCAGTTCGCGTAACCGTTGGCGCAATTCGCGCGGATCGTCGTTTATGTCCACGGTTGCGAAGGGCAAAAATAAGGCGACGTTGAGACGTCGCCTGAGTTGCAAGGAGGGGGCGCTCTCCGCCTGTGCCGTTTCGAGCCGTTACCCTTGAACCGTGAGGTTCAAGTGGGGAACAGAGCGACGCTCCAGGCTTTCCGCGGCAAGGCGGACATGCACACTTGCGTCGACAACCGTACACCCTGGGTCAGATTAATTAGGATCAAGGGGTTATCCGGCCCCTTACTCGAACACCGCAGCGAGCGCCCGAACTTAAGATCAAGTCCCACGCGCATTATACCTCACCTAAGGTTAATTGGCTTAGGGCCATGTCGACTTTCCGCGATAAAACCTGTAGGCGACGGTTAAGAAGGGCTTCCATCTCGGTGGCCTGTCGTTGCTGTCGCAACAATTCGTGGCTGAGATTCAGCGCGGCCATCATTGCGACCGATTCCAGGGCCAAGGACTTGCCGCTGTGATCGCGAATCTCCCGCATCTTCTGGTCGAGATGGTAGGCTGCCTCCAAAAGTTCTTCCCGCTCGGCGGGCGAACAGGCGAAGCGGTAATCACAACCGGCCACATGCACGGCCACACTGATGGTTTTCTGGCTCACAGGCTCTGCCCCAATCCTTTCAACCGCACGACCATGGCGTCGATCCGCGCGCGTAGTTGTTCATTTTTCCCGCGCAGGGCATCGCGTTCGACCTGAAGAGTCGCTATCCGCTCGCGCAGGGATTGAGTCTCCCGCGCCAGGCGCTCGCACCATTCCGCCAACTGATCCACCCGCTCGGTGAGAATGATCAAGTTGGTTTCGACGGTTTCGGCGGTTTCCGGCATCTCGTCGAAGTCGTCCGCCTCGGCCAGCGGTTCGTTTTCAGTACGATGATTACTTTCCATGCTGATTACTATAGAGCGGCCATTCCACGTTGGTCAATTTCAACCGCTCCTCATTAACCATAATTTCGCCGCTCGGGCGCGGAATGCTACGATGAGCAGGCCTCGCGCCGTCCGGGCGCTGGAGTTTACGCATGTCCACGGCTCATCTACCCTTGTTCGAACGCCTGTCTCGCCTGTTAAACCCACTCGGTCCCTCGGAACTGCACGGCCTGCTGTGTGGCCTCCTTTGCGCCGATCCTGCCCTCGATCGAGATCGTTGGCTCGCCCTGGCGCGCGAGGAGTTGGTCGAGAGTGGGGAACTGACCGATTCAGTTCGCGACTTGCTTGCTAAGCTGCTCGAATTTGGCGTCACCCAACTGAACGCCGACGACGGTTCCGTAGCCCCGCTGTTGCCCGACGACGACGCACCCCTGCGCCAACGGACCGCAGCGCTGGGCGCTTGGTGCCAGGGCTTGCTGTACGGGCTGGGATTGGGTCAGGTCGACCAGCGCGGCCAATTGTCGGCGGAAAGTCAGGAATTCCTGCGCGACGCCACCCAGATCGCCCAAGTCGGGTTCGAGATCGACGAGGCCAGCGAAGCCGATGAGATTGCCTATGCCGAAGTGGTCGAATACCTGCGGGTCGGGCTGCTGATGATCCTGGAGGATCTGCGCCGTTTCGCCCCTCCCCCCCGCCCGCACTGAACCGGAATCCACCGATGCTTGCCCGCGCCATTCCCGCCGCTGTGTTCGCCCGCCGCCGCCGTGCTCTGCTGGAGCGCATGGGTCCGGGTTCGATTGCCCTGCTGCCCGCCGCGCCATCCACCCCCCGCAACCGCGATGTCCACCACCCCTTCCGCCAGGACAGCGATTTCTATTATTTGACCGGTTTTCCCGAACCGGAAGCTATCGCCGTGCTGGCACCGGGCGGCGAGCAGGAATTCCTGCTGTTTTGCCGCAAGCGCGATCCCCAGATGGAAATCTGGCACGGCCGCCGCGCCGGACCGCAAGGCGCGATGGAACGCTACGGGGCGGATCACGCCCATGCCATCACCGAGATCGACCAGTTGTTGCCGCCGCTGCTGGAAAATCGCGAGCGGGTGTTCTACGCCATCGGCTACAACCCGGACTTCGACCAGCGGGTGATGGACTGGATCAACCAGGTGCGCGGCAAGGCCCGGACCGGGGTGCGAACGCCGGTGACGTTCATCGCGCTGGAACATCTGCTACACGCCATGCGCTTGCGCAAGGAGCCGGAGGAAATCGCGGTGATGCGCGAGTCCGCCCGGATCGCCGCCGAAGCGCATCAGCGGGCGATGCGCGCCTGCCGACCAGGAATGATGGAATATGAACTCGAAGCGGAAATCCTGTACACCTTCATTCGGAATGGGGCCGGCTGGGCCTATCCGTCCATCGTCGGCGGCGGCGACAACAGTTGCATCCTGCACTACACCGAGAACAATGCCTCGTTGCGCGACGGCGACATCGTCCTGATCGACGCCGGCGCGGAAGTGGATGGCTATGCCTCCGACATCACCCGTAGCTTCCCGGTCAATGGCCGTTTCTCCGGCGAGCAGCGCGCCATCTATGAACTGGTGTTGGCCGCGCAGAAAGCCGCCATCGCCAAAGTCCTACCGGGTTGCCACTTCAACGAACCGCACGACGCGGCGGTGCGCACCCTGACCGAAGGGCTGGTGGCGCTTGGTCTGCTTCAGGGCGATGTCGAGGAACTGATCCAGGCGGAACGGCACAAATCGTTCTACATGCATCGCACCGGCCACTGGCTGGGCATGGACGTGCACGACGTGGGCGATTACAAGACCGGCGATGACTGGCGGCTGTTCGAGCCGGGCATGATTACCACCATCGAACCCGGCCTGTACATCCCCGCCGGCGGCAAGATCCTGGATGCCCATTGGGCGCGGCTGGGGGTTCATCTGGAAACCGAACTGGACGAACGCTGGCAGCGGATCGGCGTCCGTATCGAGGACGACGTGTTGGTCACCACCGAAGGCAACGAGGTGTTGACCGCCGCTGCCCCGAAGGAAATCAGTGACATTGAGGCGCTGATGCGGGAAGGACGATGACGGCCAGCGATTACGATCTGCTCATCATCGGCGGCGGCCTGGTCGGCGCCAGCCTGGCCTGCGCCCTGAGCGGTCAGGACTTGCGCATCGGTCTGGTCGAAGCCGCGCCGCTGACCGTCAGCCAGCATCCCAGCTACGACGACCGCACCCTGGCCCTGGCGCAGGGAACCCGGCGCATTTTCCAGGCTCTGGGCCTGTGGGACCCGCTGGTGGTGACCGCCACCCCGATTCGCCGGATTCATATTTCCGAACGCGGCGGTTCCGGCTTTGCCCATCTGGACAGTGGCGAGGAAGGCGTGGATGCGCTGGGCTACGTGGCTGAGGCGCGCGGAATCGGCGCGGCGCTGCTGGCGAAACTGCCAATGCTGCAGGGTGTCGAACTGCTGTGTCCGGCTCGGTTGGAACAAGTGATCATCGAACCGGAGGCGGCTTGCGCCACAATCCGGTTGCGCGAGGAACGGACCGTCGAACTGCGCGCCCAATTGCTGGTCGCCGCCGACGGCGCCAACTCGCCGGTACGCGAGCAACTCGGTATCGCCGCCCTGCGCTGGGACTACGGCCAACAGGCGGTTATCGCCAACGTCACGCCGACCCTGCCTCACGACAACGTCGCCTACGAGCGCTTTACCGCCGATGGCCCAGTGGCATTCCTGCCCATGAGCGAGAATCGCTGCGCGGTGGTCTGCACAGTGAACGAGGCTGTGGCTCCCGCAGTCATGGACCTGGACGATGCCGGTTTTCTGACCCTTTTGAGCGATCGGTTCGGCGACCGGCTTGGACCATTGTCGCGGGTGGGCCGCCGACAAGTGTATCCGCTGTTTCTGCTGAAATCCCGGGAACACGCCCGCGCCCGCGTGGCCGTCATCGGCAACGCCGCCCATACCTTGCACCCCATCGCTGGCCAGGGTTTCAATCTCGGTATCCGCGATGTGGCGGCACTGGCCGAGGTAATCGCCGGCGCTCGACGGGCGGAACAGGACATCGGCGACATCCGCGTGTTGAACCGTTACGCCGACTGGCGGCGTTGGGATCAGCGGCGAACGATTGCGTTCACCGACGCCCTGAACCGGCTGTTCGCCAATCCGCTCTGGCCGGTGCGCGCCGTCCGCAATCTGGGACTGCTGACCTTCGATCTCTGCCCCCCGTTCAAACATCTTTTCGCCCGCCAGATGATGGGCCTAGACGGACGTTTGCCGAAACTGGCGCGGGGGCTGGCGTTATGAAGATGCCTGAGGCTGATTACGACCTTATCATCGCTGGCGGCGGCATGGTTGGTTCGGCGCTGGCTTGCGCGCTGGGACAAGGCGATCTGCGCATCGCCCTGCTGGAAGGCGTACCGTTGGATCGCATGCGTCCGGGACTGGACCTCGATTCGCGGGTGTCCGCCATCAGCCGCGCCTCGCAGCGCGTCTTTGCCGCCGTGGGCGCCTGGGATGGCATGACCGCCTGGCGGGTCAGTCCGTTTCGCGACATGCGGGTGTGGGACGCGACCGGCTTCGGGAGCATCCATTTCGATAGCGCTGACATTGGCGAACCCTTGCTGGGGTGGATCATCGAAAATCGAGTGATCCAATACGCCCTGCTGGAACGGGCGCGGCAACTGCCGGCGGTGGATTTACTCTGTCCGGCGGCGCTGGAAACCGCCGAGCCTCTAGCCGGAAACGGCTGGCGGATACGCTTGAACGACGGGCGCGAATTCACCACCCGACTGCTGGTCGGGGCGGATGGGGCGCAGTCCAGGGTCCGGCAACTGGCCGGCATTCAGACCGGCGGCTGGAGCTACGACCAGCACGCGGTGGTCGCCAACGTGCGTACCGCCGAAACACACCAGGAGACGGCCTGGCAGCGTTTTCTGCCGACCGGGCCGCTGGCGTTCCTGCCGCTGCACGACGGGCGTTGCTCCATCGTCTGGTCCACCACGCCCGATCAGGCCGATTCGCTGCTGGCCCTGGACGAGCGCGATTTCGGTGTGGCGTTGGCCGAAACGTTTGACCAGCGATTGGGCGCCATCGTCGAGGTGGGGCCCAGAGCAGCGTTCCCCCTGCGGTTGCAACATGCCCACGCTTACGTTCAGCCGGGCATCGCCCTGATCGGCGACGCCGCCCATGTCGTGCACCCGCTGGCCGGTCAAGGCGTGAATCTAGGGCTGCTGGACGCAGCGACCCTGGCCGAGGTCGTGTTGGACGCGGTCGCCGCCAGTCAGGATTTCGCCTCGCTCAAGACGCTGCGCCGCTACGAACGCTGGCGCAAGGGCGACAACCTGCTGATGTTGGGGGTGATGGACGGCTTCAAGCGGTTGTTCGGTACTTCGCTGCCGCCGGTGCGGCTGTTGCGGAACGTCGGCCTGAATCTGACCGACGCCGCCGGGCCGCTCAAGAACCTGATCGCCCGCCGCGCGATGGGTCTGGCGGGCGATTTGCCGAAACTGGCGCGAGGCGCGGGCTGAAGTGGCTGAACCAGCCGTTATCGAGGTCAAGGATCTCAGCAAGCACTACGGCTCCGTGCGCGCCGTCGACGGCATCAGCTTCTGCATTGCCCAGAGCACCACGTGCGCCCTACTCGGCGGCAACGGCGCCGGCAAGACCACGACCATCGCCATGCTGCTGGGCCTGCTGTTGCCGACCAGCGGCCAGATTCGAATTCTCGGCGAGGATGTACCGCGCTATCGCCAGCGCGTGCTGCCGCGCATGAATTTTTCCTCACCCTACGTCGACTTGCCACAGCGGCTGACCGTCGCGGAAAATCTGACCGTCTACGCCCGGCTGTACGGGGTACGCCATGTTTGGGAGCGATTGGCGGCGCTGGGTCGGGATTTGGACATCGACGCTTTCTTCAAGCGCCCCTACGGTAGTCTGTCGGCCGGTCAAAAAACCCGTGTGGCACTGGCCAAAGCGCTGTTGAACGAGCCGGAAATTCTGCTCCTGGACGAACCGACCGCCTCGCTCGATCCCGACACCGCCGACCGAATGCGCCGTATCTTGACCGACTATCAGCGACGCAGCGGCGCGACCTTGTTGCTCGCCTCGCACAACATGAGCGAAGTCGAACGGCTCTGTGATCAGGTCATCATGTTGCGCACCGGTCGCGTGGTCGCCACCGGCGCTCCACGCGAGCTGATCCGCCGCTACGGCCGCAAGGACATGGAAGAAGTGTTTCTCGACATCGCCCGTGGCATCCAGAGCGGCGAGGTCGTCGAATGAACGGTATCTCCGCGCACCGGATCGGGGCGCTGGCGCTACGCTATCTCTATCTATTGCGAAGTTCGCGGGTTCGGATCATCGAACTGGCCTACTGGCCAACGGTGCAGATGATCCTGTGGGGCTTCATCACCCGCTATCTGGCCGGCCACAGCGATGTGTTGAACCAGGCGACCGGCTTGCTGTTGTCGGGCGTGCTGCTATGGGACATTCTGTTTCGCAGTCAACTGGGCCTGTCGGTGGTGTTCTTCGAGGAACTGCACGCCCGCAATCTGGCGCAATTACTCATCAGCCCGCTGCAACCCATCGAACTGATCATCGCACTGATGGCCATCAGCCTCGTGCGGACCGTGCTCGGCGTCGGCATCGCGGTCTTGCTGGCGATACCGTTCTACGGCTTCAACCTGTTCAGCCTCGGCCTGCCGCTAGCGGGGTTCTTCCTCAATTTGCTCTTGATGGGCTGGGCCATCGGCCTGCTGGTGTCGGCGCTGGTGTTGCGCTACGGCATGGGCGCGGAAAGCATCGCCTGGGCGGCGATTTTCGCCCTGGCGCCGCTGTGTGGCATTTATTATCCCGTCGCCACCCTGCCCGGCTGGCTGCATCCGCTGGCCTGGGCACTGCCGGCCAGCCACGTGTTCGAGGGAATGCGGGCGGTGCTGCTGGATCACACGTTCCGGTTGGATTTTTTTCTCCAGGCACTGCTGCTGAATGTCGGCTATCTTGGCCTCGGTATCGGCGTGTTCCTGGCCACCGTCCACAAGGCGCGAGAGCGGGGCTCGCTGCTACAGTCGGGCGAATAACCAGGCGAGACTGGACTCCACACGCAATCAGGACGAGAAATTCGCATCCTTGTCCAGCGGATTTCGCGGCTCGGCCGGCGCGCTACGCCAATGCACATCCCGCTGCGGGAAGGGTATCTCAATGTCGTTTTCGCGCAGCGCCCGCAAGATACCGTTATGCAAGTCGTGGGTTAACAACAGGCGGTTGGCCAGGTCCCGCACGAACACCCGCATCTCGAATTCCAGCGCGCTCTCGCCAAATTTCAGGAACAACACCGCCGGCGCCGGCTCCTTCACCACCAGCGGGTGACTGGTCGCCACCGCCAACAGTACCTCGTGGACCCGCGCGGGATCGCTGTCGTAACCGACCCCGACCGGAATCACCACCCGGGTGATGGGATCGCTCCGGGCCCAGTTGATCAGCGAACTGGTGATGAAGGTGTTGTTGGGGACGATGATTTCCTTGCGATCCCAGTCGGTGATGGTGGTGGCGCGGATGTTGATGCGCGACACCGTTCCGCTCAAACTGTCAAGGGTCACGGTGTCGCCCACCCGGATCGGCCGCTCCAACAGCAGAATCAAGCCGGAAAAGAAATTGCTGAAAATTTCCTTCAGGCCGAACCCCAAACCCAAGCCCAGGGCCGCGACCAGCCACTGCACCTGATCCCAGCCGATGCCAATGATGTCCAGCGCCACCACCAGCCCGACAGCGGTAATCAGATAGCGGCTGATGGTGATGATGGCGTTACGGTTGCCGGAGTCGACCGCCAACCGTTGCAACACCACCAACTCCAGCACGCCGGGCAGATTACGGGCCAGGAAGCCGACTAATACCAATAATGCCCCAGCGACCACGATGCTCCCCAAGGTGATGTCGGCAACTTGCGTGCCAGCGGTGGTCTGCACCGTTTGATGCCAAAGGGTGATCTCGTTAAGGATGGAAAAAGCCGGAATCAGGCCACCCCAAATTTGCCACAACCCAAAACCCAGCCCCAGCAACACCGTGAGGTTCATCAAACTACGGGTCTGTTCGCTGATGGTGGTCAGATCCAGGTCCGGCAGATTGAGGGTTTCCGGCATGCCCTCCCCGGATGCCGGCGCGGTGTCCTTGCTGGCGCGGGCGGCTAACTGCGCTTCGCGCTTGGCGAGCGCGCGTTGCAGCGCCAGGCGGCGCTGGCTGATGTTCAGCCAGCGCAAAAACAGATTGACCAACAGCACCGCGCCCAGCAGCAGCCAAGCCGTCAGCATCATGCGACCGCGCAACTGCATCGCGGTGTAGTAGTAACCGGACAATGCCAGCAAAACAATCAACGCATACGTCCCCACGATCAAGGGATACCACAGGTAACGAAACAACCGCCAGGTCGGGCCGGTGAGCTCCGCCGCCAGGCCAGCGAGCAACGGCTGACGGGGATCCAGCACTCGCCAGAGTACAAGGGTCAACGCCAGCGAGCTGATGCAAAACGCCACCCGCCCCAAGGTGTCACCGTACAACGGATCGGGTTGCGCCTCGCAAAGCCCGACGATGATTGGACCCAATGGACCAATCCACAAAAACCAGCCAAGGTGGCGGCGTAGCAGCCGGCACCCCGCCTCGCTCCAACCAAAATGCGCCATCGCCAGTCCTTGGGGACGGCAAAACTGGCGTAGAAAGGTAACATTGATGGTCAGGAGCGCACCGGCGACGAAGCCAAGGCCCAGCCCCCGCGAGAAGTCGGCGGCGTTGCCGGAGACGAACAGCAACCAGGCCAGCCACGCCAATAGCCAGGGCCAGGGTAGGGCCAGCAACGCGGTGATCACCAGGGCACGACCGGTCAATCCAAAGCGATCATGGCTTACATCACCGATGGCATCCACTCCTTCGCCCAGGCGCTTGATCAGCGATCGGCGGTAATACAGTAACCCCAAAAAAATCAGCGTGCCGAGAACCGCCAACTCCAGCTGATTGCGTGCTCCGCGCTCCAGGTTTTGCCATACTTCCTCCCAGTTGGCCGGTTCGACCAGCCAGTCCAACGCCCCTCTCAGGGTCTTCAGCCATTCGAAGCCAAGCCGCGGGCTGCTGCGAATCCACAATAGGTGGCGGTCCAGCAGCGTCCCGTACAGTTCAGCTTGGTCGATCAGCTTGCGTTGGGCCTCGTCAAGCGCAACCAGGCCGGTGGTGAGGTTGGAGTAGCCGCTGCTCAGTTTTTCCAGCAGTTGCTGGCGCTCGACCAGCAAGGGCCGCAGTTCCGCGCTGATCGCCCGCCGTTGCGCGTCCGACCATTGCGGGTCGAATTGGGTGGCTAGTTTCTGGAGATTTTCCTCGACGGCCCGAACGCGACGAAGCTGTTCCTCGGTCTGGAATTGCTCCAACCGGGCCTGGATGATGCCTTGCTGGCGTTCGCTGGCATTGCGCTGGTACTGGCGCACGTCCGGCAAGTTGCGCCGCTCTTTCAACAGGATTGGCCCCATGGTGTCGCTGAACCCCGCGATACCCAGCTGCTGTCGGATTCCCCGCATTCGTTCCGTCAATTGCGTCAAACGTTCGTTGAAATCGACTTGGCGGTCGTCGACTTCATCGCTGTTCTGGACCAGTTCGGCCAAACGGCGGCTGATGGCGGCATTCTCGGCGGCGACGGTCTGGACCACCATTGGCTTGGCGGCGGCTTCCTGCTGAGTCTGATCGGTTTGCTGCACCACCGCGGTCGCTTCGTCGCGGCGGCGGGTGTTCAGCAGGCTTTGCAGGTGCTGCGCTTGCGTCTGGGCCTGCGCCACTTCCCGCGCCGCCACCGTCCGCTGGGCGTTCAGCAAGGCGTAACGAACGTCATAGCTCAGTCGCTCCTGCTCCAGCATGGCGATCTGCTGGCCCAGTGCTTGCCGCTGAGTGGTCAACGCCAACAGTCGCGCATCGGCCAGCAAGGGAGTGGTGCCGGCTGGGGCGGCGGCTTGCAGCTTGCTTTCAAGATCGCCCACCTGCTCCTTCAAAGCCATCAGTTCGGCGGGAATATTCTTGGGGCGGGCCTGTTGCGTCGCTAGCTGCTGGTCCAGGTCGCCAAGGCGCTTCTGGGCATCGCTCAAGCTGACCTGGGTCTGCGCCAGTTGCTGGGTCAGATCCTCGGTGGAGAGTGATGGCGCCAACGAAGTCGACGGTTCGCCGGTCAGGGTCTGCTGCAGACGGGCGGTTTCCAGCGGGGCCGATTGCTGGAGTTGCTGGTAAGAGGCTGCGGTGTCGGCGTAATTTTTCGTCGCCTGCAACTGGCTCATCGCCTGCTGATAAAGCCCTTGCGCCTGGGCGCGCTCGTTTTCCGGCAAATCGCGGAGGGTGGCGAGCGCGGCCAGCTTGGCTTGCGCCTCTTCTAGCGTGGGCGTGGCGGATGCGGTGGGCGACGCTGGGCTGGGGCTGGACTGCGGAGCGGCGTTGCCCATCCAAAATATGCACAGGAGGGGAACCAGCGGCACGAGGTAGCGTGACCAGGCGATATTCATGTCCCGATATCCCAACGTTCAACGACTCCAGTACGACTGAAACAAGCCTTGTCAAAGCAAGGTTTCAATGCAGCCTAACAGCGCCGCTAATGCCCCGCGGTGCCGTTCCACCACCACCCGGCCACGCTGGCCAGCGGCTTGACGCAACGCGGGATCGGCCAGCAACCGGTCCACCGCCACCGCCAGTTCCGCCGCATCGGCGACCCGCCAAGCTGCTTCCACTTCCAGCAACCGCGCGCTGGCTTCGGTAAAGTTGAACATGTGCGAGCCGAACAGTATCGGCAGACCCAGCAGCGCCGGTTCCAGCACGTTATGGCCACCGGTGGGAACCAGACTGCCGCCGATGAAGGCCAGATCGGCGGCGGCGTAGAACAGTAGCAACTCGCCCATGCTGTCACCAAGGAACACAGCGGTATCCAGCGCGCAGGGTCGCTGTTCGCTACGCCGGACCACGCTGAAACCTCGCTGTCGACACAGCATCGCCACCGCGTCAAAACGCTCCGGATGGCGGGGCACGAGGAAGAGCAGCAGTTCCGGCCAGCGGGCGCGGAGGTGGGCCAAGGCGTCCAGAACGTACTCATCCTCGCCAGCGTGGGTGCTGGCGGCGATCCAGACCGGTCGATTCTCCCCCAGCCATTCCCGCCGCAGTCGCCATCCCCGCTCCGGCAGATCGTCGGGTGGGGTCAGGTCGTACTTGAGATTACCGGTTACTTGCACTCTGGGCGCACCCAGGATGCGAAAACGTTCGGCGTCGGCGTCGGCCTGGGCCGCGATCAGGTCGATGTCGCGCAGCATGGCGGCGGTCAACCCGCCAATCCGGGCATAGCTTCGCGCCGACCGTTCCGACAGTCGGGCGTTGGCGATCAGCACCGGGATGCCAGTGGTCGCGCAGCGATGCAACAGATTAGGCCACAATTCGGTTTCCATGATCACCGCCAGCCGGGGTCGGGTTCGGCGCAGGAACCGCGCCACCGCGCCGGGCGCATCGTAAGGCGCGTAAACGTGCTGGACCCGGTCGCCCAGCGCCTCGCGTACTTGGCGAGAGCCGGTCAGCGTGGTGGTGGTCACCAGCAGCGGCAGTCCGGGATAGCGATTCAGCAGGGCGCGAATCAACGGCAGGGCGGCGCGGGTTTCACCCACCGACACGGCGTGTAGCCACAGGCAGCCGGTCAGCGCCGCCGATGGGACAAAGCCGAATCGCTCGGTCCAGCGTTGGCGGTGTCCCGCGTCTCGCCGGCCACGCCAGTACAGCCGCAGCAACGCCAACGGCAGCGCTAGGTACAGCAGGCCGGTATACAGCAGGCGCAAGATCGACCCCCGCCAAGTCCCCGCTTCTCTCATGCGGAATCCGACAGCTCTTTGTTCCACAACAACGTCGCGCCGATCACCGCCGCCGGCATCGCCAGGAAGTTCAGCACCGGAATCAGGGTGAGCAGCAGCGTCATGCCGCCAAAGCCCAAGACCAACAACGGGCGCTGGCGCAGCAGTTGGCGCTGCGCCTTGAGGCCCATTCCTCGATTGCCGAGCGGATAGTCGGCGTACTCCAGCGCCAACATCCAGGCCGTGGAGACCGCCCACACCACCGGCGCGACCATGTTGACCGCCGGCACGAACGAGAGCACCAACGGCGGAATCGCCCAGGCCACGAAGTACAGCAGTTTGCGTAACTCCCCCAGCGGACTGAGCAACAACTCGCGCCACGACGTTTCAGCGGGTCGTGGCGGAACACGACCGGCGGGATCGATCATTCTCTCGACCCGCGCGGCCAGCAAGCCATTGAAGGGCGCGGCGATGACATTGGCCGCCAGGGAAAAGGTGTAGAAGACCACCACCAGCACGGTCAGAACGAAGAGCGGCCACAACAGCCAGTGCAACCAAGCCAGCCAGTCCGGCAGCCAGCCCTGAACCGCCCGGTCGAGGCGTTGCAACTGGTTCGCGCCCCACCAGATCCCTCCACCGAACAGGAGGGTGTTGATCAGCAGTGGAATCGCCACGAAGCCGCGCAGGCCGGCTTTGGGCAGCCAGCGCAGGCCGGTTAGGGCGTAACCCGCGCCCTGGGTAAAGGAATTGCTCATCGCGACAGACATCCCCGCCGGCGAAACCGGCTTTCGTTTCAAAACACGGCAATCTACGTTACTATTTTTCAACTTTGAAGCCAGCCGCCACCGCGACTGGTCAGTGTCCCATTATAAAAATATCGCCACGGCTTCGTTCATCGCCTGGCAGGTTTTCGCCATCTCAATGTTCATCGTCGTCCCACCCAGCTCCAGGAACGTACTTCGACTACGACCCCGGAGCATTCCCAGCCGTACTGGCATCCTCGCTAACGTCAAAGGAGCACACGCATGAAAGCACCCGTCCGCGTCGTCATCACCGGCGCTGCTGGTAATATCGGTTATGCCATGGCCTTCCGGATCGCCTCGGGAAGCATGTTGGGTCCCGATCAGCCAGTGATCCTGCAACTGCTGGAAATCACCCCGGCGCTGCAAGCCCTGCAAGGTGTGGTGATGGAACTGAACGACTGCGCGTTCCCGCTGCTGGCCGGCATCGTCGCCACCGACAAGCTGGAAACGGCGTTCAAGGACGCCAACTTCGCCATGCTGGTCGGCGCCCGGCCGCGCGGCCCTGGCATGGAACGTAAAGACTTGCTGACCGCCAACGGCGCCATCTTCGGACCTCAGGGCCGGGCCATCAACGACCATGCCGCCGCCGACATTCGGGTGCTGGTGGTCGGTAATCCCGCCAACACCAACTCGTTGATCGCCGCCAGCAACGCGCCGGATCGTGATCGCCGCCGGTTCCACGCCATGACCCGGCTCGATCATAACCGTGCCCTGAGCCAGTTGGCCGAGAAGACCGGCGCCCACGTCAACGACATCAAGAAGATGACGATCTGGGGCAACCACTCCTCGACCC
>JAVMKH010000021.1:0-7635 GCA_031732935.1 Candidatus Contendibacter sp.
CAGCACGGTGGCGGTGGTGGTGCCGTCGCCGGCCACGTCGGAGGTCTTGGACGCCACTTCCTTGACCATCTGGGCGCCCATGTTCTCGAACTTGTCTTCCAGCTCGATCTCCTTGGCGACCGATACGCCGTCCTTGGTCACGGTGGGGGCGCCGAACGCCTTGTCCAACAGGACATTGCGGCCGCGCGGACCCAGGGTCACCTTGACGGCGTTGGCCAGAATGTTGATGCCGCGCACCATGCGCGAGCGGGCATCATCAGCGAACTTGACTTCTTTTGCAGCCATTGGGGAATTCCTCTAAAACTCGTTCTGTAAATCGCTCGGAAGAGAAGGTTTCGCGGGACAGGGCGCTTACTTCTCGATGACGGCCATGATTTCGTCTTCGCGCATGATGATCAGCTCTTCGCCGTCCACCTTGACTTCGCTGCCCGAATATTTGCCGAACAGGATGTGATCGCCGACCTTGACGTCCAGCGGACGCACATCGCCGTTTTCCAACAACTTACCGCGTCCCACGGCCTGCACCGTGCCGCGCGATGGCTTTTCGGCGGCGGCGCCGGGCAGGACGATGCCGCCCGGACTCCGGGTTTCTTCCTCAACGCGTTTGACCAGTACCCGATCATGCAACGGCCGAATATTCATCGATGACATCTCCTTAGCGAGGTTCGTTGACTTGAAGTTGGCGCCGCTTTTGTTAGCACTCACCTTTAATGAGTGCTAATCATAGTCGGCGAAAACGCCCTGTCAAGGGGTTGCCGATGAAGTGGGGTGGGATGAAAAATTTTCAAGAGCGCGGCGCGAAGAAAAAACTCAAGTTGCCATCGGATTGGTGGCGATTTACCCCGTCGTGACGCTGCCGCCTTCCCACAGTCGCCAGCCATTCTTGCCCGCCTGTTTAGCGGCGTACATCGCCAGATCGGCGCGATGCGCCAGTTCCTTGGCCGTGCTGGCGTGGTCGGGATACAGAGCAATGCCGATGCTAGCCGAAACCCGCGCTGGCCCCTGCGGAAGAACGAACGGCTGGCCAATCCGGTCGATGATCTTCTGCGCCACGTTGGTGGCGTCCTGGGGCCGCGCGATGGTCGTCAGCACCACGGCGAATTCATCGCCGCCCACGCGAGCCGCCGTGTCGCTCTCGCGCAGGGTGGCTTGCAGGCGCCGGCCGACCTGGCGCAACAATTCATCGCCAGCGGCGTGCCCCAAGTTATCGTTGACCGCCTTGAAGCCGTCCAGGTCGAGCCCCAGCACCGCCACGGTCTGCCGGCCACGGACAGCCAATCGCAGCGCCTGCTCCAGACGATCCCAGAACAACGTTCGGTTGGGCAATCGGGTGAGTCCGTCGTAGTGGGCCAGTTCCCAGTTCTCCTGTTCGCGTAGCCGACGGTCGGTGATATCGTTCAGGATCACGATGGCGCCCACGGTCGCGCCGTCATGGTCGTAAAGGGCGGACCAATACACGCCTAGCCATCGATCGGTCAGACTTTGAAATTCGCCGTCGCCCGCGCGCAGGTTCGAGGCCATTCGCCAGCGGCGCTCCACCTCGGCGCGTTGGTCGGGGCGGATGCAATCCAGCCAGGAATGTCCCAGTACCGCGGTCGCTGCCTGACCGGTCAGGATGCACCAGGGGAAATTGACATATCGGCAACATCCCTCGGCATCCACCTCGGCCATGCCGACTGGCGCGGCGGCCAGCATGGCCCGATAGCGCTGCTCGTTGAACGCTAAATCGCGATTGATCCGCTGCAACTCGGCGGTCTGGGCCGCGACTTCCCACCGCAACTGATCGGCGTAATCGGCCAGCACCTGCTCGGCGACGTATTGGGTGGTGATATCGGTCGCCGCGCCGCGATAACCGGCGAAACGACCCAACTCGTCCTGATAGGGCAGGCCGTTGACCCGCAACCAGCGTACCTCGCCCGCATGGTCCCAAATGCTGAGCAACACCTCCCGAAAGGGTCGCTTGGCCCGCAGCGCCGTTCTCAGCACGTTACGATACCGCCTTGGAATGGCATGGACGCCGGTCCGCCACCACAGTCCGGTTCTAGGCGCCAGTTCCCAGGCCAGCTTGCCGCTGAGCTGGGTGATCAATCCGTCCGCGTTGGTATCCCACAGCAGGTCGTCCGCGACCCGGATCAGATCACGGAACCGGGTGCGCGCCGAGTCGCCAGCTTCGGTCATGCTTCCCAAGGGCAAGCCCATGATCGCGACCGCGATCATCACAAGCTGGTAATACAATGTCGCGTTTCGCTGCCCATCCCATGTTGCCAGTACCGCCAGTCCCGTTTCCAGCAGGAAAATCGCCACGGTCACCACCGACAAACCGCCGGCGATGGCGATCCACGCCAAGGGCGGCAACACGAACAAAGTCACAAAGGGGAGCGGCGCCATGCCCAATCCCAGCCATGACGGCGCCTTGAATAGGATAACCAGAGTCAGCGGCAGCCCCACGAAGCAGGCAAGCCAGAGCCACCACCGCCCGCGCGGTGTCTCCAGGGACGATTGTCGCCACCGTCCCCACTGGAGCCAGTCACGCAGGCGGGGGCCCAGATGCACCAGCAGCAATGGAGCCACGGTGATGATGCCAATGAAATCACCAATCACCCCATGGAGCCAAGCCACGGGCCATGGGTCGAAGGCATCGGGTCCAGTGTACAGCAGCCACATCGCGCCAATACTCGCCGTCAACCCGCTGGCCAGCAGCGCCGCCCCCAAAAATTGTCCGGTGTAAGCTTGATCGACGAAGTTGTTATGGGGCCGACCGGCGTTCCAGGCTCGCAACGCCACGGTCGCCAACAGATAAGCTGCCACCTTGATCAGTGGGGCCACCAAATGATCGGCCAGCAACGTCGACGGTGAAACGGGCGAGGGAGCTAGCATCCACAGCACGCCGCTCAGCGATCCTTGGGTCAACAGCACCGGCGGCAACGCTCGCCAGCCGAAGGTCAACAGAACAAAGAAGAGCAACCCCGCCAGCGGATACCATAGGCTAATCGAGTTGCCGAAAGTCTCAAAAGCCGAGGCGCCGAACCAGGCAGCGTGCCAGGTAACGAAATAGAGCAGCCAGAACGCCCACAAGCGCCGACGCCCTGGTTCCCAGCGCCGGAAGAATTCTGGAGAGTTTTCGGGCGGGAGCCCGGATGATGACGTCGCGTTGGGAAACTTCCGCATGATTTCGCAGGGCCTTGCAGAGGGATCGTCAGGATCGGTAATGAATGGACGCTTCGATTCTGGCATGGCGACCGCAACCACCACCGCCCTGGCCGGTCATAAGTCATCATCGTTTCATCGCTGTCGACCGGAACTGTTCCTAAAATAGCAGTTTTATCTAAAAAGACACATCATGAATCCATTGCCATTGATCGTCCTTTGCACCTGCCCAGATTTGGCGACCGTCGAACGCATCGCCGAGACCGTGGTCGGCGAGCGGCTGGCCGCCTGTGTCAACATCGTGCCGGGACTCACCTCGATTTACCGCTGGGAAAATCAGATGCAGCGCGATACCGAATTTTTGCTGCTGATCAAAACCTCCCCAGCGGTTTACCCGCGGCTGGAGGCGCGCATCCGCGAACTGCATCCCTACCAGGTACCGGAGATCATCGCCCTGCCGATTCAGACCGGATCAGCCGCGTACCTGGATTGGATCACGGACTGTACGGGAGCGTCGGAATGATGCGAGTGTTTCCGATGTGGATCCGTTGGTTGGCGCTGCTGCTGGCGCTGCTGGCTGGATCAGCGGTGGGCGGATTGCTCGACCGCTGGAACAGTTCGTCCCAAGACCAGATTCTTGAGGCCGATCAAGCGTTTCAGTTGACCATCAGCGCGCCCGATCCATCGACCATCGAGGCTCGCTGGATCATCGCGCCCGGTTATTATCTGTACCGCGACAAATTCCGCCTGAGCCTGCCGGATGTCCATGGTATCGCGATCGCCGAGGTGGAAATCCCGCCTGGCGAGCCGAAGGATGATCCCTATTTTGGTCGACAGCAAATCTTCCACGGCGAAGCCGTCGTGATCGCCCGCTTACGACGCGAATCGTCCGGCGCGCAAACCGCGCGGATCAGGGCCGACTATCAGGGTTGCGCCGAGATCGGGGTCTGCTATCCACCCCTGGGCCAAACGATCAGCGTGGCCCTGCCAGCGACCACCTCTGGCCCGCCGGTGGAGAAAGAACCAAGGGCCAAGGCCGAAAAAATGGTAACCACGGCCCTTGCCCCGCCCCCCACGCTCGACCCCAAGGAACAGGAAATTAAACGCAACGAAGCCGAACCGGATCGGCTGGCGCGGCTGTTGCGCGAACAGCGATTCCTGGCGATCCCCGCCTTTTTCGGTTTCGGGTTACTGCTCGCGTTCACGCCCTGCGTGTTTCCGATGATTCCGATTCTGTCCAGCCTGATCGCTGGGCAAGGTTCGAATCTGACCCGTGGCCGGGCCCTTCGGCTGTCGCTGACCTATGTGCTGGCGATGGCGGTCACCTACACCGCCGCCGGCGTGTTGGCGGCGCTGCTGGGGCGCAACATCCAAGCGTGGTTTCAGCATCCCTGGGTGATTGGCGCGTTCAGCGGTCTGTTCGTGCTATTGGCGCTGTCCATGTTCGGCTTGTACGAGGTACGGTTGCCAGCCAATCTGCAATACTGGCTCGTGGACTGGAGCAATCGCCAGCGCGGCGGCCACCACATCGGGGTAGCGGTGATGGGTCTGTTGTCGGCGCTGATCGTCAGCCCATGCGTGGCCCCGCCGCTGATCGGCGCCTTGACCTTCATCGCGGTGACCGGCGATGTCGCGCTGGGCGCGGCGGCGCTGTTCGCCCTGGGCCTAGGCATGGGCGCGCCGCTGCTGGCCATCGGCGCATCCGCCGGTCACTGGCTTCCGCACGCCGGTCACTGGATGGAACGGATCAAGACCGTGTTCGGCGTGCTGCTGCTGGCGGTGGCGCTGGGGCTGCTGGAGCGCATTCTGCCGGCGACGGCGAGCATGGTGCTCTGGGCGACGTTGCTGATTGTCACCGCGACCTACATGGGCGCGCTGCAACCGGTCGTGCATGGCGCGCCAGCCTGGCGCACCCTGGTGAAGGGGCTGGGACTGGTGTTGCTGATCTACGGCATCCTGCTGCTGGTCGGCGTGGCCGCTGGCGGTCGTGATCCCTGGCAACCGCTGCGCGGGGTGGGTTTAGTGGCCAACGCCGCCTCCACCTCGCAACCCCTATCGTTCCGTCGGGTCAAGACCGTGGCTGAGGTGGAAAGTGCGGTGCGCGAAGCCGCCGGTCGTTCGGTCATGCTGGATTTTTACGCCGACTGGTGCGTCAGTTGCCGGGAAATGGAACATTATACCTTCACTGATCCTGGAGTGCGGGCGACGTTGGCCGACATGGTCTTGCTGCAGGCCGATGTCACCGCCAACGACGATGCCGATCAGGCGCTGCTGCAGCGGTTCGACCTCATCGGACCACCCGCGATCCTGTTCTTTGGCCCGGACGGACAGGAACGGCGCGGACGGCGGGTGGTGGGGTTCCTGGACGCTGGAGCATTCGACAAACATCTGCGGTCGCTGCTGGGAAATGCGGGTTAACTTCCAAGCCGCCCTGGCCGGAATTTGCGGCGAACGTGCGGAAAGTGGCGGCGAAATGGCCGGTTCCATCGTCTTCCGGCTAGACACGATACCCCAGTTCATGCAGAATCGCGCCCCTGTTTTTTGCAAGGTTGCCACACTCAACCCATGGCCAAGCTGCTGTTGCTGAATGGACCGAATCTAAATCTGCTGGGAACCCGGGAACCGGGCGTCTACGGCTCCACCACGCTCGCCGCCATCGAACAGCATTGCGCGGAGTTGGCTCGGACGCTGGGACCCCACGAACTGAGCTGTTTTCAGAGCAATGCCGAGCACGAATTGCTCGACCGCGTCCACGCCGCCCGCCGGGAAGGCATTGCCTTCGTCGTGATCAACCCCGCTGCCCTCACTCACACCAGCGTGGCGTTACGCGACGCCTTGCTGGGGGTCGGCATCCCGTTCATCGAGGTGCATCTGTCCAACGTGTTCGCGCGCGAGCCGTTCCGCCACCACTCCTATCTATCCGATATCGCCGTCGGCGTGATCAGTGGGCTGGGCGCGCAGGGTTACGAACTGGCGCTGCGCGCCGCCGACCGTTACCTCGCCACGCCAAGATAACCGTCATGCCGATCGACATTCGCAAGATCAAGAAGCTGATCGAGCTGCTTGAATCCTCCGCCGTGGCCGAAATCGAGATCAAGGAAGGCGAGGACTCGGTGCGCATCAGCCGCCATCCCCAGAGCGGCGCTTCGGTCATGATGCCCGCGCAACCGCTGTGGGCCGCGCCCGCCGCCTACGGGTTTGCCCCTCCCTCGCCCGCCCCTCCGGCTCCTCCGCCGTCCGCGCCACCCGCCGCGCCGACGCCGGCCGCGAACATCGACGCGATCCAGGGCCACGCGCTGCGCTCGCCGATGGTGGGTACCTTCTACCGCTCCGCCGCGCCCGGTTCCAAGCCGTTCGTTGAGATCGGCCAGCATGTCAACGTCGGCGACCCGGTCTGCATTATCGAGGCGATGAAGATGTTCAACCAGATCGAAGCCGATCGCGCGGGCACGATCACCCGGATTCTGGCCGAGAACGGCCAGCCGATCGAATACGATCAGCCGCTGTTGGTCATCGAATAGCTCCGCGCCATGCTCGAAAAAATCGTCATCGCCAATCGCGGCGAAATCGCCTTGCGAATTTTGCGCGCCTGCCGGGAATTGGGCATCCGCACCGTCGCCGTCCATTCCACGGTGGATCGCGAACTCAAGCACGTGCGCCTGGCCGACGAAACGGTGTGCATTGGCCCGCCGCCCGCCGTCGACAGCTATCTGAACATGCCAGCGATCATTAGCGCCGCCGAGGTGACCGACGCGGTGGCGATTCATCCTGGCTACGGCTTCCTGTCGGAAAACGCCGATTTCGCCGAGCGGGTCGAGCAAAGCGGCTTCATCTTCATCGGCCCCCGCCCGGACACCATCCGGCTGATGGGCGACAAGGTTTCGGCGATCCGGGCGATGAAGGAGGCCGGCGTGCCCTGCGTGCCGGGTTCCGACGGGCCGCTGGGTGACGATGGTCAGGAAATTCTGCGGATCGCCCGCGACATCGGCTATCCGGTCATCATCAAGGCGGCCGGCGGCGGCGGCGGGCGCGGGATGCGGGTGGTCCATGGCGAGGCCGCGCTGCTGACCACTCTCGACCTGACGCGCAGCGAGGCCAACGCCGCCTTCGGCAACTCGACCGTGTACATGGAAAAATACCTGGATCATCCCCGCCATGTGGAAATCCAGGTATTGGCCGATACCCATGGTCACGCCATCCACCTGGGCGAGCGCGACTGCTCGATGCAACGCCGCCATCAGAAGGTCATCGAGGAAGCGCCGGCGCCCGGCGTCGGCGCCGACCAGCGCCGCCGCATCGGTCAGCTCTGCATCGAGGCATGCCAGCGCATCGGCTATCGCGGCGCGGGCACTTTCGAATTTCTGTACCAGGACGGCGAGTTCTACTTCATCGAAATGAACACCCGGGTTCAGGTTGAGCACCCGGTGACCGAACTGATCACCGGGGTGGACATCGTCAAGGAGCAGTTGCGCATCGCCGCCGGCGAGC